>JAHFUA010000004.1 GCA_023265315.1 Acidobacteriota bacterium | reverse complement strand
AGTTCAAGCTGCGCGAGCAGGCCAAGACGATTTCGACGCTGCACACTTCGAGGCCAAGAGGTGAGTTTCTAACCACGGAGCAACAGCGACGGGAGAATTGAGTCATTGATCCATTGGATCTTTGGGTCACGGAAAACAGCCCTGACTCCGTGAATCAATGGCTCGATGACCTAAACGCCCCGCTTGACTTAAGGCTGGGCTCTCCGATAGTCTCCGCTCCGCTCAAAAAGCGGAGCCCAGCAGTGACTTGGGATCCCAGGAGGTGAGCATCCATGAAAAGACTCACGGGCTGGTTGTTGGCGTCATCCGTACTGCTTGGGGGGGTGGGGACGGTCGCGGCGCAGGAAAAATCAGCAGGTGCGATGACGCCGCCCAAGGTGCTCGTCATCTTCCGCGAGTTTGTGAAACCAGGCAAAAGCGGCATGACGCACGAGAAAACCGAAAGCGCGTTTGTGCAGGCATTCAGGAACGCGAAATGGCCGACGCACTACCTGGCGGCCGATTCCCTTTCCGGCAAATCACGCTCCCTGTTTCTCACCGGCTACGATTCTTTCGAAGCCTGGGAGAAGGACAACCTGGCGACCCAGAAGAATGCCAAGCTTGCCGCTGAGCTGGACCACGCCGGGCTGGTCGATGGTGAACTGCTGAGCGAGACCGACGCGGGCGAGTTTGTGTACAGCGAGGAATACAGCCTGCGCGCCTCGTCGGTCCACATTGCCCACATGCGCTATTTCGAGATCTCCGTCTTTCACGTTCGTCCCGGGCACCACAAGGACTGGGACGAGTTGGTCAAGCTGGTGACCGCGGCTTACGAAAAGATACCCGACGTTCACTGGGCCACATACCACGCTGCTTATGGCTCCGCCGGTGGCACCTACGTCGTTTTCACGCCGATGAAGTCCGCGGCAGAAATCGACCGCGGCTTCGCCCAGGGCAAGCAGTTCATGGCCAATATGGGCGAAGAAGGCATGAAAAAGCTGAGGGAGCTGGAGGCTGCGACCATAGAGTCAAGCCAATCGAACCTGTTCCAGTTTAATCCGCGCATGAGCTACGTCTCGGATGAGTGGGTGAAAGCGGACCCGGATTTCTGGAAGCCTAAGCCGGCCAAAGCACCGGCCGCCGCGCCCAAGAAATCAGAGAAACCTGCCGGGCACTAAGTTCTGCGTTCTCGGCTTGTTAGTGAGAAGCTAGCGGGAGACACCCGGTGACCGTGGGAGCGGACACCGCGGTGTTTTTTTTCGCGTCCAAAGGCGCCCGGCAGGCCGGGGTTACTTCCTGGCGCGCCCACTTCGGGCCCAGGAAGCGATTCCATGAGTCCGTGGAATGAATGGCTCGATGAGACAATTGTCCCAATGACTCGATGACTCAATGGCAGATTCCTCCGTTCTGGCGACCGCTGGCTAGCTTGCTGTGGCGGGCTGCCCGGCGCACTCCCCGTCACACCAGTTGGCAAGCCGCCCTGCGTTCGTTGGGGGTTCTTGGCCTGCTGGCGCTGGCCATCCTAGATAGCTCGCCCGTGCCCACCTTCGGGGGTCTCGATCTGGTAATCGTCGTCCTGGCCGCGCGGCACCGCCAGCCCTGGTACTCCTACGCGCTGGTCGCCACTGCCGGGGCGGTGATCGGTTCTTTCATCACCTATTCGCTTGCCCGCAAGGCCGGTGAGGCCTACCTCACCCGCAAATTCGGCGAGAGCAGGGCGCACCGCCTGCTCGACTTCGTCCGCCAGTGGGGAGGAGGCACTCTGATCGGCGCCACGCTTCTTCCTCCACCGTTCCCGGCGACGGTGGTCCTCGCCGCGGCTGGCATTTTGAACTATCCCGCCCGGCGATATCTCAGCGCCGTGGCGGTGGGGCGCGCCCTCCGCTACGGTCTGCTGGCGTGGGCGGCGGCCCGCTACGGACGCCACTTCGTCCTCCTGGTCCGCCATCCCGAACGTTACTTGGGCTGGTTGGTTCTAGTGGCGGTCCTTATCATCGCGATGGTGGCGGCAGCCGCGCTCATGTGGCGCTGGATGCGCCAGGCCGGGCCCGTGGATAAGGAGATTGAGTCATTGGGTCATTGAGCCCGGCATCCGCCGGGTCACCGCCTACCAGCGCAGTCCACCCCTGTACTTCCGTTAGTTGGGGATGATTACCTTTGGGCTTAGGCTAGGTGGGCATGCCCAGAAGCGCCACCAGAGCGGGCGAGCCGGTGCGCACTCGTCTGCGCCAGGCGGAGCGGCGCGAGTGGTGGTTGTGGTCGCTGGCCGTCCTGGTGACGCTGTTGTTGACGGCGGGCATCACGTCCTTCCTGCTGCCCCTGCTGTATACCCAGGTCGATCCTTTTTATGCCTTCAACCTGAAGCTGGCGACGCGCGGGCTGGTGGGCGCCGTGCTGCTGTTCGACATTTACACGCTTTACCTGCAGTTGCAGATCTCCCGCATACGGCGCCGGCTGAGCGAGCGCGACGAGCTGTTCCGCCTGGTCAGCGAGAACGCCGGCGACATGATCGCGCTGGTGGATATGGGAGGCAACCGCCTCTACAACAGCCCGGCGTACCAGAAAGTGCTGGGCTACTCCGCCGCGGAACTGAGCGCCACCTCGTCTTTTGAGCAGATCCATCCCGACGACCGCCATCGCGTGCTGGAAGCCGCGGAGCACGCGCGCCGCACCGGCGTCGGCCGCACTCTGGAATACCGCATACGGCACAAGGACGGGAGCTGGCGCGTGCTGGAATCCTCCGCCAGCCCCATCCTCGATGAGACCGGCAAGGCGGAAAAGATGGTCATCGTGAACCGCGACATCACCGCCCGCAAGCATGCCGAGGAAAAGCTGGTCCATCAGAGCCTCCACGACGCGCTCACCGGCCTGCCCAACCGCTCCCTGTTCCTGGATCGCGTGCAGCGTGCCTTTATCTACTCGCGGCGCCACCCGGAATACAAATTTGCCGTCCTGTTCATCGACGTGGACGATTTCAAAAAGTTCAACGACAGCTTCGGATATGCCGCCGGCGACGAGGCGATCGTGGAGCTCGCAGTTCGGCTGGCGTCGTCTCTCCGCAAGCACCAGGCGGTGGCTCGCCTGGCCCTGATGCCCCATGGCGACGATACCCTGGCGCGGCTGGGGGGCGACGAATTCGCCGTTCTGCTGGACGACATCAAGGATCCCAGTGACGCCATTCGCGTGGCCTCCCGCATCCAGGACGCGGTAGCGGCCCCCTTCACCTTCAACAACCAGGAGGTATTCTCCTCCGCCAGCATCGGCATCGTTCTGAGTTCGTCTGGCCGCGACCGGGCGGAGGACTTGCTGCGCGACGCCGATATCGCCATGTGCCGCGCCAAGACCGCGGGCAAGGCCCGCTGCGAGGTTTTCGACTCGGAAATGCACTCGCAGGCAGTCGACCGCCTGCGGCTGGAGCGGGACCTGCGCGCGGCTGTCGCCCGTGGAGAGTTCCTGGTCCACTACCAGCCCATCGTGCAACTCGAGAACGGCCGCATCACCGGCTTCGAGGCGCTGGCACGCTGGCAGCATCCCGAGCGCGGCCTGGTCATGCCCGGCGAGTTTATCGAGGTTGCCGAGCAGACGGGACTGATCGTTCCCATGAACCGCTGGCTGCTGCGTGAGATTTGCCAGCAGGCTCGCGTCTGGCACGCGCGCTATCCTTCGGATCCTCCCCTCGCTGTCACCGCCAACATCACCTCCAAGGAACTGCTGCAGGAGGACCTGCTGAGCAGCATCCGCCTGACGCTGCAACAAACCGCCATGAATCCCCGCCACTTGCAACTGGAGATCCGCGAGACCGTGGCCATGGCCGATGCCGAAAACGCTGCCCAGGTGCTTTCGCAACTCAAGGGTCTCGGCGTCCGCCTGAGCATCGACGATTTCGGTACCGGCTACTCCTCGCTCAGCCGCCTGCAAGGGCTTCCCTTGGATACTCTGAAGATCGACCGCAGCTTCATCTCCGACATGCACGATGACCCCGACAAGCGCGAGATCGTGCGCATCATCGTCATGCTGGGACAGCAGCTCGGCATGAAGGTGGTGGCCGAGGGCACGGAGACGGCCGAGCAGGTGAAATACCTCAAGGAGCTGGGCTGCGACTTCGCGCAAGGCTACTTCTTCAGCAAGCCGGTGGATGCGCGCGCCTTCGAAGAGCTGCTCGTGGCCGGCCAGATCGAGGTTCCCCAGTTGTCGTGCTGAGTCCACAGCGTCGATGTTGCGTTGTGCGAGTCGCCCGCCGAAGTTCCCCAAGCTGTCGTCGGTGATTTCAACAAATCGCAGCCAGCGCTCCTGCTCTCTTCCCTGATACCAGGGCCGGCTAACCCCAATTCCGCCGCTTGACATGTGAAACAATATTTGAAGTTTGGCCGCGCGGAAGGGGCTGGACCGTGTGCTGATCGGTTGAGCGCAGCAAGGTGTCTCCGACGACGAACTGTTGCGGCGCTGCATGGAACTCATCGAGGGGCTGTACCGGTCGTTGTGAATTGCCCGCACCCACGAAGCTTGGGAGGAAAAGACAATGCAGGTTGCGAAGGTCACGAAGAAAATTCTGGCGCCAGCGATACTCATGCTGGTGTGGCTCGTATGCGCATGGGCGCAAACCGGAAAGCCCCAGGACGACAGGGAGTGGAAGCCGGTCGAAGACGCGATGGGGCGTCCCGGAAAGCTGCAGCCCGACGGCGCCTTCAAGTTCAGCATGCCCCGCAAAGACCTGAAGGTCACGGTCAAGGGGACGCCCATCCAAGCTGGCTTCGCGCTGGGCACGTGGGTCGCATTCGGAGGAACGCCGGCACACGCCATGGCGATGGGCGATCTTGTCCTCACCGAGGATGAAGTCGGGCCGGTGATGCTGAAGCTGCAGCAGCAAGGGATTCAGCAGACTGCCGTTCACAACCATTTGCTGCATGAGAGTCCGCGCGTCATGTACATGCACATCGCCGGACACGGCGATGCCGTCAAGACGGCGAAGGCGATTCACGACGCGCTGGCCCTGACCGGCACACCGGCGGCCGAGAGTGGGTCAGCAACGCCTGCGGAACAGAGCCTTGCGATCGATACGGCGCAGATCGACTCCATCCTGGGACACAAAGGCAAGGTGAACGGCGGCATTTTCCAGGTCAGCGTGCCGCGCACCGAGAAGATCATGGATGAAGGTATGGAAGTCACTCCCTCGATGGGTACGGCCACCAGCCTCAATTTCCAACCTACGGGCAAGGGACACGCCGCCATCACCGGGGATTTCGTTCTGCTCCCCAACGAGGTCAATCCGGTGATTCGCGAGCTGCGGAACCACGGGATTCAAGTCACGGCCCTGCACAGCCACATGCTCAACGATCAACCACACCTGTTCTTTATGCACTTCTGGGCGAACGACGACGCCATCAAGCTGGCGCGCGGCCTGCGTGCGGCGCTCGACCAGACCCAGTCGGCAGCAAGCGAACACGCCGCGAAATAACTCAGCGTGTCGATCGGTCATCTATGCAGAGCCCCATGGCCAGGCCCATCGCACCAGCGGCGCCCCAGTACTCGTTGTGGCGCATGGTCGGGTACTTCCTCTGGCTGGGAACGGTCGGCTTCGGCGGGCCGATCGCGCTTGCCGCCTACATGCCGCCTACATGCAGCGTGATCTGGTGGAAGAGCGCAAGTGGCTGACCCATGAGCTCTGCCTCATGCGACGGCGAAATCAAAGGATTCAAGTATTTGACCCGGCAGCAACAGTTGAAGCTGGAGCCCTTTCTGCCGCGGTTCATGAAGAGAAAGCTAGCAGGGTGAGTAACCACGCGCTCCTGCGGTTTGCTTCAGGCGCACACGAAGTTGTCGTGCAGGTCGTAATCGGTCCTGTGCTTGCTTGCACTATCTCATCTGCTGGCCGTCCATTTCGACTCAATCTCCCCACCCTGGCTTCGCGAAGGTGAGGCACCATGCCTGATGGGGTGCGGGAACCATCTCCTTCTCTTGCGGCTGTCCCCACCAAGACACTAAACTCTTAGTAACGCCCGTGGATGATCGGGAATCAAAAGATATATGCCTTCCTACGGACTCCCGCTCGGTGCGCCGTCCGCGAACTGATGAACTCCGTGCCCGGGGGCTCCTGTAACGGAAGAGACGACCTATGACGACGACGAAAATTGCCCCTCCCGCCGACCTCGAGGCAACCGAGCCTTATACAGCACAGCCCGACGTGGTGGACGAAACATCCGAGTGGATCGAAGCCTTCGATCAGGTGGTGGTTGAAGAGGGCCCTATGGCAGGTGCGCACTTGCTCGGTGCTCTCACCCGCCGCGCCCGCCAGGCCGGTGTCGATCTACCCATTCAGTTGAACACTCCCTACGTCAACACCATCCACGTAGAGGAAGAGGAGCCCTACCCGGGCGATCGCCTCATCGAGCGCCGCCTGAAGAGTCTGGTCCGCTGGAATGCTATGGCGATGGTCCATCGCCAGAACAAGAAGGACCCGGGCATTGGCGGACATATTTCCACCTACTCCTCTTTGGCCACCCTGCTGGAGGTGGGCTTTAACCACTTCTTCCGCGCCCGCTACGGCGACGAACCCGGCGACTTCCTCTATCTCCAGGGGCACGCCTCGCCCGGAGTCTATGCGCGCGCCTTCCTTGCCGGCCTGCTCACAGAGGAACAGATCGAGAATTTTCGTCACGAGCTCCGGGGCAAGCCCGGTCTGTCGTCTTATCCACATCCCTGGCTGATGCCGCATTTCTGGCGTTTCCCCACGGTCTCAATGGGCCTAAGCCCGATCAACGCCATCTACCAGGCCCGCTTCATGCGATATTTGGAGAACCGCGGCATCATTCCCAAGACGGATCGCAAGATCTGGGCGTTCGTCGGCGATGGCGAGATGGACGAGCCTGAATCCATGGGCTCGCTCACCCTGGCCTCGCGCGAGAAGCTGGACAACCTGATCTTCGTCGTCAACTGCAATCTGCAGCGGCTGGACGGTCCGGTGCGCGGCAACGGCAAGATCATCCAGGAACTGGAAGCCGCCTTCCGCGGCGCCGGCTGGAACGTGATCAAGGTGATCTGGGGCTGCGACTGGGACGAACTGCTGGCGCGCGACTCTACCGGCCTGCTGCTCAAGCGTATGGAAGAGTGCGTGGACGGCGACTATCAGAGCTTCAAGGTAAAGGGTGGCGCTTACATCCGCGAGAAGTTTTTCGGCAAGTACCCGCAACTGCTGGAGCTGGTAGGGCACAGGAGCGACGAAGAGATTGGCCGCCTGCGCCTGGGCGGACTCGATCCGCAGAAGGTTTATAACGCATACAAATACGCGGTCGAGCATCGCGGCGCGCCCACCGTGATCCTGGCCAAGACCATCAAGGGCTACGGCCTGGGCTCGGCTGAAGCCCGGAACGCCACCCATCAGGAAAAGAAGCTCAGCGACAAGGACCTGGCCGCCTTCCGCGCGCGTTTCGAGATCCCCATTCCGCAAGAGGCAGCCCACGACGGCGCGCCCTATCGCCCGCCGGAGGAGAGCCCCGAGATCCTGTACCTGAAGCAGCGCCGCAAGGAACTCGGCGGATACGTCCTGCAGCGCGAGGTACCCAAATTCGACTTCCCGGCTCCGGAGCTGGATTACTTTGAGGAATTTCTAGCCGGTTCCAAGGGCCGCGCCGTCTCGACCACCATGGGCTACGTCAGCATGCTGCGGCATCTGCTGAAGCATCCCGAGATCGGCAAGCTGGTCGTTCCCATCGTCCCCGACGAGGCCCGGACTTTCGGCATGGAGTCGATCATCCGCCAGGTCGGCATCTACGCCAGCCAGGGCCAGCTCTACGAGCCTCACGATCAGGACATGCTGCTTTACTACCGCGAAGCCAAGGACGGACAGATCCTGGAAGAGGGCATCACCGAAGCGGGCTCGATGGGCTCGTTCACTGCGGCGGGGACCGCGTACGCCAACTACCGCATTCCCATGGTCCCGTTCTTTACTTTCTACTCGATGTTTGGGTTCCAGCGCGTCGGCGACCTGATCTGGGCGTTCGCCGATGCGCGCGGCCGCGGCTTCCTCTTCGGCGGCACGGCCGGGCGGACTACGCTCGCCGGCGAGGGCTTGCAGCACCTCGACGGGCACAGCCACGTTCTGGCCAGCGTGGTGCCTACCTGCGCCACCTACGATTGCGCCTACGTGTACGAGATCGCCGTCATCGTGCAGGACGGCATCCACCGCATGTACCAGGAAGGCGAAGACCACTTCTACTACATCACCGTCTATAACGAGGATTACCCCATGCCGGAGATGCCCGAGGGCTCGCGCGAGGGCATCCTGCGCGGGATTTACAAGTTCAAGCCCGCTCCCGGCGGCAAGCCGGCGCTGCAACTGTTCGGCAGCGGACCCATCCTCAACGAAGCCTTGCGCGCGCAGCAGATCCTGGCGGAGAAGTACAAGCTCCAGGCCGATGTCTGGAGCGTGACCAGCTACAACCAGCTCCGCCGCGAAGCGCTGGCCACCGAGCGTTGGAACCGGCTGCACCCGGCGGAAAAGGAAAAGCGGCCGTACATCCTCGCGGCTCTGGAGGGCGCCGAAGGGCCCATCGTTGCCGCCACCGATTACATGAAGATCGTGCCCGACCAGCTCGCGCCCTGGCTCACCGGACGCTTGGTCACGCTAGGCACCGATGGCTTCGGACGCAGCGACAACCGCCAGCACCTGCGGCGTCACTTCGAGGTGAACGCAGAGTCGATTGTGGCTGCGGCGCTTTCCCGCCTGGCCCGCGGCGGCAAGTTCGACGCCCGCAAGGCGCAGAAGGCCTTGCAGGATCTGGGCGTGGATACCGAGAAGATTGACCCCTCCCGCGCCTGAGTGGGGAGGCGGAGTCTGTGGTACCCTAAGCTCCTCAACCAGCGAAGGACTGTTGAAAACCTGGCGATTGAGTCATTTGAAAAGCGCTGCGGCTTAATGGCTCAATGACTCAATGGCTCAATGACTCAATTGAACAAGGCTGTCCTTCTGTGCCTCAGTTGCCTGCTGCTGTTTTTGCTTTCCGGGTGCGGCTCGTCATCCACCACAACGACCGCGCCCAACGGGTTTCTCTACGCCGCTAACTCCTTCCGGCCGGGATCGATGTCCGCCTTCACCGTCACCACGGGAACGCTCGGCCACTTCAGCGGTTCACCGTTCGTCACCACCGGGAACGCGCCCTATACGGTAGCGGCGGTTTCCACCAAGTTCCTGTATGCGGGGATCCCGGCGACGCAAAATGGCGGGGTAATCACGCGCGTGCTCGGTCGCACACTGAGCGGGTCCGTCACCGGAGGCATCATGCTGATGCCCATCAAGACCGACCACACGCTGGACGTGCCGCAGATGTTCGCCAGTGGCGGCGATTACGATCCCATCGCCGTTACGCCCAGCGGCAACTTCCTCTATGCTGCCGACCTGACGACCAATCATCTGGCGGCGTTTTCCATCGACAGCAGCAAAGGAACACTGACCGCCATCGGGCCCCAGGGTCCGCCGCCCGGCGTGCCGGTGGGGCCGGACCCGTTCAATGTCGTCGTCGATCCCCAGGGGAAGTTCGTGTTCGTGGCCAACTGCCACTGTCGTACCAATCCCGACAACCAGGGCTCGGTTTCGGTTTTCTCGATTGACACCGGCAGCGGGGTGCTGACGCAGGTCGGTTCGCCGTTTCTCCTCGGCGGCGGCGGCGCCCAGCCTGTCGCGCTGGCAGTTTCGCCCGACAACCAGTTCCTCTTTGTCGCCAGCCTAGACGACAAGGTATACGTCGCAAGCATCACCAATGGCACACTCGCCGACGTGGCCGCCGTGCCGCTGCCGGTGGCCGGCAGCATTCCGGTCTCGATCGCGGTGAGCGTCGACGGCGGCAACTCTGTCTATACCGGCAATGCCGGTATCCGCACGATTTCCTTCTTCCTGAACTGCATGCAGACTCCGGTGCCCACGGGATGCTCAACTGATGCCAATGGCAACCCGCTGGTCCCTCTCGTCTTTCAGAGCAACACCAGCGTGGGCGGTACCGTGGGTGTGATCCTGCCGGATCCCACCTCTATTCCCGCTACTTCCACAACTTCCGCGATCGCCCCCGGCCACTTCCTCTACGTCACCGACTACGACCACGGCACCATCGTGGTGTTCACCGTCACCAGCACTACCGCCTGCACGACCCCGCCCTGCACACCCATAGCCGGCACACCCACCCAGAGCGGCTCGGCGGCGAACACGGGAGGCGCCAACCCCTTCGGCCTCGCCATCGCGCACTGAACGGCGGCGGCATTACTGCCCGGCGCTGGTTTTCTGCGAGGCGATCCACTGGTCCATGCGCTGTTCCAGCACATCCAGCGGGACCGGCCCCTCGTCCAGCACCGCGTCGTGGAAGGTGCGGATATCGAACCTCTCGCCGAGCCGTCGGCGCGCCCGCTCGCGCAATTCGATGATCTTCATCTGCCCCAGCTTGTAGGCCAGCGACTGTCCCGGCCAGACGATGTAGCGGTCTACCTCGGTCACGATATTCTGCTCGTCCATCGCGGTGTGCTGGCGGAAGAAGTCCAGCATCTGGTCGCGCGACCAGTGTTTGGAATGCACGCCGGTATCCACCACCAGCCGCACCGCCCGCCACATCTCGTTCCCCAGCCGGCCGTACTCGCTGTAGGGATCCTGGTAGAAGCCGACTTCTTTGGCCAGCCGTTCCGAGTAAAAGGCCCAGCCTTCGGAATAGCCGGTGAACTCAGCATACTTGCGGAACGGCGGCAGTTCCGGCAGCTCCGCGGCGATGGTGAATTGCAGATGGTGCCCGGGGATGCCCTCGTGATACGCGATCGCCTCCGCGTTCAGCAGCAACCGCTTCTCGGGAGCGTATTCGTTGACGTTGATCCGCCCCGGCCGCCCCGACTTGGGCGCTCCCGGCGAGTAATCTGCAGGCACCGCGTCGGGCGCGCGATAGGCCTCCATCGGCACCACCTCCAGCTTGTTCTGCGGCAGGTGCCCGAATAGTTGCGGCAGCTTGGCGTACATCTGGTCGGTGTAGTGCTGATAGAGATCGAGCAACTGCTGGCCCGAGGTGGCGTAGAGCTTGCGGTCGGTGCGGATGTGCTGGTTGAAGCTCTTCAGATCGCTGAAGCCCTGCTGCCGGGCGATCTTCAGCATCTCGGCTTCGATCTGCTCCACCTGCTTGAGGCCCAGGCGGTGGATCTCCTCCGGCCCCAGGTCGGTGGTGGTCATCTGCCGCACGTCGAAGCGATAAATGGCGTCCCCGTTGGGCAGCGCCCACACCCCGTAGTCGGTGCGGCCGTGGGGTGCATATTTGGCGTGCACGAACTTGGCGAACTTCGAGTACGCGGGCCCAACCTCGTTCTTCACCGCCGCCAGCACGGCATCGTGCAGCCGCTTCTGATCGGCCTCCGAAATGCCGGAGGGGAACTTCAGCACGGGTTTCGCGAACGGACTCGCTTCCGGCGGCTTGTCGGCGATGTCCTCGGCCTGCCTGGCCACTTTCTCCAGCACATAGCGCGGCGGCACCATGCGGTCCTTCAGGCCCAGCCGCATCACGGTGACGGTCTGCTCGAAAGCGCGCGGCATCTGGCGCAGGCGCGCCAGGTAGTCTTCGTAGTCCTTCACCGTGCGGAACGGCAGTTGCGACGGCATGGCGGCGTACTCCAAGTGAATGCCGCCCATCTGGTTGACCGGCATCTCCCATTCCTTGAGGGGCACAGCTTCGATCTGCTCGCGCAGCCCGCGCACCGCCAGTGCCTTGTTCAGCTTCTCCTGCTCCGGGAACCCGACGGTGTCGATGGCCTCGATGCGCTTCAGCGCCTCTTGCGCGTGCTTCAGGTCGCGTTCAACCTCCTGGGGAGAATGATCGCTGAGCTTGTCGTTGTAGCGGCTGTCGCCCACATAGGTGGCGAACTCGGGATGGGTGCGCAGCGCGTATTCCCATTCGCCTTCCAGCACGGCGTTCAGTTGTTTCCGGCGCGCGTCCACGCCGGGGTCAGCAGCAGAGCCGGTTATCGTCGTCGCAAGCATGACCGAAAGGACACCTGGCAAAGCCCATTTCATGACCGCCCCCGTTTCGTTCAGGAGCCGCAATCTGTTGCGTCTGGATCGTGTCAGGGCACGGCCTTCAGCCGTGCCGCTAAATAGCCTACCGTGTTGTCATCCTGAGCGGTGCCCGAACGAGCGCAGCGAGCGAGCGCCAGCGAAGGACCTGCTTTTGAAAGGTTGCAGCGACAACGCCGAGAAGCAGGTCCTTCGCTCGCCCTCCCTTCGCAAGCTCAGGTCGGGCAGCGCTCAGGGTGACAATTCTTATCTCATCTTCCGGCGCGGCTAAAAGCCGCGCCCCTCCGGAAGACGAATGTAATAGAATTCGCCGCGGCAGCGGAAAACAACCCTTACGCTTCCAGCTTCCTCAGAAAATCCCTTTCCGCCATGCGGTACTTGAAGGCCTTTTTGCCGTTGATGAAGACCACCGGCACCTCATCGGTGAACTGCCGCCGCAAAGCATCGTCGGAGTCCACGTCCACTTCGCGCCAGGTGAAACCGCCCCGCCGCTCCAGTTTCGAAAGCGATTCTTTCACGATCTCGCACAAGTGACACCCTTTGCGCGAGTAGACGATCACCTGGTGCGCCGCGCTCATGGCGTGAGTGTAACAAAATCCGAGCGTGCTCACGACCCGCGACTGGCGACTGTTACAATCCCCGACGATGCCGATGAGGAACAAGTCCATTTTGGTCACCGGAGGCGCGCGCCGCATCGGACGCGCCATCGCCATGGCCATGGCCGCAGCCGGCGCTGACGTGGCCTTCACCTACCTCTCCTCCGCCGAGGACGCCCGCCGGACGCTCGCCGACCTGAAGGCGCGCGGCGTTCGCGCGCTGGCGCTGCGTTGCGACGTGCGCGACGAGAAGAGCGTTGCTGCCGCACTCCGCCAGCTCAAGGTGAAGTTCGGCGGACTGGACGTTCTGGTCAACAACGCCGGCGCCTACGACACCATGGATTTCGAAAAGATCACCACCCGCCAATGGGACGACATGTTCGCCACCAACACCCGCGGGCCGTTCCTGATGTCGCGCCTGGCGGCTCCCCTGCTGCGCGCACGCAAGGGACGCATCATCAACATCGCATCGCTGGGCGGGCTGCGTCCCTGGGCCAGCCACGCTCACTACTGCGGCTCCAAGGCTGCCCTCATCATGCTGACTCAGGTCACGGCCAAGGCGCTCGCGCCGGAGGTCTCCGTCAACTGCGTTTCGCCGGGCATGATCTCCACCGGCAGCTCGCAGCCCACCGCGTTCCTTCGCCACGTCGCGCGGAAAACCCCGATGAAGCGCGCCGGCACTCCCGCGGAAGTCGCCGCCGCCGTCATGTTCTTTGCCACCGGCCCTCACTTCATCACCGGCCAGGTGCTCGGGGTGGATGGCGGATTGGCCTTGGAGTCATAACAATGAGGGGGGTGGCTGGCACCTCGATAGTCCGGTCGAGATTTTTCAACACAGCTGTGGAAAATTTTGTGGATAACCAGGATTAGAAGGCTCTAACCTCCCGTAACTGCTGCCGATTCATCTGTTTGCACAATGGCGAGGGCGGATCACGGCGGTTGAAATGCTAAGGCCGCAGCCGCCCTATTCTTGATCCTGGCGCCTCCATTTTATGCCGTTCCTGTTTATGCTGTTCCTGCCCGCACACGACAGTTATGTCCCCAAAGGTTCGTCTCGACAAGCTGCTGGTCGAGCGCGGTCTGGCCGCCTCGCGCGAGCGCGCTCAGGCGCTGGTGCTGGCCGGCAAGGTGCTGGTGAACGAGCAGAAGGTGGAGAAGGCGGGCGCCGCCGTCGATGCGGGCGCAGACGTCCGCATCCTGGGCGAGGATCTCAAATACGTCAGCCGCGGCGGAGTGAAGCTGGAGAAGGCGCTCGCGCATTGGCACATCGAGGTGCGCGGGCGAGCGTGCATGGACGTCGGAGCTTCGACCGGCGGCTTCACCGACTGCCTGTTGCAGCACGGCGCGGCACGGGTCATCGCCATCGACACCGGCTACGGCCAGATGGCGCATCGTTTGCGCCAGGACCCGCGCGTGCGCCTGCGCGAGCGCACCAACGCCCGTTACCTCAAGCCGCAAGACGTGGGCGAGCCGGTGGACCTGGTCGCCATGGACGTGTCGTTCATCTCTGCTACACTCGTGCTGCCGGCCGTCATCCGCGCGGCACGCGGCGGAGCCCGCCGCCGGCTCGAGCTGGTAGTGCTGGTGAAGCCGCAGTTCGAGGCGGGAAGGGAAGCAGTGGGCAAGGGCGGGATCGTGCGCGATGCGCGGGCGCAGATGGAAGCGGTCGAGAAAGTTCGCCGCGCCGTTCTCGAACTCGGCGCTGCCCAGACCGACGCGATCGATTCCCCAATCCTGGGAGCGGAGGGCAACCGGGAGTTCCTGCTATATGGCGTCTTTTAAGGATTTGTGATTTGTGATTTAGCGACGGCAAATCACCAATCACAAATCACCAATCAGAAATGCCCGTGAAGACTGTCGCCATCATGTCGAAGCCGTCGCAGCCGGCGCTGGAGCGCGTGGCTCCCGAGGTGGCGGACTGGTTAAGGCGCCACGGCTACGAGGTCTTGATCGATCAGGAGACCGGCTCGTATCTACCTTCGCATCCCGCCTTGCCGCGCGACGAGCTGGCCGCCAAGAAGCCTGAGTTCGTGCTGGTACTGGGCGGCGACGGCACCATGCTGGCCGCGGCGCGCGCTCTGGCCGAGGCCAAGATTCCGGTGCTCGGCGTCAACCTGGGCACGCTCGGCTTTCTGACTGAGGTCTCGCTCTCCGAGCTCTATCCCACGCTGGAGGCGGTGGTCGAGAACCGCTGCGCGGTGGAAGTGCGCAGCATGCTGCACTGCCATCTCATGCGGCAAGGCGAGCGCGTGGCGCACTTCGATGCGCTCAACGACGCCGTCATCCACAAGAGCGCCATGGCGCGCATCCTGGAATTCGAGATCCGGGTGGACGACCGCTTCGTCGCCAGCTACCGCGCCGACGGGCTCATCGTGGCCACGCCCACCGGTTCCACCGCCTACTCCCTGGCCGCCGGCGGACCCGTGGTTTCCCCCGAGGTGAACGCGTTCATTATCACTCCCATTTCTCCACACATGCTCACTCATCGGCCGGTGGTGGTGAAGGACAGCCGCATCGTGACGATCCTGGTGAACGCCACTCCGGAAGAAGCTTTCCTCACCGTGGACGGCCAGGTGGGCATCCCCGTGGTCGAAGGCGACCACATCACCTGCAAGAAATCCGCGCGCGAGGTGCACCTGCTGCGCCACGCCGATCGAACTTTCTTCGATGTGCTGCGGATGAAATTGAAGTGGGGGGAAAGATAGTACCGTGTACCAAGTACCGAGTACCGAGATCCGCGGCCATCCGCGTTAATCCGCGGTAGGTTTCTGGGCTACGCCCGTTCGATAGTCACCGACTTCAGCTTCACTTCCTTCACCGGACGGTCCTGTGCGCCGCGCGGGAGGTTGGCGATCTTGTCGGCGACGTTCTGTCCTTCCACCACCTCGCCGAAAATGGTGTGGTTGCCGGTGAGCCAGGCCGTGGGCGCCACGGTGATGAAAAACTGGCTGCCGTTGGTGTTAGGACCGGCGTTGGCCATGGCCAGCTTGCCCGCCTTGTCGAACTTGTGCGGCGAGCCCTTGGTCTCGTCCTCGAAGCGATAGCCGGGGCCGCCCATGCCGGTGCCGGCCGGGTCGCCGCCCTGGATCATGAAGTTGGGGATGACGCGGTGGAAGATGGTGCCGTCGTAGAGACGGTCTGTGGACTTCTTGCGCGAGACCGGATGCGTCCACTCGCGCTTGCCTTCGGCGAGGTCGACGAAATTGGCGACCGTCTTGGGCGCTTCCTCCTCGAACAGGCGGCAGACGATGGTGCCTTCGCTGGTATCAAACGTGGCGTAGGTTCCAGGCTGGCGTGGCATCAAACCCTCCTAATACGTGTCATCCCGAGCGAAGCGCGAGGCGAGCCCGCGAGCCGAGCGCGAGTCGAGGGACAACGTTCTTCACTGCTTTGTAGCTTTCGCGGCTCCGCGCTCGATCACGATCTTGTTGATGCGCACCGGCGTTGTGGGCCTGTCCCCGGGGCCTTTCGGCACGCGCGCGATCTTCTTCACCAGTTCGACGCTTGCGTCGTCGCACTGCCCGAAGATGGTGTGGCGTCCGTTCAGCCAGGGCGCAGGCTTCTCGGTGATGAAGAACTGGGATCCGTTGGTTCCGGGTCCGGCATTGGCCATGGCCAGCCGCCCGGGACGGTCGAAGGTCAGCGAGGGCAGGATCTCATCGGCGAATTTGTACCCGGGATCGCCGGTGCCGGTACCCAGCGGGTCGCCGCCCTGGATCATGAACTCGGGGATCACCCGGTGGAAGATGGTCCCGCTGTAGAGCGGCACGCCGTGCTTGGTCTGCCCGGTGGCCGGGTCCTTCCAGTCCTTGGTGCCGTCGGCGAGGCCGATGAAGTTGGCCACCGTCTTGGGCGCTTCCTTGGGGAACAGCTTGCAGCGGAGCGTGCCCATGCTGGTGTCGAAGACGGCGGTGGGCTCGGCTGCGGCCGGGCCGCCGGGTCTTTCCTCAGCCAGGACGGGAAGCGTCAGGGTGGCGAACAGCAACGCAAACAGGATATTGCGCATTCGAAATGACTCCTTACATTCTGGTTTTCAAAAGCAGGTCCTTCGCGGGCCCTCGCTCGCTACGCTCGTTCGGGCGGCGCTCAGGATGACAATTCTTATTTTTCTTCTCGGCGCAGCTAAAGCTGCGCCCCTCCGAAACACATGAGAGACACAGCATGAGAGACACAGCATGCTGCGTCTGTACGAGGGACCGTCCAGCATTCTACCTGGGCCTGACCACCTCGGGCCCGGAAAGCGGCTGGGCTCCGAGCGGCTTCTCCCTCTGCAGTTCGCGCGCCACCTGCTCGCACCAGCGCAGGACGCGCAGCAGGTTGCCACCCAGGATCTTGTGGATCTCCTCGGCGGTGTAGCCGCGCTCCACCAGTGCCTGGGTGATCTTGGGCAAGTCGGCCACGGAATCCATGCCTTCCGGCAGGGCCGCGACGCCATCGAAATCCGAGCCCAGGCCCACGTGATCGACGCCCGCTACTTTGGCCATGTGGTCGATATGGTCAATCAGCGACCTAAATGGCGGGCGCGGGATCTTCCCCGCCCATTCCTTTTCCAGCTTCACTTCTTCCTCGAAGGTGAAGGGCTTGCCGGCGGCCTTGTCGTTTTCGCGCGCGGCTTCGATGGCCTTGTCGAATTCGGGCTTCTGCGCCTCCCAGGCGCGGCGGTAGTTTTCGTCCACGAAGGCGGCGTTGAAGTTGACCATGGCGACGCCGCCGTTGCGGGCGAGCGCGCGCAGCATGTCGTCGGTCATGTTCCGTGGCGCGGCGGTGAGCGCGCGTGAGGACGAATGCGAGGCGATCACCGGGGCGCGCGAAATCACCAGCGTGCGGTAAAAGGTGCGGTCGCTAACGTGCGAGATATCCACCAGCATCCCCAGGCGGTTCATCTCCCGCACCACCTCCACACCGAAATCGGTGAGGCCGTTGTGGTGCTTGACGTTGGGATCGTCGATGTCGCCGGAGGAATCGGCCCAGTCGATGGTCTCGTAGTGCGTCAGCGTCATGTAGCGGACGCCCAGGCGATAGTAGTCGCGCAGCAGGCCGAGGCTGTCGTCGATGGCGTGTCCGCCCTCGATGCCCATGAGCGTCGCCAGCTTGTGTTGTGCATGCGCGCGCACGATGTCGTCGGCGGTGAAGGCCATCATCATGCGGTCGGGATGCCGTGCCACCTGCTGGTACACCGAGTCGATCAGCTCCAGGGTGCGCCGCGGATAGTGCCCGCGATAGCGCTCCAGGTCCGGCCAGATGGAGAAGAACTGCGCGCCCAGATTGCCGGCGCGGACTTTGGCCAGGTCCATGTGGCCCTCGCCGGCGTCGGAGCCCATATCGAAGCCTTCACCGACGAAGCGCTGGGGCGTGTCGGCATGGCCGTCGATGATGATGGCCGACTGGTGAATGGCGCGCCAGTCCGGCGCGGGCTTCTTAGGTGGATGCTGGGCGCAGGCTGCAAGGCACAAGACGAGCGTGCAGAAGACCACGTTTCGCAAACACATCAGGATAGCGAGAGAAGACTATTGACTGCCGGATTGCTCACTCACGAGCCGGTTGGTCTCGCGCCACTCAGTATACCGGTCGGAGATCATAATGTGGAAGACCGGCTGGCGGCGCTCTTCGGCAACCTCGATGATGCCTTCTTCACGCAGATTGAAAAGGTAGTCTTCGATGAACTTGTGCTGCTTGCGGGTGAGGCCGCGCTTGTTGATGTCCACGGTTAGGCCGCCCAGGTGGGAGGAAGCGATCTCGCCCGCCTCGGGGGCGGCATTGCGGTTGTGGCGGCGCAGCTTGCGCTGGTACTCCATGGTGCGCACGGCGGAGTTCACCTGGATGGGCTGGCCGAACTCCTTGTAGTAGGCCTCGCCCAGGTCCTGGAGGAACGTGAGCGTCCACGGACGGCAGTAGCGATGCGAGGCCTCGCGGATGGCGACGTGCACCCCGTCGGTCTCTTCGATGGGCACCAGATCATGCCGCGCTTCCAGTTCCGCCAGCTCGACCTCGTCGGCGATGCGCGGAAGCTCCAGCCGGTCGATCTCCTCGTTCTGCCGCAGCATGGACTCGTAGGAGCCGCGCAAGACCGGGTTCCAGAGCACGCGCCGGGGGCGAGTGGCGCGGCGGCTCTTGCGCGTGGTATGCGCGATTGCCGCGTGCGCGCCGAAAGCCTGTACGCACGCCACCGCCAGCGAGATCAGAACCAGAACGAAGGTGCGCAGTTTACGTAAATACACGACCGGAGCCCTCACTACACTGAACTTCGCTGTCACTGTTCGGATTGTAGCGGGGCAGTGGTAACTGGAAAGGGGCTCTTTGGTACCCAAGCGAAGCAAGAGGACATGTACGGCAGGGAGTGGTTCGTTGAGAGGCAAGGATTTAGCGCAGTGTCGCAATGGCTGTGGCTGTATCCCAGGTCTGAGACGCTTCGAAGGAGCGCGTCTCCAATCGAATGTCATTCTTCCGCCGACCAAAGGGAGGCGGGAGAATCTGGCGAGGTCGTCGGCGCAACCGGGTCTGGCGGTGAAGGCCTTCTCGCCAGATCCTCCGCTCGCCTTCGGCTCGCGAAGGATGACAGCTTCAACCCAGTTTGCTTCCTCCGTGTCTCCGGGCCTCTGCGGTTGGCCAGACTAGATGCTCGCTAGTCGACTTCTGCCAACGACCATCGACCGACGACCGCCGACGGTTTTCCCCCTAGCGCTTGAACAAATCGAACAGCGCCTGCTTCATCACCGCGCCGCCGACTTCGGCGATGGAGCGGGTCAGCGGGATGTCCTTGGGGCAGACCTCCACGCAGTTCTGCGCGTAGCCGCACTCGTGGATGCCGCCATCGCCCATCAGCGCGTGCAGGCGCTCGCTCTTGAGCGCCTTACCGGTAGGATGGGTGTTGAACAGGCGGACCTGCGAAATGGCGGCTGCCCCCACGAAGCCGGTCTGCTCGTTGAACTGCGGGCAGGCCTCCATGCAACAGCAGCAGGAGATGCAGCGCGAGAGCGGATAGGCGTACTCCTGCTCCTCGGGCGACATGCGCGGGCCGGAGCCAAGGGCATACGTCCCGTCCACCGGCACCCAGGCTTTCACCCGCTTCAGGTTCTCGAACAACACCTGGCGGTCTACCGCCAGGTCGCGCACCACCGGGAACTTGGTGAAGGGCTCAATGCGGATAGGCTGATCGAGATTGTCAACCAGCGCCGAGCAGGCCATGCGGGTACGCCCATTGATGAGCATGGCGCAGGAGCCGCACACTTCTTCCAAGCAGTTCGACTCGTAGAAGATAGCGGTGGTGGGCTTGCCCTCGCGGGTCACCGGGTTGGCGGCGATGTCCATGAAGCAGGAGATCACGTTCATCCCCCGCCTCCACGGCAGGGCAAATTCTTCCCAGTACGGCTTGGAACCGGGAGCGGCTTGACGTTTGATCTTTAAAAGTACGGTCTTGGTATTAGCCATGATGATCGTGTTCCGTTTTATTCGTGGCGTCAGTCCCTGACACCTCGCAGGCGCCCCTTCAGCCTCCGCCGAAAGCGCCAAAGATCGCGATTAAGAAACCTGCTACCTGCAGGGCCTGATTATGAGAATAGAAGCCGGCCAGCAGTAAAATCACGCCCGTCACCATCAGGAACAGACGCCAGGATTTCAGTATGGATATGGCCCGTTGCAATCACGTCCTCCTCATGACCTGTCATCCGGAGCGCCGGGAGGGCACAGCTTTAACTGTGCCATACCCGCGTTACCTTATCTTTCTGTCATCCCGCTACGCCGCCACGTCGTATCTGCGCGGACGCGGCGGGATCAGCGACGTGTCCACCGGCTCGAACTCGAACCTGGGCTCGTCGGCATCGGGCGCGAACGACGCCTTGGTGGTCTTCAAAAAGTTCTTGTCATCGCGCTCGGGGAACTCCGGCTTGTAGTGGGCGCCGCGCGATTCGTTGCGCAGCGCCGCTCCCTGGGTGATCACCCGCGCCAGTTGCAGCATGTTGTAGAGCTGGCGCGTGAACACCACCGTGGTGTTCGCCCATAGGTTCTTATCGTTCACGTTCACGTGCCGGAAGCGTTCCAGCAGTTCGCAAAGTTTGGCGTCGGTTTCTTGGAGCTGCTTGTTGTAGCGGATGACGGTGCAATTCTTGGTCATCACGTCGCCCAGCTCGCGCCACAGGCGGAAGGGATTCTCCGTGCCGTCGGACTTCATCAGCTCTGAGTTGATCTCCTCCTGCCGCTTTTTCTCGGAATCGAAGCAGCCGTTGGAGGAGAGCCCCTCCACGTTCTTGGCGTAGTTCACCGCCGCCGGCCCGGCCACGAAGCCGCCCCAGATGCAGGAGACCAGCGAGTTCGCGCCCAGGCGGTTGGCGCCGTGGTACTGGTACTCGCACTCGCCCGCCGAGTACAGCCCGGAGATATTGGTAGCCTGCTGGAAGTCGATCCACAGCCCGCCCATGGTGTAGTGCATGCCGGGGAAGATCTTCATGGGCACGTCGCGCGGGTCGTCACCCACGAACTTTTCGTAGATCTCCAGGATGCCTTCCAGCTTCTTGTCCAGAATCTTGCGGTCGATGTGGGTGAGGTCGAGATAGACCATGGGCTGGCCGTCGATGCCCAGCCCGTTCTCATAAACCACCTTGTGGATGGCCCGCGTGGCCACGTCGCGCGGCACCAAATTTCCGTATTTCGGATACCACTCTTCCAAGAAGTACCAGCGCTCTTTCTCCGGGATGCTGCGCGGGTCGCGCTTGTCGCCCGCCTGCTTCGGCACCCACACGCGTCCACCCTCACCGCGCGCCGATTCCGACATCAGCCGCAGCTTGTCCTCCCCGGGGATCGAGGTGGGGTGCACCTGGATGAACTCGCCGTTGGCGTAGTACGCGCCTTGCTGATAGAGCGCCGACTGCGCCGATCCGGTGCAGACTACGGAGTTGGTGGACTTGCCGAAGATCGCCCCGATGCCGCCGGTGCAGATGATGACGGCGTCGGCGGGGAAGGTGTGCACCTCCATCGAGCGCAGGTCCTGGGCGCAGATGCCGCGGCAGATGCCGCTGCCGTCGAGTACGGCGGAGAGGAACTCCCACTGCTCGTACTTGGTCACCTTGCCTTCGGCTTCATAGCGGCGCACCTGCTCGTCAAGCGCGTAGAGCAGTTGCTGGCCGGTAGTGGCGCCGGCGAAGGCGGTGCGGTTGAAGAGCGTGCCGCCGAAGCGGCGGAAGTCGAGCACGCCTTCCGGGGTGCGGTTGAAGGGAACGCCCATGCGGTCCAGCAGGTCGATGATGCCGGGCGCGGCCTCGCACATGTCTTTCACCGGAGGCTGGTTGGCGAGGAAGTCGCCACCGTAGATGGTGTCGTCGAAGTGTATCCAGGTGGAGTCGCCTTCGCCCTTCAGGTTTTTGGCGGCGTTGATGCCGCCCTGGGCGCAGACCGAGTGCGAGCGCTTGACGGGCACGATGGAAAAAAGCTCCACCTGCCCGCCCATTTCGGCGATCTTGATGACCGCGGAGAGCCCCGCCAGGCCGCCTCCCACTACGATGATCTTAGGATTAGTTGCCATATATAAATGACCTTCTCAATGCTTGCCGACCGCCGCGGCCGCTGAACCAGGAGCGGGAGCCGTTTGCAACTGCCCGGCGTTCACCTCCACCGGCTGCCGGGGAGTGATCAGGAAACTACGCAGGCTGGCCAGGCCGACGCCGGTGATGAGCAGAAACAGCGCCAGGCACACCGCTAGGAAACGGCGCCGGGCACGCTCGCCCACCGTGATCCCCCACTTGGCGCAGAACAACCACAGGCCGTAAGAAAAATGCCAGGAGGCTGAGACCAGACCGACGATGTAGAACGCCAGTTGCCAGCCGATCATCAGCTCGCTCTGGACCTTGCCGAAGGAAGCGCCCGGATGCGCGTGCAGGTCGATGCCGGCGAAGCGCAGATGCCAGACGTGCCAGCCGATGTAGAAGAAAGCGATGGCGCCGGTCCAGCGCTGCAGGGTGTACATCCAGTTGCCGGTCCAGGGATAAGCAGCGCCCACATTCGAATCGCCGCGGTACCAGATGTAAAAGCCGTAGAGGCCATGGAAGGCGATGGGCAGCCAGATGAACACGGCCTCGATCGCCGTCACCAGCGGCAGCGACCCCAGCAGCTTCACCTGGTTGGCGTACGCCTCCGGACCATTCAGCGCGGTGGCGTTGGAAAAAAGGATGTGTTCCAGGAGAAAGACGCCCACGGGGATGATGCCGGTGAGGGAATGCAGGCGGCGCCAGAAGAACTGCTGGCCCTGGCCGACGCGCAAGGCCGCAACGCCATCCTCGATCTTCTGCGAAGTGGTGGTGAGAGGAGGGTTGTAGGATGCCATAACGAAACCGACTCCTTATATAAGGACCGCGCCAAAACGGGAAGAACCCTGAATTATGGGTTTCCGCCGAGCGGCGAGTCAAGAAATACCGCACCCCTCTATGTGATGCCCGTCACATGCCATTGGACGCGAACGAGATTTACCGCAGCGGCTGTTGGCGTTCGTACCACTCGAGGAATTTGCCGAAGGCGGCGCCGCGATGGCTGACGCCGGCTTTTTCTTGCGGGGTGAGTTCGGCGAAGGTCTTGCCGAGGGCGGGGAACAAGAACAGAGGATCGTAGCCGAAGCCGCCCCAGCCGCGGGGTGCGTCGAGGATGCGGCCCCGGGCTTCGCCGCGGAAGGTGGAGAGCGTGCGCCCGTCGCGCGCGGCGGCGATTACGCAAACGAAACGCGCGGTGTGGTCGGCGACGTGGGAGAGTTCGCGCAGCAGGCGGGCGTTGTTGGCGCGGTCATCGGCATTGCCTTGGGGCGAGGTCGCGGCGTAGCGCGCCGAGTGCACGCCGGGCGCGCCTCCCAGGGCGTCCACTTCCAGGCCGGAATCGTCGGCCAGCACGATCTCGCCGGGCGCGAAGCGGCTGTAGTGCTCGGCCTTCTTGCGGGCGTTGGCTTCGAAGGTGGCGCCGTCCTCACGCACGCCGGGCAAGGAATCGAAGTCGGGCAGGGAAGCCACCGTGATCCCGTGCGCCGCAGCCGCGCCCGCGAAGTCGCGCAGCTTGCCAGGGTTCGAGGTGGCGATGAGAACGCGCCGCATGGCCAGACAGTTTACTAGCCCAAGTTCAGGGCGGGCGCCCTGCGAAAGAGCTTTCGCAGAGACGCAGCATGCTGCCTCTCTGCATGCAAGCGGATCTCTCAGTTGAAGTACGCCGCGTTCTTCTCGATGAATTCCTTCTTGTCCTCCGGAACGTCGTCGGCGGGATGGATGGAGTCGGAGGTGCATACCGGCACGCAAGCCCCGCAATCGATGCACTCCGCCGGGCTGACGTACATCTGGGTGGCAGCCTCGAACTGCGGCTCGTCCTTCTTGGGATGGATGCAGTCCACCGGACAGACGTCCACGCAGAGCGCGTCCTTGATGCAGGAATCGGTAATGACGTAGGCCATGAGGATCTCCTCAAAAAAAATGTGCGCAAGGTGAGAGTACGGAGAGCGGCTTCCGGCCGGCTGTGATTTACGTCACGCCGCATTGTGCGCGGATCACATTGTTGCCGCGCACCAAAGTAACCAGCCAGCAAAGGAAACGGGCTCGGGTGCCGATAACCACAGTGCGGATAGGGAATGTCCTAAGGTGCAAGCTGCAAAGTTTTGCATAGGTACTAGTGAGTTCTTTTGCAACTCCATAGAAACCCGGCCGCTTAGCATGGTCGGAGGATTGCGCTTTCACCGCTGCTGTCCCCCCAGTCCCCCCAGCGCAACCGGATTTCCAGGAGGCAGCATGGTGCATTACCGGAGTAACTGGGCAGTGGTTCTGGGGCTGGCGCTGGGGATGGCGTCGGGTGTGGCGCGGGCGCAGCAGACGCCGGGTTTGAGCGCGTCCGTTTCCGCGGCCGAGCCGATGATTTCTGCGCCGGAGCCGCGGGTGAGCTCGAGCCGCAGCGCCATCCGCATGGTGCCGCCGGCTGCCGGCGAACAACGCTTCGCCGATCGCCAGTTCTGGACAATGGTCGCTTTCACCGCGGGCAGCGCGGTGCTGGATGGAGAGACCACCATCCGCGGTCTCCAGACTCCGGGACGGCGGGAACTGAATCCGCTGCTGGGCTCGCATCCGGATCGCGCCCGTTTCTATGCTACCGTGGGCGTCACCGACGCCGCCCTGGCCTATCTGGCCTATCGCCTGAAGCGCAGCGGCCACGACAAGCTGTGGAAGATGCCGCTCCTGGGCGCGAGCAGCGTGCACCTCGGCGGGGCCATCAACAACCTGCAGTACTAGCGGAGCGGCCGTCAGCACTTGCCAATCAGCACTTAGCAACGTCACCATGAGCGGCCCTACGGGCCTTAGCGTCCTCGGTGCTTCTGTTTTCATCCGCGGTTGGCGTTGACTCCGGCTCGTCCTCGGCCCTACTATGGCCGCCACACCCGCGGGGGCTATTCCTTGATCGGCCGCACAATTTCCCACTATCGCGTCCTCAGCAAGCTGGGGGGCGGGGGCATGGGCGTGGTGTACAAGGCGGAGGACACCAAGCTCGGCCGCATGGTCGCGCTCAAGTTCCTGCCGGAAGAAGTCTCCCGCGACCAGCAGGCGCTGTTGCGCTTTCAGCGCGAGGCGCGCGCCGCCTCGGCGCTCAACCATCCTCACATCTGCACCATCTATGAGGTCGGCGAGGACCAGGGCGAGAACTTCATCGCCATGGAGTTTCTGGAAGGTGAGACGCTGAAGCATCGCATCGAGGGCAAGCCGCTCAAGCTCGACCAGATCCTCGATCTCGGCATACAGATCGCCGACGCGCTCGATGCCGCGCACTCCAAGGGCATCGTGCATCGCGACATCAAGCCCGCCAACATCTTCGTGGGCCCGCGCGGCCAGGCCAAGGTGCTGGACTTCGGGCTGGCCAAGCTGGTTGCCGAGCCCAGGCACGCGGCGGTGGGAGTCTCGGCCGCGCCCACGGTGGGCACGCATCTCACCAGCCCCGGCTCGGCCGTGGGCACGGTCGCCTACATGTCTCCGGAGCAGGCGCGCGGAGAAGAGCTGGACGCGCGCAGCGACCTGTTCTCCTTCGGGGTCGTGCTCTACGAGATGGCCACCGGCAAGCAGGCGTTCTCCGGCACCACCTCGGCGGTGATCTTTCATGCCATCTTGGAAAAGATGCCGCCGGCGGTGCGCGCGCTCAATCCCAACCTGCCGCCCAAGCTGGAAGAGATTGTCGGCAAGCTGCTCGACAAAGATTTGGAGATGCGCTACCAGACGGCCGCCGAGCTGCGTGCCGACCTGAAGCGGCTGAAGCGCGACAGCGATTCCTCGCGCACGGCGGCGGCGGTGGCGACGGAATCCGGCACGGCCGTGGCCGCGGCCGCGCCGGTTGCGCGGCCCAAAGCGGCAGCCGGTCGCTGGGCGCTGATTGCAGGTGCTCTAATCGCGCTAGTGCTGGTAGGGGCAGCGTTCGTGGTGGGACGCCGCATGGGTGAGACGCCTCCTCCGCTCTATCATCTGCTCACCTACCGTCGCGGCACCATCCGCATGGCGCGCTTCGCGCCCGATGGGCAGACCATCGTGTACGGCGCGGCCTGGGAAGGCAAACCCACGGACGTCTTTACCACCCGCGTGGGCAGCCCGGAGTCGCGCTCGCTGGGCGTTGCCGGGTCGGAGATCCTGGCCATCTCTTCTACCGGCGAGCTGGCGCTTTCGCTCGACAGCCGGCAGATCAAGAACATGGTCTTCAACGGCACGCTGGCCCGCATGCCGCTGGTGGGCGGCGCCCCGCGCCAGGTGCTGGAGAACGTGAACTGGGCGGATTGGTCGCCCGACGGCAGCTCGCTGGCGGTGGTGCGCAACCTCGGGGGCAAGGACCGTCTGGAATTTCCCATCGGCAAAACCCTATATGAGACCAGCGGCTGGATCAGCCATCCGCGCATCTCGCGCCGAGGCGACCAGGTGGCGTTCATCGATCACCCGGTGCAGGGCGACACCATTGGCTCCATCGCCCTGGTGGACACTTCCGGAGTCAAGAAAAACCTGACCAAGGAAGCTCCCGGCGGGGCCATGGGGCTGGCCTGGTCGCCGTCGGGCGACGAGATCTGGTACACCGCAGCTACGGTGGGCATTGACCGCGCCCTGTACGCGGTCACGCCCTCCGGGCGGCAGCGCCTAGTGGCGCGCGTGCCGGCGGATTTGACGGTACAAGACACCTGGCGCGACGGCACCGTCCTGCTGGGCCGCGACAACTGGCGCCGCGGCATCATCGCCAAGGCTCCTGGGCAAGACACAGAGCACGATCTGACCTGGCTGGACTGGTCGTATCCGGCTTCGCTCTCGGCCGATGGCAAGTCCCTGTTGTTTCGCGAGGAAGGCGAAGCCGGCGGCTCGACCTACGCCGTTTATATTCGCAATACGGATGGATCGGCAGCCGTGCGGCTGGGCGATGGCTCTTCTCTGGCGCTGTCTCCCGATGGCAAGTGGGCGCTCTCCACCCGCGGCGATCGGCCGACAGACCTCTTTCTGGTGCCTACGGGGCCGGGTGAAGCCAAACTTCTGTCGCAAGGCACCGTGAATCACAGTGCTGCCGTTTGGTTCCCTGACGGCGGCAAGTTCCTCTTCTCGGGCGCGGAGCCGGGGAAGGGAGCCCGTCTCTATGTGCAGGATGTGCAAGGCGGGAAGCCGCAGCCCGTCACTCCTGAAGGTATCAACGTTCTTTACTTCGCGCTCTCGCGCGATGGCAAGACGGTGGCGGCGGCTGCGGCCGACGAGAAGTCCTATCTGTATCCGATCGGAGGCGGCTCGCCGCGGCCCATCCCCGGCATGGCTGCGGGAGAAGTGCCGATTGTGTGGGGTGCGGACGGCAATACGTTGTTCGTCTATCGCCCGGGGGAATTGCCGGCCAAGGTCTATCGCCTGGACCTGACCACGGGACAAAGGAAGCTGTGGCACGAACTGATGCCGCCCGATCCCGCCGGCGTCGAATACGTGGGACCCATCCTGCCCACGCCCGACGGCAAGGCGTATGTGTATGGCTACCGGCGGCTACTCTCCGACCTCTACCTGGTGGAAGGGTTAAAGTAAAACTTTAACCATTTGCTACCACTTCACCGGCGGAGGCTCAGGCGCGGCCACGCCGTCCGCGCGCGCGTCCGACGCCCCATAGTTCAACTTCGCCTTAGAGTCGTGTAGCACCGCCTGGCCGCGCCCCATGGCGGTGGAATACTCTCCCACGCATTCCAGCCGGTGTCCCATGGCCGCGAGCCGCTGCGCCACTTCCAGCCTCACGCGAGCTTCCAGCAGGATGCTGCGCCCCACCCTTTCGCCGACGGTGAAGCGCGCGTGCTCCAACGCCGCCTGGACGTTCATGCCGTAATCGGCCACGTTGGAGACGAACTGGGCGTGCGCCAGCGGCTGGTTGGCGCCGCCCATAATGCCGAAGCCGATGTGCTGATCGCCGCGCTCCATGAACGCCGGGATGATGGTGTGGAAGGGCCGTTTGCGCGGCGCCAGCGCGTTGGGGTGCGAGGGGTCGAGCGAGAACAGCGCCCCGCGGCTTTGCAGCAGGAATCCCATGCTGCGGACGGTCACGCCCGATCCGAAACCGATGTAGTTGCTCTGGATCAGAGAGGCGATGTTGCCCTCGCGATCCACCACGGCCAGATATGTCGTGTCGCTCCCCAGCCACCCCAGCAAACCAGAACCGGGTTTGCTGGGGACCCCGGCTGGTACGCCGAATGCGAAGGCGCCGGCGTGGTCGCGGGCGATGAGCTTTGCCCGCTGCTTGGCATACTTCTTCGACACCAGGCCCTTCACCGGCACTTTGGCGAAGCGGGGATCGGCGTTGTAGCGCTCGAGATCGGCGTAGGCCAGCTTCATGGCCTCAATCTTCTTGTGCAGCTCGCAGACGCTGAGCGGCCCGTCGGGCGATGCCGGCATGGTTTCCATGATGTTGAGCATTTCGAGCGCGGCCATGCCTTGTCCGTTGGGCGGCAGCTCGTAGATGGTCCAGCCGCGATAGGTGGTCGAGATCGGGTCGGCCCACTCGGCGGAGAACTCAGCGAGGTCGGCGGCCGCCATGGTGCCGCCGTGCGCTTCGGAGGTGCTGACGATGGCGCGCGCGATCTTGCCGCGATAGAAGGCCTTGGCGCCGTCGTCGGCGACCATGCGCAGGCTCCGCGCCAGGTCGGGATTGCGGAAGATCGCGCCCACGGCGGGAACCTTGCCGTCAGGAAGATAGATGCGGCGGCTCTCCTTGTCGTGCGCCAGGGCCTCGGGACCGACTTGCCAATAACCCTGGATCACCTCCGGCACTGGATAGCCGTGGTCGGCGTAGAAGATGGCCGGCTGGAAGATTTCTTTCCAGCGACGCTGGCCGAAACGGTGGTGCAGCTTGCTCCAGCCGTCCACCACCCCGGGCACGGTGACGGAATCGATGCCGTCGGGGGGCATGACGGCGTATCTCTTGCGCCTGAGGTGCGGGATGGTGAGCGCCGCGGGCGCCCATCCGCTGGCGTTCAGTCCGTAGAGCTTGCGCTTCTTCGCCTGCCAGTAGAGGACGAACAGGTCGCCCCCCATGCCGTTCATCATGGGCTCGGTGACGCCCAGCAGGGCGTTGGCGGCGATGGCGGCGTCGGCGGCGGCGCCGCCGCGCGCCAGCACCTCGGCGCCGGCCTGCGAGGCCAGCACGTGAGCGCTGGCCACGATGCCGTAGCGGGTGATGACCATGGAGCGAGCGTGCGAGCGTGCGTAGGCGGACATGCTGGACCCTGTGGGAGATACATTGTAGCGCCAAGCTCAGGCGCAACGGTGTCGCGCCCGGACAGGCGAGAGCCTGCCGTGAGCGAAGTCGCTCCGCAAAACCCTGATGGGACGCTGGAAGCGGCGGCAGCGGGTTTTCGCCGATTACAAAACTTTACACGCTGGAGACATTGTCACGCATTGACAGCGTGAGTAGCTGAGCGTAGCCTTCCCGCGGGTCCCGGGGACTGCCCAGCCGCCCTGGAGGATTCGACTGGTCGCATTACCCCCTCTTTCATTTCACCCTTTGCATTTCACCCTAGGAACCTAGGAAACTCCCCCGATTCAGAGCTCTGGTGCTTCGGAAGCGTGGTGTTGTGTGTTCTGCCGCGCCTCCGGACAGCACACTCATTAACAGGAACGCATCCCCATCCGTTTTCGCTCCTTGCTCCAGCGAGAACTGTAGAGTTGAAAGGAGAGCATCATGAAAAGCGGACGATGTTTATACGCGGGCGCGGTCTTGGTCGCGCTCGTCGTGGGCCTCGGGCTCTGGAACCCCATGCACGTGAAAGCGGACCATGATCGGAATCGCACACCCAAGTTCAGGGTCGATCCTAACTGGCCCAAGCCGCTGCCTGCTCCTGTCGGCGCCGATGGCGTCGCCCACAGATGGGTAATGGGTGAGGTGGCGGGAAGCTGTACCGACCAATACGACAACGTTTACACCTTGAATCGTGGCTGGCAAGTAGGTGTGACCGTAGGCGGCGTCCTTCAGAACAATGGATCGGGGGCCATCGTCTCGAACGATGCTACCCCGGCGAAAGCGATACCTTCTCCTCCGGTGGTCGCGTTCAACCGGGAGGGAAGAACGATTGCCGGCTGGGGCAATCCCTCACTCTGGGCCGAGAACAGCGGGTCTCACGGCGCATATAGTGTCACTGGGGCCCCTGGGCGCGCCGCGTACATGCCGCATGGCCCGCACGGATGCTATGTGGATTACCAGGGGTACGTCTGGCTCGGCGGTAACGGGGACGGTGTAGTTCAAAAATATAATCCCGCTGCGGCCGCCGCCGCGGGCGTAAGCGCAACCTTCATAACGCAGATCGGGGTGAAAGATAACTGCGACACCACAACCGGCATTTGCGGTGAGGCCGGCGCCACGAACACCAGCACCACCAAGCTGAACGAGCCGCCGGATATGGCAGTGGATCCCCAGGCGGATCCGGTGACCGGTACTCACGGCAGCTTGTACATCGCCGACGGCTACGGCAACCACCGCGTCGTCGTCTTCACCACCACCGACGGGGTCAACTACACCTATAACCGCCAATTCGGCTCCAATTGCGGACACAACGAGACTCCCAACGGTACCCCCACCGTCAGCAATCCTTGTCCCGACGGGACTTTCGGGACTAGCGGGGGCGGCCATCCCCACTGCGTCGTACTGGGCAATGACGGCCTCGTGTACGCCTGTGATCGCCCCAACAGCCGCATCGAGGTCTTCACCAAGACGGGCACATTCGTAAGGACCATTCGCATCAACAATTTCCCCAGCGCAACTCCGGCCAAAGCGGCAGCCATTCTGTACGCTGCCAACCGGGCTTGCGACATGGATTTCTACCCCAACGTTGACTATCTGGCTGGCAACAGTCCGACGCACCAGAAGTACATCGTGAACGTCGATCTCCAGAGCGACAACACCTACCTGTTGGACAAGGGAACCGGCGAGGCGCTTTTCGCCTTCGGGCGGTGCGGATTCGCCCCGTGTCCCGGGCACAATGCTGCTGAATTTGCCTACGGGCACATGACCAACGTAGATTCCAAGGGCGACGTGTACATTTCGGAAACCATTACCGGTCGGCGCATCCAGAAATTCGTAAGAGTGGATGACGACGACCGCGACCACCACTAACCACATTCAGCCCGTTGCAGCGGCGGCCGGGAGCGTAAGCCCTCCTGGCCGCCGCGGCTGACGGCCAAGGGGTTTCATCATGCTCCGGACTCGGTTCAGATTCACGGCCACGTTGTCTCTCGCGCTGGCGCTCACCTCCTCGCTGGTGGCGGCTCATGACCTGCCCACGAACACCATCATGAACGCCTTCGTGAAGATCGAGCCGCACCAGGCCCACCTGGTGGTTCGCGTGCCCCTGGACTTGCTGCGCGGGGTGTCGTTCCCGCTCAGAGGCGACCAATACGATCTGGCCGCGTCAGGGCCCGCAACGCAGGAGGCGCTGCGTGACTTGGCGGAGGGCCTCGTCATCCTGGAAAACGGTGTGCGGCTTACGCCGTCAGAGTCCAGCGGCCGCTTATCGCCGCCCTCGAACCGCTCCTTTGAAGACTACGATGCCGCGGTCGCGCATATTGCCCGGCCCCAGGACTTGACCATGGGCATCGCCTATAGGCTAGGTTCCCTTGATGCTCATTTCATCTATCCCATTTCGTCGGCGAAGTCTGTATTCAAGATCCAGACGCTGGTAGCGGCGGACCTGAGGGAGCATGTCAAGCTGACGGTCCGCTACCTGCCGCTGGGCGAGAAAAGCCGGGCGATGATGATCACCGGCGCGTCGGGGCCAGTGGCCCTGAACCCGGCGTGGTACCACGCCGCCGGCGGGTTCGTGGTGCTGGGCATCGAGCACATCTTGAGCGGCATCGACCATCTGCTGTTTTTGTTCTGCCTGATCATTCCGTTCCGGCGCCTGCGCGGACTCATCCCCGTGATCACTGCCTTCACTATCGCGCATTCGATCACCCTGATCGGTTCGGCCTACCATCTCGCCCCGATTGGACCCTGGTTCCCGCCGTTCGTGGAGACGGCCATCGCCGCCTCCATCGTGTATATGGCGCTGGAGAACATCGTGGGCCCGGACCTGCGCCGCCGCTGGCTGATCACCGGCGTGTTCGGACTGGTGCACGGCTTCGGCTTCTCCTACGCCTTGGGTCAGTCATTGCAGTTTGCCGGCTCGCACCTGCTGGTGTCGCTGTTCTCGTTTAACGTGGGCATCGAGATCGGCCAACTCTTCGTGCTGGCTTTGGCTCTTCCCGCCCTTGCCCTGTTCCGGCGCCTGGTTCCGGAGCGGATGGGCGTGATCATCTTGTCGGCCATCGTCGCCCACACCGGCTGGCACTGGATGACGGAGCGCTGGCAAGTGTTGCGGCAGGCGGAATGGCCGCGCCTGGACGCCGCCGGCCTGGTGACTCTGGCGCGATGGGCGGCAGCGCTGTTGCTGGCCTTTGGCGCCGCTCGCCTGCTGGCCAAGTGGGTGGGGCGGAAGTTCCCACCCCGGGTTGAGTTGCCGGAGAGGCAGATGGAGCAGCCGGAAAGAGCGGCGTGATGACGCCCGTGGCTAAGGAGGGTTGAGTCGCGAGAAAGTGATAGTATCGCCCAGCTCATTGGACACTTTTTGTGGGACTCTCTCGCCGGTTCCTAATTCTGTTCGTCTCTGTGCTTCTTCTGGCGTCTCTTCCCCTGGTTGCCCAGGAGATTGTGTTAAAGGGGCGCGTCTCCGACCCCCAAGGGAATGCTTTGCCAGAAGCCTCGGTCCAGCTTCAGCGTCGCGACCAGGTTGTAGCCCAAGCCACGTCCGGGCCCGATGGAGGGTTCCGGCTGAAAGTGGATTCAGCCGGGCGGTTCGTCGTTCGAGTTGACACTCCCGGATTTCGCCCGGTCACCCATCCGGTCACGGTTCGTGCGAGCCGCAATTCCGAGATCCAAATCAGCCTGGGCCAAGTCGCATCCCGGATCGAGAACATCACCGTCACAGCGGACGTTAACGAGACGGACGTGCTCACGCCTGATCCTGCGGAGCGGGTGTTTGTCCGTCAGGACCTGCTCGATGCCAACCCTGGTCGTCCCGGGGCGCCCAAGAGCCGCATGACTGCCGGCGTGAATTTCCTTATCGCGGGGGGTTACACCGGCCAGACCACGGAGAATTTGTTTTCGTCTGAGGTGGCGGAAATTGTCGGCGTTCGCATACCGTCTTATGCCAGCCTCACCCTAACCTACAGGTTCGGACGCCAGACCGGGCCCTGAGATTCCGACTAGCGGGCCTTGACGAAGAAATACGCGCTCAGCCCCAGCCCCAGCGCGATGATGAACCAGCGCACCTTCCTGGGATCGGCCTTTTGCGCGTACTGCGCCCCGAACCAGCCGCCGCTCAGCGCCCCCGCCATCATCACCAGGCACTGCCCCCAGAAGACCGCGCCGCTCACGATAAAGGTCACCACCGCCACCGCGTTGATCACCGCCGCCAGCAGGATGCGCAGCGCGTTCATGGCGTGGATCTCGCGCATGCCCACCAGCGTCATCATGCCCAGCATCACGAAGCCGATGCCGGCGCCGAAGTATCCGCCGTAAGTTCCCACCGCCAGTTGCAGCAGGCAGGCCAGGGCGATCGCCTGCCAGGAGGTGTCCTCCACCGCGCTGACGCCCTCGGTTTTTCCCGCCAGGGCGCGCAGGCGATTACCGAATATGAAAAGCAGGGTCGCTCCCAGCAGCAACCAGGGGATGAGATGGAGGAAGGTGCGCTGCGGCGTCTTCACCAGCAGCAGCGCGCCGGCGAGTCCTCCCAGCATGCTGGTGGCGACTAGCGGGAGCAGCAAGCGCTGCGGCACTTTTAGGTGGCGCCAGTAGGAGGCCACGCTCGAGGCCAGCCCCGGCCACAGGGCGACGGTATTGCTGGCGTTGGCTTCGACCGGCGGCACCCCGGTGAACAGCATGAGTGGGAAGGAGACGAAGCTGCCCCCGCCCGCTACCGCATTGAGCGTGCCCGCGATCACGCCGGCGAAGAACAGAATGATGGCCTGCTTGAGGTGCAAACTGGCAAATCTATCACGGTCGGCAAAGGATTCACCGCCGAGGACGCCGGGTTGAAGCAATCCATGAAGCCGCCTGGGATCGCGGCGGCAGACTTAGCGCGCTTGGAGGCCTGCTCTGGATCACTTGGCTGCGGGCGCGGCCTCGGCTTTGGACTCCGCCGCGCCCAACTTCTCCACCTCCGCGAGCTGTTCCCGGACTTTGTCGGCGTTGGGGGCGGTGGGCGCCGCCTTCAGATAGGAGCGCAACTGCTCGGCCGCATTGGCGTAATCCTGCCGGTTCGCCAGCATCACTCCCAGCAGCAGGTTCACCTGCGGGAAGGCGCGCTGCACGCCCAGCGTCTCGGCTTTGCGCGCGCTCTTCTCCGCCTGCTCCATGTTGCCCAGGCGGTAATTGGCCAGGGAGTTGTAGTAGAAAGCCGCGGGGAAATCTACGCCATCCAACTGCGTGGCGCGGGCGCTGAAGTCCGCCGCTTCCGCCCACTGGGACTCGCGCAGCGCTAGCGACGACAGCCCCACGTACGCCGGCACGAACATGCCATCTGCAGCCCGCGCCCGGGTGAAGGCGTTGCGCGCCTTGTCGAGCTGGTTCTGCTGCGCATACACCCATCCCAGGTCCGCCCAGGCGGCGGCATACTGCGGATAGAGTTGCACTGCCTTCTCCAGTTCCTGCTGCGCTGCCGGCAGCTTGTTGTTCTGGACCGCGTGATGGCCTTTGTCGTATGCCTTCCGGGCATCCTTGGGAGCGTTCAGGCTGGTGGCGCTCACGGTGGCGCCCTGCGCCTTGTCCATTCTCTCCAGCACGATGGTACCGACCTTCACAGGCCCGACGCCGCCCGCTTCGCCCAGTGGGATACGAAGCAGGCTGGAACGGAATCCTGCCAGGGAGCCTCGCAGTTCGCAACCCATCAGCGCGCTCTGCAACGTTAGCGGGTTCTGCGGCATTCTTCCCGGGAGCGAGCCAAACGCCTGCGAGCCGCTCATACCGCTGGTTTCGGCTGTGCCCTCGGAGTTGCCGAGGCCCGGAAAACCCTGTCCGATACTAATCGTGAAATAGCCTTGGAAGTCGGTCCGGCCCTCCCGCGTGACGCTGCCGTTGCACACGCGTTCGATGGACACCGGTTCCGGCAGGGGCGAGCCGTCCTCGGTGATCACATTTCCCGTCAGCATGATGGGGCGGATCAGCCGGTCGGGCGCCTGGATGGGCGGCTGAGGGATCGAGGAACCTTTGTTCCCGGTAGACTTGGATGAACCCGTTCCCCCGGACTGTCCCATGGCGGCGGAAGGCAGCCCGGTCGTCAGGACCACGATGGCCAATAACCTGAGCGTGCGATAAATGCTCATGACCCTGCCTCCTGGGAACGAAGTTTCAGGGCAAAGCTGGAGGCTCGGAGAAGCCAGCAGTAATAGCGCAAGTCTCCGCCGCTTGGCCGGAGTTGTCAACAGCTATCAGACGCGATTGTAGAGTGGGGTGGTTGGCCGGGATTGTAACTTTTTTGTCCCAAAATCGGGGACCCGGGAGCTGGCGATTTCGGAGGCGATTAGTCGTGCAGCGGCACGTTGGACGAGCGGCCGCGGCACTCGGTGGCCACGCGTTTGGGATCGCCGAACAGGGCGTTGATGGTTACCACCGGCCCATAGCAGAAGACGGCATGTCCATCCTCGGCCATGTGCCAGCGCCCGCGCTTCAACGGTTCCGGGTTGACCACGCGTAACCGTTGCCTGGGAGGCTGCGGCGGAACAATGCTCTTCGCACACGCCGTGGCGCTGAGCAACACCAGCAGCAGTGCGAGTCGCCTCCGCATGGCCCTACTCCTTGGGCGAGGGCAGCGCGCTCCGCCAGGTGGCGATCTCCACCAATCCTTCGCGCTCGGTGCGCACGAAGAAGCGCACGCGGTGCCGCAGATGCTCGAACTCGTGGATGTCGGACCACAGCTCCGCCTGGCGGACCTTGGAGTGGCTGGCCGATTCCCCGCAGGTGGCACAACGGGTGTAGAGCAGGTCGGTGCGCCGCGCCACGCCCGGCAGTTCGATGATCACCAGGCGCGCATCCTGCACCTCGTCATGCTCCCCAAGCTGCACGTCGTACTTAAGCAGGAAAGGGAAGCCCGCCCGGCGAGCGACGATCTCAGCTTCCAGGGAACTGCCGAACGGCCCGTACTCGGTGCGGCCGTCATCGATTGTGTCTGAAGCCATCCACCGCGTTACGCTCTGTGTCATGGGACCCACCCGGGAGAGGTGCTCCAGCTCAGGCTGCTTGCCTGACACTCTCGATTGAGCAGCTACTGGGCCAATTTGTCCCATTTCTAATCCACTGAGCCAAAGCAACTTAGCGCCTGAGGCGAAGCTCTCCATGTGCAACGCATTTCACAACCAGGAGCAAAGGTTGTTGTCCCTTGGCGCCGCCGGCTGCCTGGGCTTGGGGGTGCTTGGCGATTAGGCTGGAAAAACCCGGCCGCATTCTCTATCGTGCCCACAAGTAATCACGCTCCTTACCGGCGTGCAGGAATCGGAAATGGGAGGCCAGATGGCGCAGACTCTTTCCAAAATGCAGGTGGCGGTGTTGGGAGCAGGCAAGATCGGTGGCATCCTGCTGCAAGGCTTCATCAATCATCACCTGATCTCGCGCGAGCGGGTGGCGGCGACGGTGCAGCACGCCGAGCGCGCCCGCACCCTCAGTCGCGAGTGGAAGCTCGCCGTCACCACCGACAACGTGGCCGCCGCACGCCAAGCCGACGTCATCCTCATCGCGGTGAAGCCGCCGGTGGTAGCCGAGGTCGCGGCGCAGATCCGGCCGGTGGTCAATCCTCACAAACTGATCATCTCGGTGGCCGCCTCCGTCCCCACCAGCAGCATCGAGAAGGCCTTCGATGCGGATGTCCCGGTGGTGCGCGCCATGCCCAACACCCCCAGCATGGTGGGCGAAGGCATGACCGCGCTGGCCAAGGGCCGCTATGCCGGCCCCAAGCACATCGAGACCGCCTGCGCGCTGTTCCAGAGCGTGGGCAAGACTGTGGTGGTGGACGAGAAGCACATGGACGCCGTCACCGGCCTCTCCGCCAGCGGGCCGGCGTTCCTCTACATCATCCTGGAATCGCTGGCCGAGGCCGGAGTTAAGGTGGGACTACCGCGCGAGACCGCCACGCTGCTGGCGGCGCAGACCGCGCTGGGCGCGGCCAAAGTGGTGCTCGAGACCGGACACCATCCCGCGCTGCTCAAAGACGCCGTCACCACCCCCGCCGGCTGCACCATCGATGGCATCCTGGAGCTGGAAGAGGGCAAGCTGCGGGTGACGCTGATCAAGGCGGTGGTCAAAGCCACGCAGCGCGCAAAAGAACTGGCGTTTGCGGAGTAGCAATCGGTGGGACGCAGCTACCTAGGGCTTCAACGGAAATGCCGTGTCCTTGTCATGCCACGTCAGTCCGCTGGCATCGGCAGGTATTTCAAAGGCAAGTTGTCTGGCCTTTTTCGACGGCGGTCCTGCCAGGAACCCTGGCTTGTAGATCTTGCCCTGTGCGTCGGTCAGCCAGGACGCCTCGTCGGTGATTCCGATATACCTCGAGGGGGTGGCGGCATAATTGTTGGTCGACAGTTTCCGCGTCCCTTCGCCCTCAAACGACAGAACCGCGTAGACGTTTCCCTTCTTGGGTTTTTCTTTTGACAGGCAAATACCATTGTAGCGGTAGAGCATTTTCATGAATTCCACCGATGTGCGGTCGGGCTTCACCCCCGGGCTGAGCCGGAAGGTTGAGGCGGAGTCCTTGCTGTTTCCCATGCAGACGAATTGCAGCTCGGCGGTTTCAGCTCGCCGCGTGCTGGCCAGCACTCCGAGCGACGTGCTCGGTGGCACCGGCGGCGGGGCTGGCGCGGCAGCCGCCGGCGCCTGATCCGTCTTTTCCGTTCCAGCGGGCTCCTTGCGGCTGCAACCCGCGATCAATAACACGCACAGTGCAATCGCCGGCAGATGCATGAGCAGATTCGGTTCCCGCATTGCACGGCCGCCGACGAACTTAGAATCCTCATTCATACTTCGCCCCTCCTTCAGGCGCGACGAAGTATCCACAGGAATCTCCTTCTGCTGCTCTGAATCGCGCAAATTGTAGTGCGCCTGAGCGGTTTTGCAAGGCTAAAGCTGCATCAGGCGGGTAGATGTGGGTACGCACCGAAATATTGGCGTAGACAACCACGCTCGCTCGTCTTCCCCTGGATGCGATGCGCGCCAGGAAAGCGGTAAACTGTCACGCGTAGCCGGAGGTGTTCTGTGGCAGCAGCGCCGAAGTCCGTACCCTGGGATCACATCGAACGCGAGCAGCTCACGCCCTTGCTCCAGCGGCAATTCTTCTCCACACCCCAGCTCACCATCGGCCGCTTCGAGCTCAAGAAGGGATGCTTCATCCCCGAGCACCATCACTACAACGAGCAGGTGACGTCGGTGTTCCAGGGTGCGTTGAAGTTGAGTTTCAGCGGGCACGACGTGATCGTGCGCCCGGGGGAGACAGTCTCTATTCCGCCCCACCTGCCGCACAGCGCGGAAGCCCTGGAAGATACGCTGGTGATCGACGTCTTTACGCCTCCGCGCCGCGACTGGGAGCAGAAGCAGGACGCCTACCTGCGCCAGCAGAAGTTGGCGTAGCTTGAGCAAACCTGTGTGCCATCTTTCAACTCGCACGCTTCCAAACCCTGTGTTCGCAAGTCAACCCTGGGTGCGATCGGCGACGTGGAGATGCTTGCTCTTCGTCGCCAGCCTACTGCTCTCCGCCTGCGCCCTAGCGCAAGGCACAGGATTCACCGCTCCCCTCCCGCAAGTGCAGACGGGCACCAGCGCGCCGCCATTGTCTTCCGCGACCGGCCAGCAGAACCCGTTTTTGGGAGGCGTGCCCTCGGGAGCGCCCACGCCCGGCGTGCTGAAGCTGTCGCTGCTGGACGCCATCCAGCGCGGCTTGCGCTACAACCTCGGACTGCTGCTCTCCCTTGACCAGGCGGAAGCCGCGCGTGGCGCTCGCTGGAAGGCGCTCAGCGAACTGCTGCCCAACCTCACCACCCGCACCTCGGAAAGCGCGCAGCAGATCAACCTGGCTGCGCTTGGGCTCAAGCCCAGCACCTTCCCCGGCCTCAACCCCATCGTCGGTCCATTCAGCGTCTTCGATGTGCGCGCCTTTCTCACCGCGCCGCTACTCGACTTCCACGCTCTGGAGCGCACTCGCCAGGAATCGCACAACCTGGATGCCGCCACCTGGAATTACCGCAACGCGCGGGAGCTGGTGGTGCTGGTGGCCGGCGGCAGCTACTTGCAGGTGCTGGCCGCCGCGGCCCGCCGCGATGCCGCCCAGGCGCAGTTTTCTACCGCCAAGACGCTCTATGACCAGGCCGTGGATATGAAGCGCGCCGGCATGATCGCCGGCATCGACGTGCTGCGGGCGCAGGTGGAGATGCAGGCGCAGCAGCAGCGCCTGGTCGCCGTGAGCAACGATCTCGATAAGTGGAAGCTGCAACTGGCGCGTGTCATCGGGCTGCCGGTGGCGCAGCAATTCGAGCTGACCGACACCGTGCCCTTCCAGCCCGCGCCCGAGATCACCTTCGATCAGGCGATGGAGACGGCATACAAGAACCGCGCCGACTACCAGGCGGCGCTCAGCCTCGAGCATGCCGCCGAAGCGGGAAAGCGGGCGGCGGAAGCCGAGCGCTTGCCGGCGTTGGGGATCAACGCAGATTACGGCGACATTGGCATCACCCCGGGCAGCTCGCATGGGACCTTCACCGCCACCGCCGGGTTGCGCATACCCGTTTTTCAGGGGGGCAAGGTACGCGGCGATGTGCTCCAGGCGGACGCCCTGGTGAAGCAGCGCCGCTCCGAGCTGGAAGACTTGCGCAGCCGCATCGAGTTCGAGGTGCGCACCGCCTTCCTCGACCTCAAGGCCGCGGCCGACCTGGTCGAGGTCGCGCAGAGCACCATAGGCCTGGCCCAGGAGCAGCTCCGGCAGGCGCAAGACCGCTTCGCCGCCGGCGTGGCCAACAACATCGACGTGGTCCAGGCGCAGGAATCCCTGGCCACGGCCAACGAGAATTACATTTCCAGCCTCAATAGCTTTAATCTTGCCAAGCTGTCGCTGGCGCGGGCGCTGGGCGTAGCCGAAACCGCGACCCAGCGCTACCTGGGAGGAGCTAAGTAGTGGCCGATTCCGTCAAGACCGAGCCTCAGAAGCAGCCGTTGCTGAGAGAAGAGCCCGCGCATCATGGCGAGGAGTGGCGCGACCAAGAGCTGCCCTCGCGACGGCAGCGCGCCCGCTCCTACTTTCAGCAGCACCCGCGCGCCCGCTGGGTGCTGGCGCTGCTGGCGATCGCCGTCATCGTTGCCGGCGTTTGGGTCTGGCGCTACTACGCGGTCCGCGAGAGCACCGACGACGCCCAGATCGACGGCTACATCTACCCGGTAAGCGCGCGTGTCTCCGGAACTGTCACCCAAGTCCGGTTCGACAATAACATGTACGTGGAGAAAGGCGCGGTGCTGGTGGAGCTCGATCCCACCGACTACCAGGTGGCGTTCGAGCGCGCCCATGCCGATCTTGCCGACGCGGAGGCGACCGCCCAGGCCGCGCGCACCTCGGTTCCCATCACCCATACCGGCACCAGCAGCCAGTTGAGCATGGCGCAAGCGGCTCTTGCCACCGCGCAGAAGGAAGAGCAGGCGGCGCGAGCGCGTGTGGCCGATGTCGAGGCGTGGTACAAGAAGGCGGCTTCCGACCTGCGCCGCATGCAGCAGTTGATCGCGAAGGACGAGGTCTCGCAGCAGCAGTACGACGCTGCGGTCGCGGCTGAGCAGGCGGCCCAAGCTACGGTGGAGGCCGCGCGCGCCAACCTGGCCGCCGCCCAGAGCCGCGTCGCTCAGGCCGAGGCCGGCGTGCGCAGCGCCCAGACCGCGCCGCAGCAGGTAGCGGTGATGCGCTCCCGCGCTGGCGCTGCCGAAGCTGCTGCCCAGCGCGCCAAGGCCGCGGTCGAGCAAGCCCGACTCAATTTGCAATACACCACCATCCGCGCTCCCGTGGCGGGCGTGGTCAGCCAGCGCAACGTGGAGGTCGGACAGGTGATTCAGCCGGGCCAGCCGCTGTTCGGCATCGTCGATCTCGACAACATCTGGGTCACCGCCAATTTCAAAGAGACGCAGTTGAAGAACATGCGCCCCGGACAGCCGGCTAGCGTTAAAGTCGATGCCTACGGCCACACTTACTGGGGCCACGTGGACTCCATCGGCGGCGCCACCGGCGCGCGCTTCAGCCTGCTGCCGCCGGAAAATGCCACCGGCAATTACGTCAAAGTCGTGCAGCGCGTGCCGGTGAAGATCGTCTTCGACAAAAGACAGGATCCGCAGCACCTGCTGCGGCCCGGCATGTCCGTGGTGCCTACCGTCCTGACCAAGTAACGCACCATGGCCGCCACTAGCTATCCCGTCGCCGGGGAAGAAGCGCCGGAGATCAGCCCCTGGATCGTCGCCATTTCCGTGATGCTGGGGACGTTCATGGAAGTGCTGGACACCACGGTGGTGAACGTCTCGCTGCCGCACATCGCCGGCAGCCTGTCCTCCACGGTGGACGAAGCCACCTGGGTGCTGACCTCGTACTTGGTGGCCAACGCCATCATCCTGCCCATGACCGGCTGGCTGTCGAACCAGTTCGGACGCAAGCGCGTGCTGATGATCTCGGTGGCCGGCTTCACGCTGTCGTCGGTGCTGTGCGGGATGGCGCCAAACCTGGCATCGCTGATCATCTTCCGTATCATCCAGGGCGCCACCGGAGGCGGGCTGCAGCCGCTCTCCCAGGCCATCCTGCTGGAGGCATTTCCTCCCGAAGGACGCGGCAAGGCCATGGCGTTCTGGGCGCTGGGAATCGTGGTGGCGCCCATGCTGGGCCCGGTGCTGGGCGGCTGGATCACCGACAGCTACAGTTGGCGCTGGGTCTTCTACATCAATTTGCCGGTCGGGATCGCCGCCACGGTGATGGCGAAGCTGTTCATCTTCGATCCGCCTTACATCCGGCGGCAGTCATCCTATGTGGACTGGTGGGGGATCGGTTTCCTCGCCGTCGGCATCGGCGCCTTGCAGATCATGCTCGACAAGGGCCAGGAAGATGACTGGTTCAGCTCCGACTTCATCCGCGTGCTGGCAGTGGTCGCGCTCGTCGGCCTGGCGGCCTTCGTGGTGCGCGAACTGTTGGTGCGACATCCCATCGTGGACCTGCGCGTCTTCAAAGCGCGCACCTACGCTATCGGCGTCTTCATGATGACGGTGCTGGGATTCGTGCTCTACGGCAGCACCGTACTGGTTCCCATCTGGCTGCAGACGCTGATGGGTTATCCCGCCCTGGAGGCGGGCTGGGCCATGCTGCCGCGCGGGCTGGGATCGTTCCTCTTCCTGCCTGTGGTCGGCATCTTGACGGCGAAGATCGAGCCGCGCAAGCTGCTGGCCGCAGGCATTGTCAGTTCCTCCATCAGCCTGTTCATGCTGGCTTCCCTCAACCTGAACGCCGGCTATTGGGACGTTTTTATGCCTTTGTTCATCCAGGGCATCGCCATGGGCCTGCTGTTCGTGCCCCTGACCACAGTCACCTTCGATCCCATCGAGAAGGCGCGCATGGGCAACGCCACCAGCATCTTCAACCTGATGCGCAACATCGGGGCCAGCTTCGGCATTGCCTCCGTCACTACCATCGTGGCGCGGCAGTCGCAGACCCACTTCAACGTGCTCGGCCGGCACGTGAACATCTATGACCTGAAGAGCCGGCAGATGTTCGAAGCCATGCGCCAGGCGTTCATCGCCCGCGGCTCCGACGCCGTCACCGCCGGCCAGCAGGCCTACGCCGCCCTGTTTGGCATGGTCGAGCGCCAGGCCGCCATGCTGTCGTTTATCGACGCCTTCTGGATTCTGGGCGCGGTGTTTCTCGCCATGCTGCCGCTGCTGCTGCTCATGCGCCGTCCCGGGCACCAGGGCGGGCCTGCGGCCATGCACTAGGCCGTGCTAGAATCCTCTCGTGAAACGCCCCCGCAAGTTCACAGTTTTGATCGAGCGCGACGAAGACGGCACTTATGTCGCCACGGTTCCGGCCTTACGCGGTTGTCACACTCAAGCCAGGAGTCTTGACACGCTCGTGAAGCGCACTCGCGAAGTCATCGAGCTTTGTCTGGAAAATGGTTCGTATGAAGTCGAACCTCTTGAGTTGATAGGCATCCAGCAAGTCTCGGTATGACTCGTCTGCCGCGCCTCAAGGGCAAGGAAGTCGTACGCCTCCTTGAGAAGACTGGCTTCCGCGTGGTCCGCACCCGAGGAAGTCACATTTCCATGAAGCACTCAGATGGCCGATTCACGACGGTGCCGGTACACGCGGGCGAAGTGATCGGGCCTGGGCTTCTGCGGTCTATCCTTCGTGATGTCGAACTGTCAGTCGAGGATCTGCTTAGGCTGATTTAGCCGACCGATTACGCCGCGATAGCCACCTTCCTCACCGTCACCCTCTTCACCAAATCCTCCCGCACGCGATACTGGACTTCGGCGTCAATGAATCCCTCGTGGCTGACCTCCACTTCCGGCTCGATGATGTCTTCCTTCCAGTAGCGCTTTGAAGCGGAGACGTCGCCCGGCAGGCTGAAGTTCGCAAGCGTCGATAGAGCAATGTTGTGGGCGCGGCCCACGCCCGATTCCAGCATGCCTCCGCACCACACGGGGATGCTGCGCGCCTGGCACACATCGTGCACGCGCCGCGCCTCGCTGAAGCCGCCCACACGTCCCAGCTTGATGTTGATGATGCGGCAGGCGCCCAGGTCGAGCGCCACGTCGGCATCGCGCGCCGTGCGGATGGATTCATCGAGACAAAGCGCGGTCGCCAGTTGCTTCTGCAGCCGCGCGTGGAAGTATAGGTCGTCGGACCACAGCGGCTGCTCGATCATCAGCAGCCGGAACTGGTCGAACTTGCGCAGGTGCTCCACCTGGTCGAGGGTGTAGGCGGAGTTGGCGTCGCAGCTCAGGATGATTTCAGGCCAGCGGCTGCGGATGCGTTCCAGCACTTCGAGGTCCCATCCCGGCTTGACCTTAATCTTGATGCGGCGATAGCCGGCCGCAAGCTCGACGGCGATCTTCTCCAGGAGCGCGTCGACGGTTTCCTGGATGCCGATGGAAACGCCGCAGGGAATCTGGACACGCGTGCCCCCGAGCAGCTTGCACAAGGGGAGATTCTTCTGGCGTGCTTCGGCATCCCAGAGCGCGTTTTCGAGCGCGGCTTTGGCCATGTGGTGCTCGCGCACCTGCGCCATGAGCGGCGCCGCGTCGCGAGCGCTCTCGAGCGAGCGGCCGAGCACTGCCGGCGCCAGATACTTCGAGAGCACGTACCACGCCGTCTCGACCGATTCTTCGTTGTAGAAAGGATGCTCGCCCGCGGTGCACTCTCCCCAGCCGTTGACGCCTTCGCAGTGTGCGGTGACCAGCAGGATGCGCCGCTCGGTGGTGCGCCCAAAGCTGGTCTCGAAGAAGTGCACCAGCGGCATGCGGATTTCGCGGAGGGTGATGGCCTCGACCTTCATATCGACATCACCAGGGTGTCATCCCGAGCGAGCGGCGCCGCTTTTGCGCCGCGAGTCGAGGGACAAGCCAGTTCACGGGCTCACTCCTCCCTCCTCCCACTTCCCCAGCAAGAACGTCCCATTGCCAATCGCGTCGCGCTCGTACCCGAAAACCGCCAGCCCACGCGAGAAGGCGTCTAGAAACTGCTCGCGGTTGCGCGCTTGCACCTGCTCGGCCTTGGGGCGATGCTGCGGCACTGCCTTCCAGGTGTAAATCTCCGCCGGGACGGCGATGCTCATCTCCGCTCTTACCGGCGGACGCTTGCCGGTCTTCAGCAGGGATTCTACGCGCTCGGAGCGCAGCCACCACTCCGCCACCAGCCGGTCGGTGGGCAGGCCGCCTTGCAGCGGCGAGGAAGAGATGCCGTACTGATTGAGGTTGTAGCGGCGGGCGATGGCGCCGAGCCGCTCGATGTTGAGCCAGGCGTTCTTGATCTCCAGCGGATCGAAGGTCCACTCGATCAGCTCGAACCTGCGGGCGAGGGCGTCTTCGCGCTGGAAGAGCTTCAGACGCCGCCCGATGCCGGCGTTGCGATAGCTCTCGCGCACGGCCAGCATGTGCGAGTGCAGATACGCCCTGCCGTCGCGCGCTCCGGGAATGGACATGGCAAAGCCGACCAGTTCGCCGGCGTCGAAGGCGCCGATCACCTGACCGCCGATCTTCTCCGCCACCACGAACAGCCGCAGCGGGATGAGGTCGTAGTCGGAAAAATCCCAGACCTCCTTTTGTACGGCGACGCAGGCGTTCAATTCGTCGAGACCTTGGCACAGCCGGACTTCGACTTCCGCCCTTACCTGTTGTCCTGCGCCTTCGATCGCTGCCAAAGCGCCTCCATTTCGTCGAGGGTTGCGTCTTCCAGGCGCCGGCCGGAGCGGCGGATCTCCTGCTCCAGCCACTGGAAGCGGCGCTTGAACTTGCGGTTGGTCTTCTTGAGCGCCGATTCGGGATCGAGCGAGAGGTAGCGCGCGATGTTGACCAGCACGAACAGCATGTCGCCGATCTCGTCTTCCAGACGCGCCTTCAGCTCTTCCGGCGGCACCACCGCCCCGGTGCGCGCGCCCGCGATGCCACGCTGCGCCGGACGCGGTCCCGGGGCAGGGAAGTGCTCCAGCTCGTACTTGAGTTCGGCGGTCTCTTCGGAGAGCTTGTCGAACAGTCCTTCGACGTTAGGCCAGTCGAAGCCGACGTGCGCCGCGCGTGAACTGAGCTTGTAGGTTTCGAGCAGCGCCGGGATCGCCGACGAAACGCCCGCCAGCACCGACTCGGGCTTGGTCTCTTCCTTCGCGGTCTTGCCGCCGCCCGCTTCAAGGCGCCTCTTCTTTTCTTCCGCCTTCAGGGCTTCCCAATTGCGCAGCACGTCGGCGGAGGTTTCCGCCTTCACGTCAGCGAACACGTGGGGATGCCGGTCGACCAGCTTGGCGGAGAGCCGCTCCAGCACGTCGTCGATAGAGAAGCGGCCGTCCTCCTGCGCCATCTCGGCGTAGAACAGAACCTGCAGCAGCAGGTCGCCGAGTTCGCCTTTCAGCTCGTCCCAGTCGCGGTTGTCGATGGCCTCCAGAACTTCGTAGGCCTCCTCCAGAGTGTAGGGCTTGATGGAGTCGAAGGTCTGCTCGCGGTCCCAGGGACAGCCCCCGGGGGCGCGCAGCCGTGCCATGATGGAAACCGCCCGCTCGAATTTTTCGCCAGTGGACATGGGAGTGACTAATTTAGCAGAAGGCGCGGGCGAGACGCGACGCCGGCGCTACCTCTTCCTATTCCATTTCGCGCTCTCTGTCTCGACGGCAATCCACTGCCCACTTGCATCTTCCCGCGCACGCCGCTACAACTGACACCTGGCAACTGACTACTGACAACTGGTTCTGAATGATTCGCGTCGTCTTTCTCTGGCACATGCACCAGCCCTACTACAAGGACCTGGTGACGGGTGAGTACCGCCTGCCCTGGACCCGCCTGCACGCCTTGAAGGACTACTACGGCATGGTGAAGCTGCTGGAAGAATTTCCCAACGTCCACCAAACCTTCAACCTGGTGCCGTCGCTGATCGCGCAGATCGAAGACTACGTGGCGGGTTCGGCACACGACCCATTTCTGGAGGTGGCGTCGAAGCCGGCCGCCGAGCTCTCGCCCGCCGAGCGCCGCTTCGCCTTGCAGTATCTCTTCCAGGCCAACCACACGCTCATGATCGGGCGCTATCCGCGCTACCGCGAGCTGTTCCAGCAGTTCCGCAGCACGGGCGAGAGCCTGGATCGCGCCCTGAGCTACTTCCGCCCGCAGGACCTCGTCGACCTGCAGGTGCTCTCGCAAATCGCCTGGTTCGACGAATTTTTTCTGGAAGACAAGGACGTGGCGGCGCTGATACGCAAGGAGCGCGGGTATTCACGCGACGATCAGGTGCTGGCGCTTGCCAAGCAGAAAGAATTCCTTGCCCAGGTGCTGCCCGCGTATGCGGCCGCCGCGAAGCGCGGAGGAATCGAGATTTCGACTTCGCCCTTCTACCATCCCATTCTGCCGCTGGTGTGTGACACCGACCAGGGCCGCGTCTCCTCGCCCGGGCTGGCGCTGCCGCAGCAACGCTTCCGCCATCCCGAGGACGCGGAAGAACAGCTTCGCCGCGGACTCGACCTGCACCAGCGGGTGTTCGGCGTGCGCCCGCAGGGGGTGTGGCCGTCGGAGGGCAGCGTCTCCGAGGAAGTGATCGCCATCGCCCACAAGCTCGGCGTCCAATGGATGGCCACCGACGAAGGCGTGCTGGGGCGCTCCATCGGCTACTTTTTCCATCGCGACGGCGAGGGGCGCCTTTTGGCCGACGGCGCCGACAAGCTCTACACCCTCTACCGCTATCAGAAGGCCGAGGCCGTGATGCACATGCTGTTTCGCGACCACACACTCTCCGACCTGATCGGCTTCGTCTATGCGGGCATGCCCGCCGCCGCGGCCGCCAATCACTTAATCCATCGCATCAAGGATTGTGCGCAAGCGATTGGCAGCAAACGTCGTGATGTCATGGTGCCAATCATCCTCGACGGCGAAAACGCCTGGGAGTACTACCCGCAATCCGGACGGGAATTCCTGCGCCGCGTTTACGACGCCATCCAGCGCGACCGCGAGATGGAGGCGGTAACGGTGAGCGAGGCCATCACGCGGCAGAGCCAGTTTCCGCGCCTCGATTCACTCGTCCCCGGCTCCTGGATCAACGCCAACTTCAACGTGTGGATCGGCGCCCCCGAGGACAACCGCGCCTGGGATTATCTAAGTTCTGCCCGCGACTTCTACGCGCGCACGGCTGCGGGGGCGAGCGAACCGGCGCGGCGGCTGGCCTTTGAAGAGGTGCTGATCGCCGAGGGCAGCGACTGGAACTGGTGGTATGGCCCCGAGCATCACTCCGCCAACGACCGCGATTTTGACGAGCTCTACCGCAAGCACCTCTCCAATATCTACCAGGCGCTGGGCGCCTCGCCGCCCGATTACCTGGCGCAGCCCATCGCCGGCGCCGAGGCGCGGCCCTACTTCACGCCGCAGACGGCCTACATCCATCCGCGCATCGAGGGTGCCGCGGTGCGCTACTTCGACTGGATCGGCGCCGCCATGTACACCGCCGACCGGCGCTCCTCGGCCATGCATGGCAAGCAGTTCCTGCTCGACTCGGTCCATGCCGGCGTGGACGAGAAGTTCGTCTACGGGCGGCTGGACTTCATCGGCGAAGTCCCGGAGGGCAACTTCGAGCTGGTGGTGAATCTGGAGCGGCAGCCGCGCGCCGCGAAGGAAAAAGGACGCGAGCTGCGCCTCGATGTCACCATCGCCGACCGCGCCATCACCGTCTCCAAGCTGACCTCCGGCGAGGAAGGCGTTGCGCTGCAAGATCTGGCTCAAGTGCGGCTGCTGAAGGTCTTCGAATTCCGGCTGCCGCTCTACGCCCTCGACGCCGCGCAGGGCGACCGCGTGCGTCTGCGCTTCAGCCTGTGGCGCGACCGCCTGCCCATCGACGCGCTGCCGGTCGAAGGCTGGATCGAGCTCCAGCTCCTGTCCGATGAAGAGCTGCGCGCGGCCACGTACTGATAACACCATGGAGTAGGGAGTGGGAGCAGGGAATGGGTGCGGGTTCCTGTCCCTGCACCACCATCTCTCAAAGTTGTCATCCCCGAGTGCGGCGCGAGCCGAGCCCCGCGAGGCGAGCGCAAGCGAGGGATCTATGTTTTTCGAAGCGCGTGCGGCTTGCGAACCAAATGCATAGATCCTTCGCTGGCCGCGTCTTCGCGAAGCTCGACGCGGCTTCACTCAGGATGACACTCTGGCAAGGCGATTTTAGTGAATAATCATCCCGTGCTCCGCGCGCCTGGGTTCCTCTACCGCGACCAGGAACTGCACTGCGAACGCGTGCCGCTCCATGAATTGGCGGCGCAGTTCGGAACGCCGCTCTACGTCTATTCAGCGACGACCATCCGCGAGCGCTTCCGCGCTTTCCGCCGCGCCTTCGGTCGCGCGCGCCACACCATCTGCTATTCCGTCAAGGCGAACTCGAACCTGGCGGTGCTCAGGCTGCTGCAGCGTCTGGGCGCGGGCTTCGACGTGGTTTCCGGGGGTGAGCTGGCACGCATGCTCAAGGTGGACCGCCGCGCCGCTGAGGACGTGGTCTTCTCCGGTGTGGGCAAGACCGCAGACGAAATCGCCGCCGGGCTACGCGCCGGCATCCTGATGTTCAACGTGGAAAGCGAGAGCGAGCTGGCGGTGCTGGCTCGGTGCGCCGCGCGCGCCCGGAAGAAAGCCCGGGTGGCGCTGCGCGTCAACCCGCACATCGAGACCGAGACCCATCCTTACATCTCGACCGGGCTGCGCGAGCACAAGTTCGGCGTGGCCATTGAGCAGGCGCGCACCCTCTACGCCCGCATCCGGGAGGAGAACTACCTCGATCCCGCCGGGATCAGCGTGCACATCGGGTCGCAGATCACCGACATGGAGCCCTTCCGGCAGGCGATGCTGCGGGTGGCGGAGCTGGTGCGGCAGCTCGCCGCCGACGGCCACCGCATCCGCTACATCGATGCCGGCGGCGGCCTGGGAATTTCCTACACCGGAGAAGACGATTTTCCCGCACGCGCCCAGGCGTACGCGCAGGCGGTGCTCGCGCCGCTGCGCGGACTGAAGATCCATCTGCTGCTCGAACCCGGGCGCGCGCTGGTGGGGCCGGCGGGCGCGCTCCTGACGCGCGTGCTCTACATCAAGAGCAACGACCACAAACGCTTCGTGGTGGTGGACGCAGGTATGAACGACCTTGTCCGGCCGGTGCTCTATGCCGCCTACCACGAGATCGTGCCGGTTGCGCACCGCGACGGCGTCCGCCGCGCTGAGGTCGATATCGTCGGCCCGGTGTGCGAGACCGGCGACTTCCTGGCCCGCGACCGGCAGATGCCGATGCTGAGCGAGGGAGAGTTGCTGGCGGTGCTGGACGCGGGCGCCTATGGCATGTCGCTGGCCTCGAACTACAATACCCGCGGCCGCCCCGCGGAGGTGATGGTCGAGGGCGCGAAGGCCCGCCTCATCCGGCGCAGAGAAACGGCGGCCGACATGATGCGGGGGGAGAGAAAGTAGTCTCTCGCTTGGTGTTACCTTTTTCCTGATTCAATATCCAACCATCGAGGGCTGCCAGCAACCCGCCACGCGTGGTTTGCGGCGATCAAGTCCAAGGAGCGACATGAAGCTCATTTCAGTGAACGTCGGCCAGCCCCGCGGGGTGCCATGGGTGGGCAAGACCGTGGCTACGGCCATCTTCAAGGAGCCGGTGGAGGGCGCGGTTCAGTTGCGCCGGCTCAATCTGGAGGGAGACCAGCAGGCCGACCTGCAAGTCCACGGCGGCCCGCAGAAGGCCGTGTATGCCTATCCTTCCGAGCATTATGCGTTTTGGCGCCGGGAGCTGCCGGGAGCGGAACTGCCCTGGGGCGCATTTGGCGAGAACTTCACAACCGAAGGTCTGCTCGAAGACAGTGCCTGTATCGGAGACCGCTTTCGCGTGGGAACGGCCGTAGTGGCGGTCACGCAGCCCCGCATGCCGTGCTACAAGCTGGGCATCAAGTTCGGACGCAATGACATTATCAAACGCTTTCTGGCCAGCCGGAGCACTGGCTTTTATTTTGGCGTTGTGGAGGAGGGTGAAGTTCGCGCCGGGGATGCCGTGGAGCTGCTGGCGCGGGAGGAAAACAGGGTCTCGGTGGCCGACATCGTTCGCCTGCGCGTCGCGGGCAATCCCGATCCCGAGCTTCTGCGGCGGGCGGTGGGACTAGAGGCCTTGCCGGCGAACTGGCGCGAGCACTTCTTGCAGCAACTGCAAGCGGCTTCCTAAGCAGCAGGCTGCGTCTCCACATATTTGTTGCTTTCGGAGGTGCGCGGTTTTCAGCCGCCGTACACGCCCATGGGCACAATGGCCCCCGGACGAGTCTATCGTCTCCCGCTATAAATCCGGCCGATCGCAGGCATCGAGATTTTCTTCCTTCCGGAAACCATCGCGCTTCAGCTTCACCGCGAGCAGCCGCCCGAAACCGGCTCGGGACGCGCATTTCGCAGGAATGCGGTCCTGTCAACAGTTTTTCAGCAGATTTCTTCTGTGACTCAGGTCACGCGGCGAAGGTCGGCGTTGACAAAAAACCTCCGCCGGTTAGAATACGCGACTGTTCCTCAGCAAGCGAAGACCCCTAGGACCGAATCCCTCGTGACGAACCAAGCGCTGGAAGCAGTCCTGCTGGAAACCGATTTTGCCGACCTGGAGCTGTACGCCAGCGGCAAGGTCCGCGACCTTTATCGCGTGGACAACGAGCGTCTGCTGTTGGTCGCCACCGACCGCATCTCGGCCTTCGACTACGTGCTGGGGAGCGGCATCCCCAACAAGGGCCGGGTGCTGACGCAATTATCACTGTTCTGGTTCAATTTCCTCACGGACATCGTGCCCAACCACCTGCTGACCGCCGACGTGGCCCGCTACCCGGCGCACCTGCGCCCGCACGCCGAGCAGTTGCAGGGGCGCTCCATGCTGGTGGTGCGCGCCGATATGATCGCCATCGAGTGCGTGGTGCGGGGATATCTCTCGGGCTCGGGGTGGAAGGAGTATCAGCAGAGCGGGAAAGTCTGCGGCATCGAGCTGCCGCGCGGGTTGCGCGAGTCGGACCGGCTGCCGGAGCCGATCTTCACCCCGGCGGTGAAGGCCACCAGCGGCCACGATGAGAACATCAGCTTCGAGCAGATGGCGGAGCGCGCCGGCCCCAGGCTGAGCGAGCAGCTCCGCGAGCTGAGCCTGCGCATCTACAAAAAGGCGGCAGAGCACGCGGCGGCGCGCGGCATCCTCATCGCCGACACCAAGTTCGAATTCGGCCGCACGGCGCGCGGAGTGGTGCTGGCCGACGAGGTGCTCACGCCGGATTCCTCGCGCTTCTGGCCCGCCGACCGCTATCAGCCGGGACGCACGCAGGAGTCGTTCGACAAGCAGTTCGTCCGCGACTATCTGGAGCAGATCCGCTGGAACAAGCGGCCGCCGGCGCCGGCGCTTCCTGCCGGCGTGGTGCAGGAGACCAGCGAGAAGTACGTGGAAGCCTACCGCAGGCTCACCGGCCGCGAACTGCCGGTGTGAACATGAACGGCCTGGATTGGGCCATCGTCGCCATTCTGGTGCTGTCGGTGCTGTTGGCGGCGGCGCAGGGTTTCCTGCACGAGGTGATTACGCTGGCGGGCGTGGTGGTGGGATACCTGCTGGCGGCTTGGGAGTACTGGCGGGTCGCGCCCTGGCTCGCGCCCTACGCCAAGTCGGACGCGGTGGCGGAGAGCGTGGCTTTCCTGGCGATCTTCTTCGCGGTGGTGATCGCCGCAGGGATCATCGGCCGGCTGGCGCGCTGGCTGGCGCGCGAGGCCGGCCTGGGGTGGGCCGACCGTGTGCTGGGCGCGGTCTTCGGTCTGGTGCGCGGAAGCGCGGTGGTAGCGGTGTTGGTGCTGGCACTGGCGGCGTTCGCGCCGGGGTCGCAGATGCTGGGGCGATCGAGCCTGGGAGGCTATTTTCTGGTGGCGGCGCGCGGCATGAGTTGGCTGGCGCCGGCCACCTTGCGGCAGAAGTTAGGCCAGGGAGTGGCGGCGATGCGCGCGGCCGCGGGCCCGCAAGCGGCCCAGCAGTGAAGCGGCATCGCTGGTAAGATAGGCGGTTTTCATAGCCAGGTGCGTGTCATAGCGCGGAGGAGGCGGTCGTGAAGGATCAGCTCGAGGCCCTGGTGAGCCAGATGTACAAGAGCGGCATCCTGTATTCGGAGGCGGTGCGCGAGTTCAAGAAGCGCTTCATCCTGGCGGTGCTGCAGGAGAATCACGGCAACCAGTGCAGGGCGGCGCGCGAGTTGGGTATGCACCGCAACACCCTCAGCCGCACCATCAGCGAGCTCAAGCTGGATATGCGCGCGGTGCGCGACAACGCCCGCCGTCCCCCGCGCAGCGCTCGTCCCGTGGTTCTGGAGAAGAGGGCGGCGCGGTAGCGAGTAGCGAGTACCAGGTACCGTGTACCGAGTGGAACCAGTCACGGATTAGCACGGATCACAACGGATCTGAATGGTCCTGCTGATCAAAATCCGTGAACATCCGCGTGAATCCGTGGCGTTTTTCCTACCGTCGCGCGGGCGGTTTCTTGGCCGGCGGCTTGGCGGAGGGCTTGGCGATCAACTGCCCGTCGATCATCTGGAGCATGAAGGGATTCGCGGTGTAGCTGTCGGGCTTGGCTTGGACCTGGATCTCCTGGCCCGCCTTGGGCACGCTGGCCAGGGGCAGCGGCGCGATCATGGTCACGGTCACGTCGGCAACATTCTTTTCGATAGCGTCGGCGGTGGCCGCGAGTTCCAGCTTGGTGCGGGTGGCGCTGATGACCTTGGCGGCGAACGGCACTTGCAGTCCCTTGATCTGCGACCACACCTTTTGCTGAACGTCGGGCGATCCCTGCGACAGGATCAGCTCCCACTCGCCAAAGTCCATGCTCTTGGCATCCTTGGAGTCGGCCAGCATCTTGGCCTGCTCCGCCGGGCTGGGCGCGGGGGCGACGGCGAAATTCGCCGGCGGCGCGGCGCTGCTCTTGGCCTGGGCCAGTAACTGCTCCCAGCCCTCAGGCGAGCCGTGAAACCTGGTGTATTTGAACTGGCCGTACTTGACGATCTGCGGGTTGTTGTTGCTCAAGGCGGCCGCGCGCGCGATCCACCACAGGCCCGTGGGATTAATGGGCGTGGCTTCCAAATAAGCCAGCGCCAGCGGATAGATGTCGCGCAGCGCGGTGGGATCGTTGGCGTTCTCCTTGGCGCGCAAGTTCACCGCCGCCTGCAGATATTTCTGCGCGTTGGCGTAATCCTTGTTCTGTAGAGCGCCGAAACCGGCTGAGCCGTTGAAGATGATGGCCACCTGGGTCTTGAACTTCTCGAAGTCGGCGTCCGACATGCCTTCGGGCTTGGCCGTGGCAGCGACGGCTTGCAACCCGCGCTGGCCGTACTGCATGGCTTCGGCGGCATTCTGCTGCGGCGCCTGGCCGGCCTCGGCGCCGGCGCGCTTGGTGTAGGCCAAAAGCGCCAGAGCGCGCACATTGTTGGGATCGACCTGCAGGACGCGGCCGGCGGTCTCCGTAGTCCTGGCGGCGTTGCCCAGCTTCTCGTAGGCGGCCATCAATTGTTCGAGCGCGTCTTCCTTGACCACGCTGTTGGGATACTGCTGCAGGAAGTTCTCGAAGGCCTGGGCCTGGAGCTGGGGATTGGCCTCGCGCAGCGCGGCGATGTACGAGTTGTACTCGGCCGGGTCCTTGATCTCCTTCTTCTGTGGCTGCGGTGGGGCGGCCTGCCCTGGCTGCGCCGCCTGCCCGGGCGTCGTGGATGGAGCGGTGGGTGGTTGTGCCGCCGCCAGAGCGGCCAACGCCAACACCAGCGTGACGAGCGACTTCTTCATGCGAGGCTCCTTGGAAGATTGCCAGCAATCACTTTAATACTACGGGTGGAACTGTCTCCGACGCACGGCAGGCTGCGCCCGCGTCCGTTCTCAGGACATCGGCAAGGCAAAGGGGCCGATCCGGCACGCCGCCTCTCCCTCCGGATGACACACTTTCAGCTCTAAACGGCGAGGGCCGGATTATAAGAATGCGGCTGGCCTAAGGCAAGTTGCGTTCCGCAGTGGTAACCTTCCCTTGCTGGAATTGGATGCCGGGAACGGCGCGGCTGGATGTTTCCCCGCGCAGCGAATGCGCGAAAAACTGCCTTCCCAGCGGGGTCGCGAAGCCATGAACCGGCGCCAAACCCGCCCCAAGGCGGCCACCGGAGGTGGTTCCAAAATGGCAACTGCAGCTCAGGGACTGGAAGGACAGGTTGCGGTGGTAACCGGAGGCGGTCGCGGCATTGGGGCGGCCATCTCCCAGCGGCTGGCCGCACTGGGGGCCACGGTGGTGCTCTGCGGACGCACCCCCGGACCACTGGAGGCCACGGCCCGCGCCATCCGCCAAGCCGGAGGCCGGTGCGATGCCGCCGAGTGCGACGTCAGCCGCTTGCCAAGCGTCGAGGCCCTGGCCCAGCATGTGGAGTCGAGTTTCGGCCGCCTCGACGTGCTGGTGAACAACGCCGGCGTGGCCGGCGTGCGCGTCCCCCTGCACCAGTTTCCTCCCGAGGTTTGGGACGAAGTCATGAGCACGAACCTGCGCGGGGTGTACTACACCATCCGCTCGCTGGTGCCGCTGATGCTGCGCTCGGGCGGCGGACACATCGTCAACATCTCGTCCCTGGCCGGTAAGAATGCGCTGCCCAACGGCGCTTGCTACGCGGCCTCCAAGTGGGGCTTGAACGGCTTGAGCTATTCCGTGGCCGAGGAGCTGCGCGGCCAGAATATCCGCGTGTCGGTCATCTGCCCGGGCTCGACCCTGAGCGAGTGGGGACACACCGCCAGCAAGGATTCCAAAAAGATGCTGCTGCCCGACGATGTGGCCCACGCCGTGGCCATGATCGTTACCCAGGCGCCACAGTCCTTTGTCAGCGAGATTCTGCTGCGGCCCACGCAGAAACCCTAGAAGGGAGCAGGAGGCAGGAAGCAGGAAAAGCAAACTTCATCCCGCCTGCCTCCTGCGTCCTGCTTCCAGGGGTCGTTTGTGGTAGTATCGCGGGCTTGGGTCATCATCCGAACGGAATGATGTGAGGAGGTTTCTATGTCAGAAGACAGTGGCGGCAGCTTCGGGTGGTTCCTGGCGGGGCTGGGCCTGGGAGCATTGATCGGCGTGTTGTACGCGCCCAAGTCGGGGCGGGAGACGCGCGAGGACATCCTGCGTGGGGCCGAGGAAGGCCGCGAGTATGTGATCAACCGCGCCCGCCAGGCACGGGTGCAGGCCGACCAGTGGGTGGACCGCGGCCGTGACGTACTGCACAAGCAGAAAGACCAGTTCACGGCGGCGGTCGAGGCCGGGCGTCAGGCCTATCACGAGGCCACCGAAAGCGGCGTCAAGAACCCGTAGCTCGACCCCACTACCGGCGCGTCCGCTGCCGCCTGGGGCTCGCCGCTGTGCGGCGGCGCGACTGGAGTGGGCGGAGTCTCAACCATGGATCCGGTGTTGAAGATCTTCATTTACGCCACCGCGGGGGCGGTCATCCTGCAGATGTTCATCCTGCTGAGTTTAACGATCAGCCTGCACAAGACCAGCGCCAAGGTGGAAGTGCTGGCCCGCGAAGTCCACGGCCGCATTCTGCCCATCCTCAGCTCGGCGGAGAGCATCCTCAACGACTCCCGCGGCAAGATCGGTATCGTCATGGCCAACCTGGTGGCCACCACCGGCACACTGAAGACGCAGATGGACCGGCTGGACGCCACGGTGAACGACATCGTGGACCGCACCCGCCTGCAGGTGATTCGCGCCGACGACATCGTCACCCGCACCCTCGACCGGGTCGAGGAGACCAGCGAGCTGGTCGAGCACACCGTGGTCTCGCCGGTGCGGCAGATCTCCGGCATCATGCAGGGGCTGAGCGTGGGCATCTCGGCCTTCTTCGGGCAGAACCGCCGCCGCCGCCGGCGCGCCAACCCGCGCGTCACCCAGGATGAGGAATTGTTTATTTAGTACTCGGCACTCACTCGGTACTGGGTACTCAGGCGGGCAGCGTTGATGCGCTGCTTTTTTCTTGCGGAGGGGCGCAGCTTGAGCTGCGCCGTCACATATCATTGAGAATTGTCATCGCCTAGCGCCCCAATTCACATCCCGGATGTGCGTCGCCATCCACCACACGTTCCCAAAGGGATCGCGCACGCCGCCGCTGCGTGATTCCTAGGTTTTCGGGGGATTGTTCAGCAGCAGCCAGTACATTCCCAGCTCTTGCATGGCTTTGGCGAACCCATCGAAGGCTACGGGTTTAACGATGTAGCTGTTGGCTCCCAGCTCGTAACTGGCGAGGACATCGCGATGTTCTTTGGATGAAGTCAGGACCACCACGGGGGTTATCTTGGTGCGTGGATCACTCTTGATTCGCTGCAATACTTCCAAGCCATCTACCTTCGGCAGCTTCAGGTCGAGCAGGATTACCCGGGGAGTATCTTCGATGCGGCGCTTTTCATGCGGGCCTTGGCAGAAGATGTAATCCAGCGCTTCCGCGCCATCCCGCGCTACGTGGATACGGTTCAGGAGATTGGCTTTTTTGAAGGCACGCAACGCCAGTTGGAGATCCTCTTCGCTGTCGTCGACCATCAACACCTCGACGCCACGCAATTCGTCCATGGTTAGTCTTCTCCTTCCAGCGTGAAGTAAAAAGTGGCGCCCTGATTGAGCTCGGCTTCCGCCCACACCCGGCCCCCGTGGCGTTGTACCACCCGCTGCACAATCGCCAAGCCGATGCCGGTACCCTCAAATTCGTCGGCACGGTGCAGCCGCTGGAAGACGCCGAAGAGCTTGCTGGCGTATTTCATGTCGAAGCCGGCGCCGTTATCGCGGACGAAATACACCCTCGGCGGCGACCCCGCCAGAGAGCCGATCTCGATCCTGGCCCGCTCCGCGTGGCGCGAATACTTGATGGCGTTGGAAAGCAGGTTGATCCACACCTGCTTGAGCAGCGCAGGGTCGCCTTGCGCCCGTGGCAGATCTCCATTCACGAACTGGATTCTGTTCCCATTGCACTCCGGGCCCAGCTCCTCCAGGGCGCTACGAACCAGCGCCTCCATATTGACGGGCTGCCTGGTAACGGGTTGTCTGCCCAGCCGCGCGAAGGCCAGCAGATCGTCGATCAATACTCCCATCCGCTGAGCCCCGCGGCGAATGGTGGCTAGCTGATTTCTGGCTTCCGCGGGCAGTTGCGGGCCATAGTCCTCCAGCAAGGCATCGGAAAAACCGTCCAGGGTGCGCAAGGGGGCACGCAGATCGTGGGAAACCGAGTAACTGAAGGATTCCAGTTCCTTGTTGGCGGCTTGCAGCTCCGCGGTGCGCTCGGCGACGCGCCGCTCCAGATCGCGGTTCAAAAGCCGGATTTCCTCCTCCGCGCGCTTGCGCTGGGTAGTGTCGGTAAAGAACAGCGCCAGCCCCTCGGGCGAGGGATAGCAGCGGACTTCAAACCACGCGTTGAGAGGCTCGGGGTAAAAGGCCTCGACCTGGAGGGGGACGTTTTCCGCCACCGCTCGGCGGTAGGCAACGCCGAAGGGCGAGTCTGCCGCATGCGGCCACATCTCCCAGACATTCTTGCCCAGCAGTTCCTCGCGTGGCTTGCCCAGCATTTTCGCGGCCGCCGCATTGGCGTAGGTATAGCACCACTCACGGTCAAAGGTGTTGAAACCGTCGGATATGCTTTCCAGGATGGTGGTGGTGGTGCGGTGGGCTTCGACCAGCTTCTCCTGCACCCGCTTGCGCTCAGTGATGTCACGATTGGCTTCCAGGGCGCAAACCTGATCCTTGTCCTGCACCAGGGTCATGCGGCTCTCGACAATGATCTTTCTCCCGTCACGTGTGACGTGCTGCAACTCGCCTTCCCAGGTATTTTTCTGCTCCAGGACGCTGAGAAATCCTTCCACTCCACCCGGTGTCTCTGTCCGCAATAATTGGTGAGGGTTTTTTCCAATGACTTCGCCCAGGCTGTAGCCGTAGAGCCGCTCCGCCCCGCGGTTCCAGAAGGTGATCGGCCCGCGCCAGTTCCACACCATTACGGCATCGTAGGTCTGATTGAACAATGCAGCCTGCCGGCGAAGAGTCTCTTCGGCCGACACAAATTCCGTGATGTCGCGCGCATTAACCACCACGCCACGCACATCAGGGTTGTTCAGTTGGTTGGAGCGTGCCGACTCGACGATTCGCCAGGAGCCGTCCTTGTGTCTCATGCGAAAGCGGGAGCGCACCGGCCGTGCATCCTTCGGCAGGGATTGCATTAGAGCCATGTACGGCTCGTGTTCATTCGGATGAACCAAGTCGAGTGCATTGTGGCCTGCGATTTCTTCCGGACGATAGCCCAGCATGTGCGCCACGGAAGGACTTACGTAGAGAGCCTTTGCGTCTGCGTCCAGCACCACGACCACATCTGCGCTGTTCTCGATAAGACTCCGGAACCTGGCTTCGCTGGAACGCAGGACCTCCTCCGCGGCCACGCGCTCGGTGATGTCGCGCAGGATGGCGGTGGACAGTTTTCGTCCTCCCACCTCGACCCGGGAGATGGCCGCTTCGAGGGGAAATTCCTCGCCGCTAGCGCGCCGTCCGCAGATCGAGCCCAGCCGTCCCATCTCCCGCTGAGTGATGCCGGCCTCGCTGAAAGCACGATAGTGTTGCGCGTGGGCCGAGCGAAAACGTTCCGGAATGAACGGATCCAACGATTGCCCGATGGCATCACCGGCGCGGCAGCCGAACATCTTCTCCGCCGCAGGATTGAACAACAGGATGCGCTGCTGCTCGTCCACGGTGATGATGGCGTCCATGGCCGAGTTGATGACGCCGGCCAGGCGTGCCTCACTGCCAAGGGCGGCCTCCTTGGCTTTCGCCAGTTCGGCCGTGCGCTCCCGCACCCGGGTCTCAAGCTGGTCTCGTGCCTCCTGAAGCGCCGCCCGTGCCCGGCGGCTGCCGGCGAAATCCCCGCTGATCACAAACAGCGCCACGGCCACCAAGGCAAAAGCCAGGGTGATGCCGGCGATGATCGCCACTCTTGCCACCGTGCCGGCGTGATGGGAGCGGGCTATCCGCTCTTGCAATAGGCTTTGCTCGCTGGCTTCCATCTCGGCCAGGATTTCGCGAATGCGATCTCGGAGTTGCTTTTCCCTGCCGCTCGGGACCTTCTGCTGTACCGCAGCGAAGCCTTCCCCACGGCGCACTTCGACAGCCTGTTCCAGGACCGCGAAGCGTTCGGTCACGAGCGACGCCAGCACATCCAACCGGCCGTGCTGTGCGGCGTTGCTGGCAGTAAGACTCCGCAAAGTTCCCAGTTCGGCGTTGGCCTCCCTCACCGCCTCTTGGTAAGGCTCAAGGAATTCTTCTTTGCCGCTGATGATGTATCCCCGGGCGCTGGCCTCGGCGTCGGTAACGGTCGAGAGGACCCGCCGCAGCGAGGCGATCACTTGATAGGTATGATCGACCCATACTCTGTCTTCGTGCAGGCGGACGAGGCTGAAATACGACATGCCCCCGACTACGATCAAAACAGCCAGCGCCAAAGCGAAACCGACACGGACTTTCCACTCCACCCACTGCAAGATCCTTTCTTCCGGTGCCGGAGTGGGCTGCGAGCGGTGCACGGCCAGAGCCATGACACCCAAACCCATCGCCACAAATCCGAGTCCGGCGTTCGCCGCCATGGGCTTCCAGGTTCCCCAGGCGTACATGGGAAGGCCGATCAGATAACCGGACACGGCGGCAGCCCCCAGCGCAAATACCAACGCACCCAGCACGCCGATGACGGCGGCCTTTTCGCGCCAGCGGGGCATCGACGCCCACAACAATGCCGCGCCGCAAAACACTAAACACACGGCTGCATTGGGCGCGATCCGTCCCGGAGCGGCCGGCAGAGCCCGGAGATAGTCGCGCACCAGAAGCTCGTCGATGTGGAGGTCGATTGAAAAACCAAATTCCGCCAGCGTCAGGATGCCGGCCAGCAAACTCCAAACAGCGCCCCCCAGCGCTGCTTTCGGTCGCCCCGCAGCCAGGAACAACAGGCCCAGCCCATCCAAAAATAATCCCACTGCGGTGTTGGCAACCATGGGGTTGAAGGAGGGACCGACGCGCGTCAGGGCGGGGATATAGAAGAACCAGCCGACCAACGTCAGCGCGCCGAGAACTACGCAAATGCTGCCGCCGGAGACCAGAAGCGTATGCGAGATGCCAGCTTCCGAACCAGGGCTCATTCCAGGTCTCTCATTGCCGAGGGAACCTGCGGCAGCGCCAGGGGAGCCACGGGAGGACTTACGCAGCAAAACACTTATCAGCGTGCCGGCCAGAATCAGCACCAGCCACTCCAGGCTGTGCAGACCGCTTTCAATGGCGAAGGAGTGTTTTGGCGGCAGAAGGAAGTACTCTGCTCCAATGGCGGCCAGCGCGGTGGAGACCAACCCAGGACCCGGTCCGCCGGCAAAGGCGCTCAGAATAATGGGAATGAGAAACAGCTCCAGCGCCGGATCGTCGCCGAACCTGGAGCTTAGGGCCAGGCGCAGAAGCACGGTCGCCGCCGTCAGCGCGACCGCCAGCAAATATGCCAGCCCGGCCGGGATCCGGCTGCGGAGTGTGCTTGCGGCCCGCGCTCCAGCTTCGCTGGCACGGATGGAGCTTTGGTTGCTGGCCGGAGGCTGTGAGGATGTGCCCAAAGGGACCTTCACCGTGACACCTTATCCACCCCCACCCCTTGCCTAGAGGCTCCACCTGTATACGTAGGGTAGTGCGCGATGCGAGCAGTGGGAATGGTGCTGGAGAGGAAAAGCTGCGATGGCAATCTTCGTTTCGGGCGCGGTGCTGAAACGGAACATGACGTATGGCCCCGGGCTTCGCCGACGAGGTCTGGCGTCAATTTGGCTAAGATGTCATTCTTCCGCGGAGCGAAGCGAAGCGGGAGAATCTGGCGTAGCGGCTCACACTGCCGATGTCGGTTGCAGAAACGATCTCGTCAGATCCTCCGCTCGGCTTCGCCTCGCGAAGGATGACACGTGGCGAAGAAGGCTTTTTCCGCTAAAGCCGACAATCCCTCAGCGCTGAAGTGAGCAGCCCGGGCCGTTTCGAGCCGAACAGAACCCTCCAGCCCGCTGAGTTCCTGGGTACACCATCCATGGATTTGCTCTAAGCGCGCCAGCGCGAGGAAGCGCGACAGACGCATTCCTACACGATCCATCCTCCGCCCACCACGACCTCACCGTCGTAGAACACTGCTGCCTGCCCGGGCGTGATGGCGCGCTGTGGCTCATCGAAGGTGGCGACCACCTCGCCGTCGCGTTCCATCTCGATGGTGGCCGGCGCGGGCTCGTGGCGGTTGCGGATTTTGATGGCGACGCGCATGGGCTGGAGTTCGTCCACGGCAATCCAGTTGACGTCGCGAGCGCGCAAGGTGCGCGAGTAGAGTTCGTCCTGGCTGCCCACCACCACCTGGCGCGAATCGCCACGGATCTCGAGCACATAAAGCGGCGACCCGGTGGCCACACCCAATCCCTTGCGCTGTCCGACGGTGAAGTTGTGGATGCCGGCGTGCGTGCCGATGACCTCACCCTCGGCGGTCACCAGCTCGCCGGCGGTGTCCGGCACTCGCTCGCCCTGCTCCGCGGTGTAGGCGTCGAGGAAGGCCTTGTAGTCGCCGGAGGGGACGAAGCAGATCTCCTGCGAGTCGGGCTTTTCGGCCAACTCCAGGCCGTGCTGCCGCGCCAGCTCGCGCACTTCGGACTTGTGCAGCTCGCCCAGGGGGAACAGGGTGCGGCTGAGCTGCTCCTGGGTGAGCCCGAAGAGAAAATATGTCTGGTCCTTGCGGAGGTCGGCGGGACGCTTGAGCAGCCAGCGTCCGCGCGCCTGATCAAACTCGACGCGCGCATAATGCCCGGTGGCCAGGCGCTCGGCCCCGATCTGGCGCGCCGTGACCAGGAACTGGTCAAACTTGATCGCGTTGTTGCACAGGCTGCAAGGGATGGGCGTGCGTCCGGAGAGATAGTCGGAGACGAACGGCCGCACCACCTCCTGCTCGAAGCGCTGCTCGTAGTTGACGACGTAGTAGGGGATACCGAGGCGCTCGGCCACGCGGCGCGCGTCGTAAACGTCGTCGAGCGAGCAGCAGCGCCCGTGCGCTACCTCGGGCATGCCCGGACGCCCAGCCAGCCGGCGCTGGTTCCAGAGCTGCATGGTCAGGCCGACCACCTGGTGTCCCTGGGCACACAACATTGCCGCGACGGTGGACGAATCCACACCGCCCGACATGGCGACGGCAATGGGAGAAACGGCCATTGGCTAATAGCTCTTGGCTCTTGGCTCTTGGCTTTTAGCTCGTTGAAAGTAGAGACGCAGCATGCTGCGTCTCTACACGCTAATTGAATTATATCGTCGCGTCAGGAGGAATGCTGGTAGCCCGACAACAAGCCAAAAGCTAAGAGTCAAAAGCCAAGAGCTAAGAGCCAACGGCGTTTTTCTGATACACGGGCGACAGCTCGCGCAACCTCGCCACCGTCTCCGGCAGGATGGAGAGCGCGTAGTCCACGTCGTCGGCGGTATTCTGCTTCCCCAGGCTGAAGCGCAGGCTGGCGCGCGCCCGCTCCTGAGGCAAGCCCATGGCGGTGAGCACATGGGAAGGCTCGAGCGCGCCCGATGAGCAGGCCGCGCCGGTCGAGACCGCCAGTCCCTTCAGGTCGAGTGCGATCACCAGCGCCTCGCCCTCGATGAAATCGAAATGCAGATTGGTCGTAGTCGGCGCGCGCGGCGCGCCCGCGCCGTTGATTCCAACAGCATCGATGTTTCCCAAGATCGTCGCTTCCAAACGATCACGCAGCGCGGCGAACCTGGCGTCATTGCCATGCGCCAGCGATTCACGCGCGATCTCGGCAGCCTTTCCCAGTCCAACGATTCCCGGCAGATTTTCCGTGCCGGCGCGCCGCGAGCGCTCGTGGCTGCCGCCGACAAAGAGCGGCTCGAGCAGCGTGCCGCGGCGCACGTAGAGTGCGCCCGTGCCCTGCGGCGCGTGCATTTTGTGTCCGGAGATGGAGAGCAAGTCGCAGCCGATCTTCTTGACGTCGATTGTCACCTTGCCCGCGGCCTGCACCGCGTCGCTGTGGAAGTAGACGTCGGCCTCGGCGGCGATGCGCCCAATCTCCTCCACCGGCTGCAGCACGCCGGTCTCATTGTTGGCCATCATGATGGTGATAAGCCGGGTAGTGGGCCGCAGCGCCCGGCGCACGTCTTCCGGATCGACCACCCCGTGCGCATCCACCGGCACGGAGGTAACGTCGCAGCCGCGCTCGGCCAATCGCTTTGCGGAGTTCAGCACCGCGTGGTGCTCGATGGTGGAGGTGATCACATGGTCGCCGGGGTGCACCATTCCGAAGATGGCCAGGTTGTCGCCCTCGGTGCCGCCGCTGGTGAAGACGATCTCCGCCGGCCGCGCGTTGACCAGCTCCGCCACCGACTGCCGCGCGCGCTCCACCGCCGCCCGCGCCTGCTGTCCGAAATGGTGGATCGAGGATGCGTTGCCGAAGCTCTCGGCGAAGTAGGGACGCATGGCCTCCAGCACTTCCGGCAGCACCGGCGTGGTGGCGTTGTTGTCTAGATAGACCCGGCGCATAGCCTTATTCTACGCGTCCCGTCCACGACCCGCATCACCCGTCGCCGTGACCGCCCGCCCGCAGGCGTACAATAGTCGGCTTTCGAAACCCCGGAGGAGGAGCCATATGGATGCTGTCACCCCGATCGGCCCGCCGCTGAACGTCGAGACTGCCAAGAAGGCGGCTGCAGCGGCGCTGGCCGAGGCGCGCAAGAACAACTGGCTGATGGCCGTGGCCGTAGTCGATCCCAACGGCGCACTAATCTATTACGAGAAGATGGATAACACCCAACTGGGCAGCGCCGAGGTGTGTATCGACAAGGCCCGCTCGGCGGCGCTGTTCAAGCGTCCTACGAAAGCCTTTCAGGATGCGGTCGCGAGCGGCGGGGCCGGACTGCGCATGTTTGCGATACGGGGCGCCGTGCCGGTCGAGGGCGGCGTGCCCCTGGAGATGGGCGGCAAGCTCGTCGGCGCCATCGGCCTCTCCGGCGGCCAGAGCGAGCAGGACGGCCAGTGCGCCAAGGCGGGGGCAGACGCCATCAAGATGTAACAGGGGAACCACCCCCAAGCAACCGGTGCGGATGGCCCATGTGCGCGATCGCTCCACAAAGGGTAGCATTAAGGGAACAGGAGCGATTTCGATGCACGTGAACCCCTTCATCCGAATCGGCGTGCTGGCCGGGCTGTGCCTCGCGGCGTTGCCGTTCGGCGCCGCCGACAAACCCGCCAAGCTCGACGGCTTCGCCCGCTGCCTCGCCGACAAGAAAGCCGTCATGTATGGCGCCTTCTATTGCGACCACTGCAAAGACCAGAAGGACCTGTTCGGCGATTCCGCCCAATACCTGTCCTACGTGGAGTGCGTCGAGAAGGGCACGCACAAAGTCGCCGAGCAGTGCAAGGCGCTGGGCATCCGCCGCACCCCCACCTGGATCTTCGAGAGCGGCGAGAGGGTGGACGGCAAGGTGCTCTCCCTCCAAGAACTCAGCCAGAAGAGCGGCTGCCGCCTGCCATGAGCCGCATCCTGCTGGCTATTTCGTTGCTGGCGGTGGTGGGGATGGTGCTCTCCGCCGTCTCGCTCAAGAACCACTACAGCGGCGAGAAGACCGAGTACTGCGACCTGGCCGATAACTTTAACTGCGACCTGGTGAACCGCAGCGTGTATTCGCGGGTGGGGCCGGTGCCGGTGGCGGCCATCGGCCTGGCGGGGTACGCGGCGCTGTTCGCCTTGGCGCGCATGCGCTGGCGCGCCGCACGAACGCTGATGCTTTTGGCCGCCTTGGGGGGCCTCGCCTTCTGCCTCTACCTCGCCTACCTCGAGGCCTTCGTGCTGGGGGTGTGGTGCATTCTGTGTCTGGGCTCGTTGGGGACGATGGTGGCGATCACGGTGCTGGCGGCGGTGGCGGTGGTGAAGAGAGCGTCCGAAGCTTAGGGCACGGCTCCTCCTACGCCCGCTACGCGGGCTGCATCTTGATCGCTCACTGGGCCCACGGCGTAAGCCGTGGGAAGGTGTCGTAAAAAGACCCGCAGCCCGCGAAGCGGGCGTAAGAAGGTATCAGCTACCGCCGGTCGATTGGGATATACGGCGCCGGGTACTTGGGTCCGACGTACTCGGCGCGCGGGCGGATGAGCCGGTTGTCGTCGAGCTGCTCGAGCACGTGCGCCGTCCAGCCGCTGACGCGCGACACCGCGAACAGCGGCGTGAACAGGTCGATATCGATGCCCAGGGTGTGGTAGGTGGAGGCCGAATAGAAGTCCACGTTGGCGTTGAGCTTCTTGTCGGCCTTGATGAACTCCTCGATCTTGTGGGAGAACTGGAACCACTTGGGCTCGCCCGCCGATTCGCCCAGCTCGCGCGACATCTGCCGCGGGTGGGTGGCGCGCGGGTCTTCGGTGTGGTACACGCGGTGGCCGAAGCCGGGAATCTTCTTCTTCTGCGCCAGCATGCCCTTCACGAACTCCACCGGGTCGGCGCCCGAGCCGTCGATGGCTTCCAGCATCTTGAACACTTCTTCGTTGGCCCCGCCGTGCAGCGGGCCCTTCAGCGCGCCGATGCCGGAGGTGATGGCCGAATGCATGTCCGACAGCGTGGCGGCGGTGACGCGGGCGGCGAAGGTGGAAGCGTTGAGCTCGTGGTCGGCGTGCAGGATGAGCGCAATGTCCAGGGCGCGCTCGGCGGTCTTCGAAGACGGCTCGCCCTTGAGCATGAGCAGAAAATTGGCGGCGTGGGAGAGATAACGGTCGGGCTCCACCAATTGCAGGCCTTTGCGGATGCGGTCGTAGTAGGCCACGATCATCGCCAGTTGCGAGGTCAGGCGGATGGTCTTGCGCAGGTTGGCGTCGCGCGTGTTGATCTTCTCTTCGGGATCGAAGTAGGCGAGGGCGGAGACGGTGGTGCGCAGCACGTCCATGGGCAGCGCGTGTTTGGGCGCCTGCCGCAGGTAGCTGATGATGCCCGCATCCAGCTTGCGTTCCCGCCACAGCAGCGTGCGCAG
>JAHFUA010000067.1 GCA_023265315.1 Acidobacteriota bacterium | reverse complement strand
ACCGATAGCCGGTGGAGAGATTGTCGTAGATGACGACCTCGTGCCCGCGCCGCGCCAGCTCGCGCACCGCATGACTGCCGATGTATCCCGCACCTCCGGTGACGACTACGCGCATCCGACTTTCCTCATCTCGCAAGCATAATCGCAGCCATGCGGCGCAACAAGGCAGGGGGCACTTCCAGTGCACGGCCTTCCGGACCTCAGTCCCTTGAGTTGCCGGTGAAGTCACGAATGACTATGCTGCGTCGAGTTCTCCCGGGGACATCTCGTCGATATAGCACCACATCCAGGCCTCACCCGGTTCGATGGAACGAATCAATGGGTGTTTCGATGAGCGGAAATGTTTCGTCGCGTGTTTGTTCTTGGAGGAATCGCAACAGCCCACGTGTCCGCAAGAAAGACAGAGCCGCAGGTGGACCCAGGTGTCGCCGATTTTGACGCAGTCTTGGCAGACGTGCCTGTCCGTCGCGGTGATCTTGATTTGGTCGGTGTGCTTGCACTTCATCTCCGCCTCCGGTTGCTGCCGTGTTCAAGCCGCCGCTTGCTGCACTTCCAGGGCTTTGCGGTCCCAGTTGGCAAGCACGGCCCCGGCTTCGTAGGTGCTCTGCAGAAATTCCAGCAGCATGTGCTCCGGCTCCTGTGCGCCGCGAACGTGGTCATACATGAGGATGAATTCCTTCAGTTCGGGGTGATAGAAGGCAGTCTCGGGGCGCACCCGCTGTTGTGCCAGGCCCGCCGGTTCCGGCGCAGCGTAGGCGTAGAACGCGGGGCCATCCACGCCTGCTCCGCCGGGCCACCAACCCGCGCTGATCACCTCGTGCGAGTACGCTTCGCGCGTGATGGGATCGGCGCCAGGACGTTCCGGAGCGCGCCGGCCCGAGAACCGCGTTACCGCCAGATCGAAGCTTCCCCAGAAGAAATGTACCGGGCTGCTCTTGCCCAGGAAACGCGCGCGGAACCGCTTGAAAACCGAATCGCAGGACGCCAGGATGCGCCAGAAGCGATGCGCCGCGTCCGCATCGTAGGCTGCATACAGCTTGTCCTCGGCGAAGGGAATCGGGTCCGGAACTTCTACAGGTTTAGGATAGATGGCGGCCTCGATTTCGAGAGAACGTAGAATCGACATGAACTCGGAATAGAAGTCCGCGACCGTGCGCGGCTCCAGCGCGAGTACCTTGCGCCTGCCATCAGAGCGGTCAATCAGCAGCTTGTGATCCACCAGGTCGAACTGGATTTCAAAAACATCATTCCCGCAGGGAATCGGCGAAGTGGTCAGGCCGCGTGCGGTGACAAACAGAGGCACATTCCACCAGTGGTTCATCCTGGGTGTCAGCTCCATGCGGACCTTGCCCACGATCTGCGTCCACATGTGGAGATTGTGGTAGGTAGGCTTCCATTCCTCGAGCGGAAGCTCCGGCCAAGCTTCGGAAATAGGGTCGGAGGCGGTGCGCGATGTGCCCATGAGCGCCACTCCCGGTTGACGATCCAGCTAATCTATCACGCCACATACGCGAGATGTAGCTGGCAGGATGGCCGGAACGTGGACAGGTGTCACGGCGAGCACTCACCGGCGAGGCCTGCGCTGAGCGAAGTCGAAGAAGCGCCCGCGCCACACAAGCCTTTTCCACATCTCGCCCCCGATTTCCACCCGCCCTGCCGGAACCCGCAACCTTTAGAATAGAGTCAACGTCTCTCATGTCCCAGTTTGTCCATCTGCATCTGCACACCGACTACTCGCTGCTCGATGGCGCGAGCGACATCGACAAGCTCATGCCGCGCGTGGCCGAGCTTGGGCAGACGGCCGTCGCCGTCACCGATCACGGCAACATCTTTGGCGCGCTGCACTTTTACAATGCCGCCAAGGCGCATGGCATCAAGCCCATCATCGGCTGCGAGCTCTACATCTGCCAAAAAGACGATCATCGCGTGGATCACACGCCGCCGGACGGTGATAACTATCACCACCTGATCGTGCTCGCCGAGAGCGACGAGGGCTACCGCAATCTGGTGAAGATCACCTCGGAGGCGTCGCTCAACGGCTTTTACTACAAGCCGCGCGTCAGCAAGAAATTCCTTGCCGAGCACTCACGCGGGCTCATCGGGCTCTCTGGTTGTCTGAAGGGCGAAATCGCCGAGCGCCTGATGGAAGGGAAGTACGAGGCCGCACGCCAGGCTGCGGGCTTCTATCGCGAGCTCTTTGGCGCGGAGAATTTCTTTCTCGAGATACAGGACCAGGGCCTGGAGCAGGAACACAAGATCCGCGCCGACCTGTTGCGCCTAAGCAAAGACACTGGCATCCCGCTGGTCGCGACCAACGACAGCCATTACCTCTGCGAAGAAGATGCCCACGCCCAGGATGTGATGGTCTGCATACAGACGGGCAAGTCCATCCAGGACACCAACCGGCTGAAGTTCCAGACCAACCAGTTTTACGTGAAGAGCTACGAAGAGATGGCGCGCGTCTTCAAGGACACGCCCGATGTGCTCACGCGCACCCTGGCCATTGCCGAGCGCTGCCACGTCAAGCTGGAGAAGGTGCGGAGTCCCTTCCCGCACTTCGAAGTTCCGGCGGGCTACACGCTCGACAGCTACTTTGAGCATGTGACGCGCGAAGGTTTTGCCCGCCGGCTCGTGCTGCTGCGCGAGCTCGAATTGCAAGGACGATTGCGGCATTCGCTGAGCGAATACGAGCAGCGGCTCGCGCGCGAGCTCCACATCATCCAGCAGATGAAGTTTTCCGGCTATTTCCTTATTGTCTGGGACTTTATCCGCCACGCAAAGGAGAACCACGTCCCCGTGGGACCGGGCCGCGGATCGGCCGCAGGCTCGCTCGTCTCCTACGCGCTCTCGATCACCGACATCGATCCGCTGGAGAACGGGCTGCTGTTCGAGCGCTTCTTGAATCCCGAGCGCGTGTCGCTGCCCGACATCGACATTGACTTCTGCATGAACCGCCGCGGCGAGGTCATCGACTACGTCACCCGCAAGTACGGCCGCGAGAACGTCGCCCAGATCATCACCTTCGGCACCATGCAGGCCAAGGCCGCGATCAAGGACGTCGGCCGCGCCATGGACATCCCTTACGGCGACGTGGACCGCATCGCCAAGATGGTGCCGCAGCGCCTTAACATCACGCTGGAAGAATCGCTGAAGGAATCGCCGCAGCTCCAGGCCGCGTATGAGAGCGACGCCCAGGTGCGCCAGCTTCTCGACACTGCGCGCAAGCTCGAAGGTCTGGTGCGCAACGCCGGGGTACACGCTGCGGGCGTGGTGATCGCGCCGCAGCCGCTGATTGAGCTGGTCCCGCTGCACCGCACCAAAAACGACGAGATCGTTACAGCTTTCGACATGAAGGCGGTGGAGAAGATGGGCCTGTTGAAGATGGACTTCCTCGGGCTCACCACGCTTACCATCCTTGACGACGCTCTCAAGCTCATTGCGCTGACCACCGGCCAGACGCTCGACCTGGAGAAACTCCCGCTCAACGACCAGGAAACTTACCGCCGCGTCTTCCACACCGGCCTGACCTCGGGCGTGTTCCAGTTTGAATCGCACGGCATGCGCGACGTGCTGCGGCGCTACCACCCCAATGCGATCGAGGACCTCACCGCTCTGAACGCGCTCTACCGTCCCGGGCCCATTCAGGGCGGCATGATCGACGACTTCATCGACCGCAAGCACGGCCGCAAGCCCATCGCGTACGAGCTTCCCGAGCTGGAAGAGATCCTGAAAGAAACGCTGGGGGTCATCGTCTACCAGGAGCAGGTGATGCAGATCGCCAACCGCCTCGCCGGCTACTCGATGGGCGAAGCCGACCTGCTCCGCCGCGCCATGGGCAAGAAGAATCCGGTGGAGATGGCGGCCCAGCGCGAGCGCTTCGTGCAAGGCGCGGTCGAGCGCGGGTATCCCGAGAAGAAGGTGGTCCACATCTTCGACCTGATGGAGCAGTTCGCCGGCTACGGCTTCAACAAGTCGCACTCGGCGGCCTACGCCCTGCTCGCCTATCACACCGCCTATCTCAAAACCCACTACGCGGTGGAGTTCATGGCGGCGCTGCTGACCTCGATGACCGGCAGCACCGACGACGTGGTCAAGTACATCAACGAATGCCGCGAGATGGGCATTCCCGTGGAGCCGCCCGACCTCAACGTCAGCGACGCCAACTTCACCCCGCACGGCCAGGCCATCCGCTTCGGGCTGGCGGCGGTGAAGAACGTCGGCCGCAACGCCATCGACTCCATCATCGCCGCGCGGAAGGACCTGGGCCGCTTCCAGAACATCTTCGAATTCTGCGAGAAGGTGGACCTGCGCCTGCTCAACAAGCGGGTGATCGAATCGCTGGTCAAGAGCGGCGCTATGGACCCGCTGGGCAAGCGCTCGCAACTGATGGCCGTACTCGACCGCGCCATGGAGCGTGCGCAGAAGACGCAGCGCGACGCCGAGTCCGGCCAGCACGGGTTGTTCGGCGTCTTCGACGACCAGCCCGCGCAGCACGCCAACAACGACCAGCTCCCCGACGTCCCCGACTGGGACGAGCAGCAGCGCCTGGCCGCCGAGAAGGAGATTCTCGGCTTCTTCATCACCGGCCATCCGCTGGAGAAGTATCGCGACAAGCTCCTCGATTTCAGCGCCCTCTCGACCGAGGCCATCGCCGGAATGAAGTCCTCCACCGGCAAGGACGAAATCTGCGTCGGCGGCCTCATCGCCAACCTGCGCGTCTTGAAGTCGCGCAAGGGCGAGCTCTATGCTCAGGGCACGCTGGAAGATATGTCGGGCTCGGTGGATATGCTGGTCTTTCCGGAAGCCTATCGCCGGCTGGGCGACAAGCTGCGCGTGGACGTCCCGGTGCTGGTGCGCGGCGGGGTGCGGGTGGAGGAAGGATCGAATCTCAAGCTGACGGTCAGCGAGGTCACTCCGCTCGAGCAGGCGCAGCCCCGGCTGCCGCGCTCGCTGCGCATCCGCGTGCCGCTCGAGACCGCCACCGAGTCCACCATCGACGCACTCCACCAGCTCTGCCGCGAGCGTCGCGGCGAGGCCAAGCTGTTGTTCGATCTGGAACGTGCCGGAGACTTCATGGTGGTGATGGAAGCCGAAGGCTATAATGTTCAGCCGGACCGGACATTTATTTCCCGCGTCGAGCAGCTCTGTGGCCGGGGCAGCGTCCGCGTCATAGATTGAGGTTTTCGCAGTATGGTTCCCCCCAAGCTCGCTCCGGAGACTCCCGTTTCGCAGGACGGGGCGTCCACTTCCGGCGCCGTCCAAGTTTCGGAGTACCTGGTGTCGGTGGTGCGGTCCGGGGTGGAGGAGTTGGTGAACGGGAAGGAAGGCAACACGGAAGCCGCCGCCCGCGCGGAGCAGGAGCTGGAGCACATCGAGCGCCAGATCGAGCAACTGGAGACCGCCGCAGGTGACAATCAGGAGGCTCGCCGCCAGCTCGAGCAACTCCATCAGCAAGTGCACGCCTTGCGCCGCCAGATGGACGCGCACCTCCACGCCTGGCGCAAGGCCGAACTGGCGCGCCATCCGCAGCGTCCCTACACCCTCGACTACATCCAGCGCATCTTCACCGGGTGGAGCGAGATCCACGGCGACCGCGGCTTCGCCGACGATCCCGCCCTCGTCTGCGGCATGGCCCGCTTCCACGGCGAAGAAGTGATGGTCATCGGCCATCAGAAAGGCCGCGACACCAAGACCAAGCTGTATCGCAACTTCGGCATGCCCAACCCCGAGGGCTACCGCAAGGCGCTGCGCCTCATGCGGCTGGCGGAGAAATTCGGCCGCCCCATCTTCACCTTCGTGGATACCCCCGGCGCTTATCCCGGCCTGGGGGCGGAAGAGCGCGGACAGGCCGAAGCCATCGCCCGCAACCTGCGCGAAATGGCCCGCCTGGAGGTGCCGATCATCACCACCGTCACCGGCGAAGGCGGATCGGGCGGCGCCCTGGCCGTGGCCGTCGCCGACCGCGTGCTCATGATGGAGAACTCCATCTATGCCGTGATCTCGCCCGAAGGCTGCGCCTCCATCATGTGGCGCGATGCCGCCAAGAAAGAGCTGGCGGCGCAGGCCATGCGCATCACCGCGGAAGATCTGAAGCAGTTCGGCTGTATCGACGACATCGTCCCCGAGCCTCCCGGCGGCGCCCACACCGACCACGAACGCGCCGCCGAACTGCTCGATCGCTCCCTCCAGCGGCATTTGGCCGAACTCAAATGCCTGACCGTTTCCCAGCTTCTGGCGGCTCGCTACGACAAATTCCGCCTGATGGCCCAGTTCTTCACGGGAGAATAGCGCCGGGCGTCCATTAAGAAGAGGGTGTCATTCCGAGCGAAGCGAGGAATCTATGCATTTTTTCTGCGCCTAGAGCAGCTTCAGAGCGAATCTCGGACTCCGGTAAGGTTTGTTTCAAAGTAGCCCATCAACCCGTTCTAGCCGTCAACGCACTTTTCAGACACTACCCACCAGTGGGTATAAAAGGTGTGTGTCTTGTTTGTATCGAGGTCGAACAGTCAAATGCATAGATTCCTCGCGCGCGCTCGGTCCCCTTCGACAGGCTCAGGGTCCTTGGTGCGGCTCGGAATGACAATTGAGTGGGATAACTACCGACTAACGACTGGCGACTCACCTTGCTATAATTGATTGTTTCCCTCAGGCAAAAGCCCGGGTAGTGGGGGCTCGGGAGGATTCCCGGCTATGGCCAGCACTGATGTGATTGTCCAGGAAGTATCGCGACGCGATGATTCCCAGCGCTTCGTGAACGACTTCAGCCTGCAAGTCGCCACCGTGAACGGCTCCGGCTCGCAGAGCGCCAACACCATCCTGCTGCGCAGCATCTTCCAGATGGGCATTCCCGTCTCCGGCAAGAATCTTTTTCCCTCGAACATCGCCGGCCTGCCCACCTGGTACACCATCCGCGCCAACAAGCACGGCTACATCGGGCGCAAGAAGGAGATCGACTTCCTCATCGCCATGAATCAGGAGACGGCGCGCGAGGACGTGCTGTCGCTCTCCCCCGGCGCGGCCGTGCTCTACGACGAGCCCATGAATCTGGCCTCGCTGCGTCCCGACCTCACCTTTTACTCCGTGCCTTTCGACAAGATTGTGGCCACCGTCTGCCCCGAAGCCAAGCTGCGCAAGCTGGTCAAGAACATGATCTACGTGGGGGTGATGGCGCACCTGCTGGGCCTCGACATGGTGCAGGTCGAAAACGCGCTGCGCAAACAGTTCGCGAAGAAAGTGAAGGCCGCCGACCTCAACTGGGGCGCGGCCCAGGCCGGTTTCGACTACGCTGCCTCGAGCCTGTCCAAGAAGGACCCCTGCCGCGTGGAGCGCATGGACAAGACCGCCGGCAAGATCATCGTGGATGGCAACACCGCCGCTGCGCTGGGCTCGATGTTCGCTGGCGTCACGGTGGTGACCTGGTATCCCATCACGCCCTCGTCCTCGCTGGTCGAGACCCTGATCGACTACATGAAGAAATACCGCATCCGCCCTGACGGCAAAGCCACCTTCGCCATCGTGCAGGCGGAAGACGAACTGGCCGCCATCGGCATGGTAATCGGCGCGGGCTGGGCGGGCGCGCGCGCCATGACCGCCACCGCCGGCCCTGGCATCTCGCTGATGGCGGAATTCGCCGGCCTGGGCTACTACGTCGAGATTCCCGCCGTCATCTGGGACATCCAGCGCGTCGGGCCCTCGACCGGGCTGCCCACGCGCACCTCGCAGGGCGACGTCCTGTTTACCGCCGTCCTCTCCCACGGCGATACCAAGCACATCATGCTGTTCCCCGCCTCGGTGGAGGAGTGCTTCTCCATGGCGCAGGACGCCTTCAACCTCGCGGAGTGGTTTCAGACGCCGGTGTTTGTCATGAGCGATCTCGACCTGGGCATGAACAACTGGATGTCCGATCCGTTCCCCTATCCTACGCAGCCCATCGATCGCGGCAAGGTGCTGAGCAAGGAAGACCTCGACCGGCTGGGCGGCTTCGCCCGTTACAAGGACGTGGACGGCGACGGCATCGGCTGGCGCACCCTGCCCGGCACCGACCATCCCGCGGCCGCCTACTTCACCCGCGGCAGCGGCCACAACGAGAAGGCGCAGTACACCGAGCGCCCCGACGATTACGAGAACAACATGCTGCGCCTGGCGCGCAAGTTCGAGGGCGCGCGCGCGCGCGTTCCCAAGTCGGTGCAGATGGGTTCCGGGCGCGAGCGGGTGGGCATCATCGCCTACGGCACTTCGCACTGGGCCATCCTCGAGAGCCGCGACCAGCTCCGCAACGAGCACGGCCTGGAGAGCGATTACCTGCGCCTCCGCGCCTACCCCTTCCCGCACGAGGTGCAGGATTTCATCGAGAACCACGAGCGGGTTTACGTGGTGGAGCAGAACCGCGACGCTCAGTTGTTCGACCTGCTCCGCCTCGACCTGCCCGTCGAACAGGTGGGGAAGCTGCGCTCGATCGCGCACTGCCACGGGCTTCCGCTCGACGCCCGCTCCGTCACCGACGAACTCATGAGCCTGGAGGGCAACTGACCATGGCCACCACTTCCAGCGCCGAACCCAAGACCAACCGCATCGGCCTCACCGTGATCGACTACAAGGGCGGCAGGACGACGCTCTGCGCCGGCTGCGGCCACAACGCCATCTCCGAGCGCATCATCGACGCCATGTACGAGATGGGGGTGCAGCCGGAGCGCGTGGCCAAGCTCTCCGGCATCGGCTGCTCCTCCAAGAGCCCGGCCTACTTTATGAGCCGCTCGCACAGCTTCAACGCGGTGCACGGACGCATGCCCTCGGTGGCCACCGGCGCCGTGCTGGCCAATCACAACCTCATCGCGCTGGGCGTCTCCGGCGACGGCGACACCGCTTCCATCGGCATCGGGCAGTTCGTCCACCTCATGCGCCGCAATCTGCCCCTCATCTACATCATCGAAGACAACGGCGTGTACGGCCTCACCAAGGGCCAGTTCTCCGCCACCGCCGATATCGGCTCCAAGCTCAAGACCGGGGTCATCAACGACCTGCCCCCAATCGACACCTGCGCCCTCGCTATCCAACTCGGGGCCTCGTTCGTCGGGCGTTCGTTCTCCGGCGACAAACGCCAGCTCCTGGCCATGCTGAAGGCCGCCATCGCCCACCGCGGCACCGTCATGCTCGACGTCATCTCGCCCTGCGTCACCTTCAACGACCACGAGGGCTCCACCAAGTCCTACAAGTACATGAAGGACCACGACGAGCCGCTGCAAGAGATCAGTTTCATTCCTTCGTTCGAAGAGATCGACGTGGACTACGACCCCGGCACCACCGTGGACGTCACCATGCATGACGGCTCCCACCTGCGCCTGCGCAAACTCGACGTGGACTATGATCCCACCAACAAGCTGCGCGCCATCGCCACCCTCACCGAAGCGCACCATGAAGGCGAGACCTTGACCGGCGTCTTCTACATCGACCCCAACAAGCCGACATTCATGGACTTGCTGCACGTAACCGATGAGCCCCTGGCCACCCTGCCCGCCGACGCGGTGCGCCCGCCTAAAGCGGTGCTGGATGAGGTGATGGAAAGCCTGCGCTAGGCAAGACCCATGTGGGGCGGGCGCCCCCGCCCGCCTACGTCGCTAGCACTGCCACTCCCGCACAGACCAACAGAGCTGACAGCCAGCGCCGGCGGTCTACGCGCTCGTGCAGGAACAGGCGAGCGGCCAGGGCGTTAGTCGCGTAGGCCAGCGATGCGGTGGCGGGGACGACCAGCGAGACGTCGGCCCAGGAGAGCACCGCCAGCAGTCCGAAGAACGACACCGCCATGAAGAACAGGGCAAGCAGAAAACTGGGGTGGGTCGCGATGGTCTTGAGCACGGCGCGCAAGCCCTGGCGGCGCCACAGTTCGCCGACGTGTCCGATCTGGCGCATGGCGCGGGAGAGAAGCACGTCGCCGGCGGTCGAGCTCAGGACGATGGCGGCGATGGCGGACCAGGTGCGGAGCACGCTCATGGCTGGTCCCCGGCGGACTCAAGCTCGGGCTGGTGGCGGTGGGTGGCGGAAGGTCCACGGGTGACGATGGCGACCCCGGAGCTGACCAGCAGAATCCCGATCCAGCGGCTGACGCTGACCTTCTCGCCGAGCAGCCAGACCGAGAGCAACGCCAGCAGCACGTAGCCGAGCGAGGTGGCGGGCAGCACGTAGGTGAGATCGGACCAGGAGAGCGCGCTCAGGTAGGCGGCGAAGAAGCCGAGCAGGAGCACGATTCCCAGAGCCACCCAGGGGTTGAGCACGGCGGCGAAGAGTTCCGTCCAGCGGGCGAGCGAGATGGCGCCCACGCGCTTCATGCCGTAGGAGAGGCTGATGTCGCCGACGGAGGCGAAGACGATGATGGCGGCAAGGACGAGGTATTTGCGGAAGGTCACAAGAGCTTTCTAAGGGCACATCTTCGGCGAGGGTAGGGGTCCCCTTCGACTTCGCTCAGGGCAGGCCTTGACTCGCGCCAAAACCGGGCGCTCGCTCGGGATGACAATCATGAAAAACGAACGCTTTCGCACCCCCTAGGCCTCGACGGTCTCCACCGGGGTCTCGCGCTCTTCCACAGGACGCGCAGGAGCGGCGGGAGCAGCGCGCCGGTCTGCCACGTAGCGCTTGCGGGCGGAGCGCAGCTTGAGGAAGGCGCGGGCTTCCTTGTAGAGGCGCTTGCGCTCGCCGGAGTCGAAGATGGCCTTGCGCACGATGCGGTACACGGCTTTGGGGCGGAAGTAGTACTCGTCGTAGAAGCGATGGACGGCGTCGAGCACTTCCTCGCGCGGCAGCCCGGGATATTCGATGTGGGCGAGCTGATGTCCGCCTTCGTCCACCATCTGCTGCTCGTTGACGATGAACCCGTTCTGCTTGGCGAAGTCGTAGAGCTCGGTGCCGGGATAAGCGTGCGCCAGCGATACCTGAATGGTCTCCACATCAAGCTGTTTGGCGAAGTTGATGGTCTGGCGGATAGTCTCGCGGGTCTCGCCCGGCAGGCCGAGGATGAAATCCCCGTGGATGATGAGGCCGAGCCGGTGGCAGTCGCGGGTGAACTCACGCGCGCGCTCGACCGTCGCCCCCTTCTTGATGTTCTTGAGGATCTGGGGATCGCCGGACTCGTAGCCGACGATAAGCAGGCGGCAGCCGGAGTCGCGCATCGCCTTCAGCGTCTCGTAGTCGGTGGTGACGCGCGAGGTGCACGACCAGGTGAGCCCCAGCGGCTTCAGCTTCTCGCACAGTTCAATGGTGCGTGCCTTCTGGATGTTGAAGGTGTCGTCGTCGAAGAAGAACTCCTTCACCCAGGGCCAGTATTCCTTGGCCTTGGCCATCTCGCGGGCGACGGCGTCCGAGGAGCGCTTGCGCCAGGGATGCCCGCTCAAGGTCTGCGGCCACAGGCAGAAGGTGCACTGCGCCGGGCAGCCGCGCGTCGAGTAGAGCGCGACGAAGGGATACAGAAGAAAGGGCACATTGTAGCGGCGCACGTCGAGATCGCGATGATAGACGTCGGTGACGTCGGGCAGGGCATCGAGATCGTCCACCGGCGGCCGGTCGGGGTTGTGCACGATGCGGCCGTTCTGGCGATAGGAGATGCCGAGAATCTCCGCCAGCGGCTTGCCCTGGGCGAACTCCACGGTGGCGTAGTCGAACTCGCGGCGGACGATGAAATCAATCGCCGGGCAGTCGCGCAGCACCGGCTCCGGCAGCACGGTGACGTGCGGGCCGACGAAGGCGATCTTCAGCGCAGGATGGGCGGCCTTCATGGCCTCGGCCAGCTTGCAGTCACCAGGAAAACCCGGCGTGCTGGTGAAGAGCACGACGAACTCGTAATCCTTGGTGATCTCGATGGTCTGCTTCCAGGAGACGTGGTGCGGGCTGGCGTCGAGCAGGCGCGAGCCCTCCAGCATCCCGGCGGGATAGGCCAGCCACACCGGGTACCAGTAGGATTCGATCTCGCGAGTGGCGGGCCAGCGGGAACTGGCCCCGCCGTCAAAGTTCTCAAAGGAGGGCGGGTTCAGGAACAGGGTCTTCAGAGGCATGCGATTCTCAATAGTACCATCCGCCACGGGAGTTCCGGAAAGCTGCGCGTTATCACAGAGATGCGCTCACCCCGGTGGCGATTACGGTAAGCGCGGAAACGGGAAAGGTCAATAGTGGCGCAGCCGGCGGCGGCCGGGTTGCAGCCATGATGCGACCGAGCGAGTTGCGCTATACTTACGACCCTTTGGCACGAGCCTCTGGATCTGGCATGCGGTCGAGGCGCAGCAAGCTGCGTCTCTACAACGGGCGGGGCCGGCGGGGATGGGTTCATGAAGCTGTTGCAGCGACTCGCTATGTACATTACCAGCCAGCATCCCGAGTGGGTGCCTCCCGATTTCCGCGACCTGCTGGAAACGGCGCCCGACGCCATGGTGATCGTCAACAGCGATGGCAGGATCGTGGTGGTCAACAGTCAGACCGAGATCCTGTTCGGCTACGGACGGCACGAGCTGCTGGGCCGGCCGGTGGAGATGCTGATCCCCGGGCGCTTCGGTCCCCAACACGCGACCCACCGGGCTACCTTCTTCGCCGAGCCGCGGGTGCGGCCGATGGGCGCCGGACTGGAGCTGTTCGGCAGAAGGAAGGACGGCAGCGAGTTCCCGGTGGAGATCAGCTTGAGCCCGCTGCGTACGCCGCGGGGGCTGTTCGTCACCGCCGCCGTCCGCGACATTACCGAGCGCAAAAAGACGGAAGAGCAGATCAACAAACTTAATACCGAGCTAGCCGAGGCGGTGCGCCGGTCGCAAAAACTGGCGGCCACCGGGCGGCTGGCAGCGACCATCGCCCACGAGATCAAGAATGCGCTAGACACGCTGCTCAACCTGCTCTACCTGATCGAACTGAGCCCGGCCGTAGAGCCGGAGATGAGGGAGATGATCGGGCAGGCGCGCGAGGAGGTGTCGCGCATCGGCCACATCACCCGCAACACCCTGGCGCTGCAGCGCGAGACGGCGTTCCCGGTCTCCTTCAGCCTCTCCGAGATTATCGATGGGGTGTGCCGGCTGTTCGAATCTCCGCTGGCGCAGAAGCGCATACGGTTGGAGCGACAGTACGAAGACAGCGGGCAGATGATCGGCTTCCCTGGCGAGCTGCGGCAGGTGTTCACCAACCTGATCGGCAACGCCGTGGACGCCCTGGGCGACGGCGGGCGCCTGACCGTCACCATCTCCGGCGCGGACAGCGCGTTTCGTGTGTGCGTCGCCGACGACGGCCCCGGCATCCCCTCCGAGAACCTGGAAAAGATTTTCCAGCCGTTCTTCACCACCAAGGGAGAAAAGGGAACCGGGGTGGGGCTGTGGGTGACGCGCAGCATCGTCGAGGACATGGGCGGGCAGATCGAGGTGTCCAGCTCGACGCGGCCCGGCCGCAGCGGCACTTCGTTCACCGTCACGCTTCCCCGCGCTCAGGGTCAGATGTCGCGTGAGGCCGAGCCGGATTTTCCCCGGCAAGCCAACGCCGGCTGAACGCCGTCACTCTCTTTTTTCCTTTGTCCCGTGTAACCCCCGAGGCGCTGCGGAATCAAAACGTCCTGGAGGCGACCATGGCCAAGGCCTACGACGCGATCATCATCGGCACCGGGCAAGCGGGACCGTCACTGGCGGTGCGGCTGGCGGGCGCAGGGAAGAAAGTCGCTGTCATCGAGCGCAAGTTCTTCGGCGGGACCTGCGTCAACACCGGCTGCATCCCCACCAAGACCATGGTGGCGAGCGCCTACGCCGCGCATCTGGCGCGCCGCGCCGCCGAGTACGGGGTGAACCTCGGCGGGCCGGTCACGGTGGACATGAAGCGGGTGAAGGCGCGCAAGGACGCGGTCTCGGGACAGTCGCGGACCGGCCTCGAGAGCTGGCTCAAGGGTACGAAGAACCTCACGGTGTACCAAGGCCAGGCGCGCTTTGAATCGGCGCACGAGATCAGTGTGGGGACGGAGCGGCTCACCGCCCCGCAGATCTTCATCAACGTGGGCGGGCGCGCGGTGGTGCCACCCATGCCCGGCATCGAGCAGGTGCCCTATCTCACCAATTCCTCGATGATGAATGTGGATTTCCTCCCGCGCCACCTGGTGATCGTGGGCGGCAGCTACGTCGGGCTGGAGTTCGGGCAAATGTTCCGCCGCTTCGGCAGCGAGGTGACGATCATCGAGATGGGCCCACGGTTGATCTCGCGCGAGGACGAAGATGTCTCGGCCACGGTGCGCGAGATCCTGGAAGCCGAAGGTGTGCACGTGCGGCTGAACGCCAAGTGCATCTCCGTCTCCAAACGCGGCGAGGACATTGCCGTGGGCGTAGACTGTACCGCCGGGCCGCCCGCAGTGGTGGGCTCGCATCTGCTGCTGGCGGTGGGGCGGCGTCCCAACACCGAGGACCTGGGCCTGGAGAAAGCCGGCGTCGAGCTGGACCAGCGCGGCTACATCGTGGTGGACGACCAGTTGGGCACCAGCGTCCCCGGCATATGGGCGCTGGGCGACTGCAACGGCCGCGGCGCCTTCACCCACACCTCCTATAACGACTACGAGATCGTTGCGGCGAACCTCTTGGACGGCGATGCGCGGCGGCTGAGCGACCGCATCCAGGCCTACGCGCTTTATATCGATCCGCCGCTGGGCCGCGCCGGCTGGACGGAAGCGCAGGTGCTCAGCTCAGGCCGGCGGGCGCTGGTCGGGAAGCGTCCCATGACGCGCGTGGGGCGCGCCGTGGAAAAAGGCGAGACCCAGGGCTTCATGAAGATCGTGGTGGATGGGGATAGCAAGGAGATTCTGGGCGCAGCCATCCTGGGCACCGGCGGCGACGAGGTCATCCACTGTATTCTCGACGTGATGTATTCGAAGGCCTCCTACACCACCCTGCAGCGGGCCATGCATATCCATCCTACCGTCTCGGAACTGGTGCCCACCATCCTCGGAGAACTCCAGCCGCTGGCCGACATGAAGGCCGGCACGGGCTCGGCGGCCTAAGTCTCTGCCATCGGCTTGAGCTTCAGTCGTGGTGCGATAGGGTTGCGCCGGTGCGGGCGGTCTCGGCAAAGGAGTCACCCAGGAACTGGAAGAAGTGTTCCGTTTCAGGAGGCCACTCACCATCCAATGACTCCATGACTTAAGGGCTCAATCTCCTTTATCCTTCCCCTGTCATGTCCACGCTCGTCGAATGTGTTCCCAATTTTTCCGAAGGCCGCGACCGGGCCAAGGTGGACGCCATCATCGAGGCCATGAAGGTGCCCGGCGTGTACCTGCTCGACCGCGAGATGGATGCCGACCACAACCGCTCGGTCATCACGCTGGTGGGCGACCGCGAGTGCATCGCCGAGGACGCCATCCGCGGCGTCGGCCGGGCCGCCGAGTTGATCGACCTCACCCGGCACCAGGGCGCGCACCCGCGCCTGGGCGCCGCCGACGTCGTGCCCTTCGTGCCCATCGAGGGACTGGCGCTCGAGGATTGCGTCACCCTCGCCCGCCATGTCGGCGAAGAGATCTGGAAGCGCTACCAGATCCCGGTCTATTTGTACGAAGCCGCCGCCACCACGCCTGAGCGCCAGAACCTGGAAAACATCCGCCGCGGACAATTTGAAGGACTGCGTGAAGAAATCGCCAGCAACCCCGCCCGCCGCCCCGACTTCGGCGAGCCCCGCATCCATCCCACCGCGGGCGCCACCGTGGTGGGCGCGCGCAAGTTCCTCATTGCCTACAACATTTATCTGAACACCGCTGAGGTTGAGATCGCGCAGAAGATCGCCAAGGCGGTGCGCTTCTCGAATGGCGGCCTGCGCTACGTGAAGGCCGCCGGTTTTCCCGTGCGCGGGCTGGCGCAGGTCTCGATGAACCTCACCGACTTCGAGCAGACGCCCATCGCGCGCGTCTTCGAATTCGTCTGCCGGGAAGCCGCGCGCTACGGGGTGATGCCCGCGTTCAGCGAGATCGTCGGGCTGATCCCGAAGAAAGCTCTCGAAATGGCCGCCGAGTGGTTCTTGCAGATCGAAAATTTCGACTCGTCACTGATCCTCGAGAATCGCCTGCAGGCGATCATGGGCGGCAAGATGGCGGTGGGCGGACTGCGCGCCGGGGTTGAGCCCTTCGTCGAACAACTGGCCGCGCCCACGGCTACTCCCGGCGGCGGCAGCGCCTCGGCCGCGGCGGGCGCCATGGCGGCAGCGCTCGGCGCCATGGTCGCCGGCATGTCGCGCGGCAAAAAGAATTACTTGCAGTACGAGCGCGAGCTGAGCGACGCCATCGCCCGCCTGGCCACGCTGCGCGAGGAATTCAAGGCTGCCATCGACGCCGACGCCGCCTCCTATGACGCCGTGATGAAAGCCTACAAGCAGGCAAAAGCGAAGACCGCCGCTGGCGATGGCATCATCACCGAGGCGCTCAAGGGCGCCACCAACGTACCGCTGGGCGTAGCCGAGCGCGCACGGGAGGTGTCGCACCTCGTGGAGACGCTCAAGCCCATCACCAATCCCAAGATGGCTTCCGACCTGGCCGTGGCCGGGACTCTCGCCCAGGCCGCCCTCACCGGGGCGCTGGCCAATGTGGAGATCAACCTGGCGGATCTGAACGACGCGGCATTCGTAGGCGAGGTGCGGAGGAGAACCGCAGCGTTAGAGCGTTAGCTTGAACCATATCCGGCGCAGCATGCTGCGGCTCTACGACTTGGCCTCTCGCCACGCGATGGCCGCCAGGCGGCACAGGTAATGGTTGCGGACCTCGACGGCCGCCGCCCGCGTCGCCTCCAGCAGCTCGCGCAGCTCGCCCGCCGTGTAGGCTCGCTGCACCGAGGCGGGCGCGTCGTGCCGCGTCAGCCGGCTGCGGTACAAGGCAAAGCCGGCATAGGTGAGCGCCAGGTGTCCGGGACTGCGCCGCAGATCGTTGACCAGCGCCGCCACCCGCGCCACCCGCAGCGACTCGTTGATGAAGCGCACCAGCTCGCCGGGTTCCAGATGATGGACCACGAGCGACGAGCCCACCACGTCGAAACTGCCGTCGCTAAACGGCAAGGCCAGCGCGTCTCCGGCAACCGACCGTCCGGTTCCGTTCAGGTGTGCCGCCGAGCGGTCGAGGACCACAGAAGCGACGCGCACGCCCTCGCGCTCCAGCTGGCGGGTGACCCGCGCGGCGATGTCGCCGGAAGCGCCTCCCACGTCGAGCAGCGAGAGGTCCCTTCTCCCGGTGCGCCGGGCCACCTCGCGCACCAGGTCGCACATGGTCGCGGCCCCGCCGAACCAGCGGTTGACCATTCTCAGATCGGCAAGCGAGGCAGAGATCTCAGCGGCAGTGCCGGAGTCAGAGTCTAAGAGCTCGGGGATGACAAAGCGCTTCATCAGGATTGAGCCATTGAGTCATTGGCTCATTAGCTCATTGATTCAAGCGCCGGACGCAATGACTCAATGAATCAATGGATCAATGAGTCAATGGATCAATGGCTCAATCCGCTAAACGGTCTCGAGTTCTTCCTCGAGCAACTGCTTGTTGTACAGGTCGGTGTAGTAGCCGTTGCGGGCGATGAGCTCGTCGTGCGTGCCCAGCTCGACGATGCGCCCGCCGTGCAGCACGGCTATGCGGTCGGCGTTGCGCACGGTGGAGACGCGATGGGAGATAAAGATGGTGGTGCGCCCCTGCATCACCTCGCGCAGGTGGTTGAGGATCTTCTCCTCGGTATAGGTATCGACGCTGGAGAGCGCATCGTCGAGCACCAGGATGCGCGGGTCGCGGATGAGGGCGCGGGCGATGGCCGTCCGCTGCTTCTGCCCGCCGGAGAGCGTGATGCCGCGCTCGCCCACCATAGTCTGGTACTCCTCCGGGAAGTCGGCAATGTCGGCGGCAATATTGGCGGCTTCGGCGGCGCGGCGCACGTCGTCGCCGCCGGCGCTCTCGGCGCCCAGGGCGATGTTCTCGCGCACCGTGTCGCTGAACAGGAATGTCTCCTGCGGCACAAAGCCGATGGCGCGCCGCAGTGTGGCCAGCGGGTAATCGGTGATGGGCCGACCGTCGATGAGCACGCTGCCTTCCGGCGCGTCGTAGATGCGCGGGACCAGACTCACCAGCGTGGACTTCCCCGATCCCGTCGCTCCCACGACGGCGAGGCTCGATCCCGCGGGGACCTTCAGGCTGATGTCGTTGAGTACGGGCACGCCGTTATAGGCGAAGCTGAGGTTGCGGAACTCGATCTCGCCGCGAATCGTCTCGGGCGGCCGATCCGGCGGGATGCGGTCTTCGATCTCTGGCCGCTCTTGAAAGATCTCGTTGATCCTGCCCATGGAGGCGCTGCCGCGCTGGAACAGGTTCAGCACCCAACCAATGGAAATCATCGGCCAGGTGAGCTGCACCAGGTAAGTATTGAAGGCGACGAACATTCCGACATTGATCTTTCCAAGCAGCACCTGGCGGCCTCCCAGCCACAGCACCAGCACCACCGCCAGGCCTAACAGCGTTTCCAGCGTAGGCCAGAGCATGCCCATCAGCCGGACCAGCTTCAGGCTGCGGCGGATGTACTCGCGGTTGGCGTTCTCGAAGGCCTCGATCTCGGCATCTTCCTGCACGAAGGCGCGCACCACCCGCGCCCCCGAGAAGTTCTCCTGCGCCCGGGCGGAGATCTCGGAGAACATCGCCTGGATGCGCTCGAAACGCTCGTGGATCCTGCTCCCGAAGTACTGCACCACGATGGAAACCACCGGCAGCGGGAGAAAGGCCCAGGCGGTCAGGCTGGGGCTGATACGGAACATGAAGTAGAGCGCGCCCAGCGTGTACACGACGGTATTGGCGGTGTACATGATGGCCGGCCCCAGCAGCATGCGCACCGCGTTCAGGTCGTTGGTGGCGCGGGCCATGATGTCGCCGGTGCGGGTGCGCTGGTAATACGACCACGACAGGCTCTCCAGGTGGCGGAACAGGTCGT
>JAHFUA010000066.1 GCA_023265315.1 Acidobacteriota bacterium | reverse complement strand
ATCAGGATTGCGACCACGGCTATGAAGATGAAGATGGGTACGTAGTTCTGGGGCATGGGACCTCAGGAGAACCCTCGATACTAGCGCCCTTGCCGTCCGCTCAGCAAGCGGGTTTTTTTTCGGATTTGTAATTTGAAATCTGTAAATTGGCCGCAGCTGGCGATGCCCCGAGGCAGCCGGCGACCCAGACTTGGCAAATTACAAATTACCAATTACAAATCGCCCGCTATAATCGCTGTTTTCTCTTTAAAGCGCTCACGCCCATGGCTCTTGACGAGAACATCTATCAGCTTCGCCGGCAAAAACTCGCCCAGATCGAGGCGCTGGGGCAGCGCGCCTATCCGCACAAGTACCAGACCACGCACGAAATCCCGCAAATCCTGGCTGACTACAAAGACCGCACCGCCGAACAGCTCGGGGACCCGAAAGTTGAGGTGCGCATCGCCGGGCGCATCATGGCCATCCGCCTGATGGGCAAGGCGGGCTTCGCCCACCTGCAGCAGGGCGGGCAGCGGTTGCAGATCTACGTCAAGAAAGATGATGTGGGGGAGCCGGGCTTTCAGCTCTGGAAGCTGCTCGACATCGGTGACCACATCGGGGTGCGCGGGTACTTGTTTCGCACCCGCACCGGCGCACTCACGGTCCATGTGCAGGAGCTGACATTTCTCTCCAAGGACCTGCTGCCCCTGCCGGAGAAATGGCACGGGCTCACCGACGTGGAACTGCGGTACCGGCAGCGCTACGTGGACCTGGTGATGAACGCCGAGGTGCGCGACGTGTTCGTGCGGCGCAGCAAGGTGGTGCAGTCGATCCGCCGCTTCTTCGACGCTCACGGCTACATCGAGGTCGAGACCCCGATGATGCAGCCCATCGCCGGAGGCGCGGCGGCGCGGCCCTTCATCACCCATCACAACACGCTCGACCTCGACCTCTACCTGCGCATTGCGCCGGAGCTCTACCTGAAGCGGCTGGTGGTGGGGGGCCTGGATCGCGTGTACGAGATCAACCGCAACTTCCGCAACGAAGGTATCTCCACCCAGCACAATCCCGAGTTCACCATGCTGGAGTTTTATCAGGCGTACTCGGATTACCGCGACCTGATGGACTTGACGGAAGAGCTGCTGGCGCAGGTGGCGCACGAGGTCACCGGCTCAACGGTCGTCAGGTACGGCGGACACGAGATCGATTTTGCGAACTGGCAGCGCCTCTCGATGCGCGAGGCCATCCAGAAATACTGGCCGGAAAATGCCGGGCCCAAGCCGCAGATGAGGGATTTTGCTAGCGCCGAATGTGTCGGCGCGCTGGTGCGGCGCTTCAACGCCGCCCACCATCCGCACATGCCGTACGATCCGACCGATCCGGCGGGCAAGACCATCGCCGCGCTGTTTGAAGCCGTCGCCGAGGAACACCTGATCCAACCCACCATCCTCTACGACTTCCCCGCCGCCATCTCGCCGCTTTCCAAGAAAAAGCAGGACGAACCGGAGTGGGTGGAGCGCTTCGAGATTTTCATCGGTGGCCTCGAATGCGGCAACGCCTTCAGCGAGCTGAACGACCCCGAGGAGCAACTGCGCCGCTTCGAAGACCAGGTCCGGCAGCGCCAGCGCGGAGACGAGGAGGCCATGGCGGAAGTGGACTACGACTACGTCCGCGCGCTCTCCTACGGCATGCCGCCGACCGCGGGAGAAGGCATCGGGATCGACCGCCTCACCATGCTGCTGACGGGCTCACCCTCGATCCGTGACGTGATCCTGTTCCCGCTGCTCCGGCCGGAAAGAAAAACCGCCGCAGAAGAGGACACAGAGGCAGAGTGACGCCCAAGCCAAGGGCGCCTCAAGACTTACAAGTTGAGGATAGAACGCAGGGTGGGGAAGACTGTCGCCATCACGCCGCGGCACACCGCCATCGTCCCAGCCAGCCAGATCAGCCGCGGTGGCAGGCTGCGATTGCGCTCTCCGGAGACTAAAATCTCCGCCCACATCCATGCACCGCAGTTTTGTCTAAAGCCCTGCGCGGCGCAATTTACGGACGTAATCCGGCATCCTGCGCGGAAGTAATGGCCGGCGAGGTAATGAAAGTAATGTGGAAAATATCGCCGCGACGTTGACTAGATGCTCTCTTAGGAGAACCTTAAACCGGCGGCGTTCGGGCGAGTTTGATCTGCTCTTCGACCCACTGCTGGATGAGGCGGCAATTGCCGTCGCGCAGATCGAAGCGGATGCCGACGCGGTGGTTGCGCTTCCACCACACCACCGCGTCCAGCTTCAGTTCCCGTCCCGGAGACAGCGTGAAGGAAAGCTTTACCGGCTGCGCCACCGAGAGGCGGCCGACATTCTCCAGCGCCATGCCGCCGGCGCCGATCTCCTGCGATCGGGCGACGAAAACCTCATCGCCGCAGTGGACTTTCACTTCCACGGCGATGGACACGCGCGGGAATTGTCGAGGTTGGAACAGCAAAGCTGCGCTCCACTGCATTTATATCGTGCAAACCGCCGTAATGAACACAAAAAGCGGCAGGAATCGAAGAGAGCAATCGTCCCTAATCGGGATGAATCCTCTCCAAGCCCTGCATAGAGGGCAGGCGTGTTTCTTCCGGTGAGGCAATTCAGTGCCGCAAACCTCCGGATCGCAAGAGCAACCCGTCAGCGATTGATGCCCCCCATGCACAGATACTTCACTTCCAGGAACTCCTCGATGCCGTATTTCGAGCCCTCGCGCCCCAGTCCAGACTGCTTCATGCCGCCGAAGGGCGCGACTTCGGTGGAAATGGTTCCGGTGTTGACGCCCACCATGCCGTACTCGAGCGCCTCCGACATGCGCCAGACGCGGCCGATGTCGCGAGTATAGAAATAGGCGGCCAGGCCGAACTCGGTATCGTTCGCCATGCGCGCGGCTTCCTGCTCGGTGTGGAAGCGGAACAGTGGCGCGACCGGGCCGAAGGTCTCTTCGCGCGCCAGCTTCATCGCCGCCGTGACGTTGGTGAGGATGGTGGGTTCGTAGAACGTCCCGCCGAGCCTGTGGCGCTTGCCGCCGGCGAGCACGCGCGCGCCCTTGGCGACGGCGTCGGCGATGTGCTCCTCCACCTTGGCCAGCGCCGCCTGGTCGATGAGCGGCCCCTGCACCACCCCTGTTTCCATGCCGTTGCCCACCTTCATCGCACCCACTTTCTCGGCCAGCTTTCCCGCGAAGGCATCATAGATCTCGTCCTGCACGAGCAAGCGGTTGGCGCACACGCACGTCTGACCGGTATTGCGATATTTCGAGGCCATCGCGCCTTCGACGGCGGCGTCGAGATCGGCATCGGCGAAGACAATGAAAGGTGCATTGCCGCCGAGTTCGAGCGACAGCTTCTTGACCGTCGCGGCGCACTGCTGCATCAGCAGCCGCCCGACCTCGGTCGAGCCGGTGAAGCTCAACTTGCGGACCAGGGGGTTAGAGGTCAGCTCCGCTCCGATCGGCTGTGGGTCGCCGGTGACGATGTTGAGCACGCCCTTGGGCAGGCCGGCGCGCTCGGCCAGTTCGGCCAGCGCCAGGGCGGAGAACGGCGTCTGCTCGGCGGGCTTCAGCACCACCACGCAGCCGGCGGCCAGTCCCGGCGCCACTTTGCGGGTGATCATGGCCGCGGGGAAATTCCACGGTGTGATGGCGGCGCAGACTCCCACCGGCTCTTTGATCACTACCAGACGCTTGTCCGGATGGTGCTGCGGAATGGTGTCGCCGTAAATGCGCTTGCCTTCCTCGGCGAACCACTCAATGAACGACGCAGCATAGACCACCTCGCCCTTGGCCTCGGCCAGCGGCTTGCCCTGCTCGGCAGTCATCAGGTGCGCGAGGTCTTCCTGGTTGGCGAGCATCAGCTCGTACCAGCGGCGCAGGATGGCGGCGCGCTCTTTGCCCGTCCTGGCGCGCCACGCCGGCCAGGCCGCGTTGGCGGCTTCAATGGCGCGGCGCGTTTCCGCAGCGCTCATGTTGGGGACATGTCCGAGCACCGCGCCGTCGGCGGGATTGGTCACCGCGAAGGTGGAACCGTTGTCGGCATCCACCCATTCCCCGTCGATGTAGCCCTGCTCCCGGAACAGACGCGGGTCTTTCAGTGCTAGCGTCTTCTGGGTAGGAGTAGTCAGGATTCCAGCCATAGAAAAGCCTCGGTTCAATCGGCGCCGCACGCGTTCGGAGCCCGCGGCGCTCTCATACACTTGCGGCGCCCGCAGACAGGGCGCATCCCGCGATTATAGTGCGGCAACCGGGGTGATGGTAGCGAGAGGCCAGCCAACCCGCCTCTGGTTGGCTGGGGTGGCGCAGCGAGGGACCCCGAAGCAATTGGTGAGCGCGGCAGGATTCGAACTTGAGGCGCTCAGCGGGCGTGAGCGAAGCGGGAGTTAGCCGAGGCCGAGCAACGCGAAGCCGAGCCCTGAGCGAAGTCGAAGGGCCGCTGCCGAAATCCCGAGCGCAGCGAGGGACCCCGAAGGAATTGGTGAGCGCGGCAGGATTCGAACCTGCGACCCATGCCTTAAAAGGGCATTGCTCTACCGGCTGAGCTACGCGCCCACGGTAGTGATTATACGGTACCTGCTCTAGCCCAGCATGGGGCTCTTTCAAGCGCTTTCTTCTTCGCCAACGTGCTGCTGGTAGCAAGTTGGGCAGAAGGTTTTGTCACAGCCGTCGCAGTCTTCTGCATGACCACCGCAAATTTCCCGGCTGCACTTCGCACAGCGGGCGAAGGTCGGACGGGTACACTCTTCCACCTTGCAAGGCATCGCTTCAAACCACTGCGCTTCGCGCCACGTAATACTTCCAGCTAGCGGCACCGAGAGTGGCCCAACATCACCGTCTCTGGGGGAGTCTGGGCTCAGGCCGCTTCCACGAATCCTTCCAACTGAACCTTCGTCAACAATGATCCCAAGGTCCTCTGTTTTTTCTGCAGCTCCATTCGAAAATCGTGGCTCTCGGTCTTGTGTATCTCCTCGCGAAGATCCCGGCGCGTTTGTTCGAGGAGTTCCCTCAAGAACTCATACTCATCTCGGCTGAGCAGCAACTGCATAACCGCCTCCCTCAAACCACCTTCAGCTTAGTCCGCCTCTTTTGTTCCTTGCCATGATGTGGATCACTTGGAGGTGTGAGAGACTGTTGGCCGTATGTTGCTGGCGCGAAGTGCGTCCGGGACTGTGGGCCCTGACCGCCATCTCGCTGCTGTTTTTCATCTTTTACCCCTACAGATGAGGCGCCGCCCCGGCGGGGCCGCAACTCGGGCGACAGCCAGCTCACAGTCAGCCTTATAATTTCTCTGCGCCGTGAATCCTGTGCTGAACAAAGTCGAAGCCCGGGTCCTGGGCTCGCTGATTGAAAAAGGCATCACCACTCCTGACTACTATCCCTTGTCGCTGAACGCGCTCGTCAACGCCTGCAGCCAGAAATCAAATCGCGATCCGGTCATGAGCCTCGACGAGGCCGCGGTGCGGGATGGGTTACGCGCTCTGAATGAAAAAGGACTGGCAGGTCCGGTCAGCAGCGCCGACAGCCGTGTGCCCAAGTATGAGCACCGGCTGCAGGAGGTGTTCAACCTTCCCCGCGCCGAGACCGCCGTGCTGTGCGTTCTGCTGTTGCGGGGACCGCAAACACCCGGCGAACTGCGCGGCCGCACCGAGCGGATGCATCGTTTCGAAGAATTATCCGATGTGCACTCTGCGTTGCAGCGCCTGATCCAACACGAGCCGCCGCTGGTCCAAATGCTCCCCCGGCAACCTGGCACCAAGGAGACGCGCTACATGCACCTGCTGTCCGGTGAGATGGAGATTGCGGCGCAGCCGCCTGGCGAGCCTGCCACGACCGCCTCCGCCGATGACGAGCGGATCGCCCGATTGGAAAGTGAAATTGGCAGCCTTAAGGGGGAGATCGCCGCGTTGAAAAGGGAGCTCCAGGAGTTTCGAAAACAGTTCGAATAAAATCGCGGGCGCGGCCTCCTTTCGCCAAGAAGCCGGTTACTCCCCCGCTCCCTTTTCTTCTTCCTCGGGCTCAGGCGGCTTCCTTACTTTGCCCTGAGCTTCGCCCACCGGGCCCGCTGAGCCGCGGCTATTTTCTTTCGTGCGGCCGCTGAAAGCTTCCGTCGCGCTTTTACCGCGCGCTTGCCAACCAGCTTTCCAAATGCAGAAAGGGCCTCCTCCAACCGTTCCAGTTCCTTCTGCGCACGCCTTCTCTCGTTCTTCAGCTGCTTGAATACATGTCGTAAGTCAGCCATGCGGCCCTCGCTTTCTCAAGCACCGATCACTGCGTCCGGAATTGTACACGCGGACTGCCGGAAAGTAAGCAGGGCTCGCTTCGCGCTTACTTCACCCTGCAAGCGCAATTCTTGTGTCCAGGTCTCCCTCGGCCCCAAAAACACCCCCGGAGATAATGCATGCAAGGCCTCGGAGAAGCCATTCCCGTAGTTCCGGGACAGTGGCGCTACATCCAAACCTGCGCCGCCAGCGTACCTGAAGCGGTACACCAAACCAAATCAGAAGGAGAGCCGTATGAAGAAGGTTTTTGTGGTTGCGTTGGCGCTGTCGATCCTGACCGGGATCGCGGTGGCGCAGTCTGGCATGGGCATGGGCAACGACACGAAGAAGGACAGGTCGGCATCGGCGCCGCTGAAGAACATCAAGGGCACGGTTAAGTCCGAGGAGGGCAAGACCTGGTTCATCTCCGACAAGGACAAGACATCCTGGGAGGCAGTGAATCCCGAGGCGCTGAAGGGACACGAAGGGCACCACGTGCAGGTCAGCGCCCACGTTTACGCCGACAAGAACCAGATCCACGTGATGAGCGTGAAGATGCTGCCCGCCTCCAAGATGAAGGACGACAGCCTGAAGAAAGACCCGATGAAGTAGGCAGGCAGACCGTAGAGGGCCAGCATCTCCTCCGCCCTCTCCGAACTTCATTCGCTGCGGATCAACGCGGAGGAACGCGGATCACGACCATTCTGAAATCCGGGTTGATCCGCGTGAATCCGCGGCGGAGAAGTGCAGATGCAGTCGGTGTGTTCTGGCCTACATCTTCCCGTTCAACCAGTCTTCGTAGGCCTGGAACCCGTACGGACGGCCGAGGAAATCGGTCACCAGCACGGCCGCGGGTTTGGAGCCGCCAGGCTCCAGCACGGCATGGCGATAGCGCGCCGCCGCTTTCGGACTGAGCAGGCCGTCGTGCCGGAACACGGTGTACATGTCCTTGGCGATCACCAGCGACCACATGTAAGTGTAGTAGATGGCCGAGTAGCCGTCCAGGTGCCCAAAGCTTTCCTGCATGTAGGTGCCCTTGACGTACTTGAACGGGGTGTAACGGTCTTGGAGCTGGGCTACCAGTTCCGTGCTGTCCAGTCCCCTCGGGTTGCACGCGTAGAGCTGCAGGCTCAACGCCGCGTAGAACATCTGCTGCCGGACTTGCAGGCCGCGTCCGAAGTCGTCGGCGGTCTTCATGCGTTTGGCGACCGCGATGGGAAGCGGCTCGCCGGTCTTGTACTGCTTGGCGAAGGTCTGCAGCACGCCTGGGTCCCTCGCCCACTCTTCCAGCATCTGCGAGGGAGCTTCGATGAAGTCCCACTCCAGGTTGGGGCCGGTCCAGCGGGTGTTGCCGCTGAAGATGGCATGCAGCAGGTGGCCGTACTCGTGGAAGAAGGTGACTACGTCGCCGTGCTCCATCAAGCCGGGATCATCGCCGCTGGGCCGGGGGAAATTGCAGACCAGAACGGCCTCGGGCAGGGCGCGGCCGCGTTTGCCATTGGCGATCGGGAAGGTGGCGTAGTGCTTGTACTTGTTCTCCCGGGGGAACATGTCGAAGTAGATCCGCCCCAGCAGGCGGTCGCCGTCGTAGACCTCGTAGGTTTCGACGTCGGGATGCCAGACCTTGGCGTTCTCCACCCGGCGATAGGTGATGCCGAACATCTTGCCGCTCAGGTCCATGATCCCCTGCTTCACTTTGGCGTACTGGAAGTAGGGACGGACGGTGCGCGCGTCGAAGTCGTACTTCTCCGCCCTGACTTTCTCGGAGAGATACGGGCTCTGCCAGGGATAGACGGCCGTAACTTTAGGATCGTCCTGCCGCTTGCGCTCCAGCAGTTCCTGGTAGTCGTGCTCCATGCGGGCGCGGGAGGCGGTGGCGATCTTCTCGATGAAATCAGCGGCGTTCTTCTCGCTGCCGATCATCTTGTCTTCGGTGATGTAATCCGCCCAGTCCTTGTAGCCAAGCAGCGTGGCCAGCTCGTAGCGCTCCTGGAGCATCTGCGACAGCACCGCGAGGTTCTTGGGGTGTCCGCGCAAGCGGTAGAGCTTCCAGAATTCCTCGCGCGCCTTGTCGCTCGTGGAATAGGTCATGAAGGGGACGTAGTCGGTGTTGTCCGTGGTCAGAGTGACCTTGCCGTTGGGGCCGGGTTTGTGCGCGGCGCGGAAATCGTCCGGCAGCCCGGTCAGCGCCGCTGGATCGACTTCGATCTTGCGGACGTCCGACCTGATGTTGTTGCCGAACTCCTGCCCGGTCTTGACGAGCTGCTCGCGGAGGTTCTTGATCTTGGCGCGCGTGGCGTCGTCCCGGTCCACGCCGGCGCGACGAAAGTCACGCAGTGTGCGCTCCAGATAGAACTTGGTTTCGGCGTCGAGCTTGGAGCGGTCCAGGCCGGCCAGGGCGTCGTAGATCCCCCGGTCGAGGGAGAAATCGGTGTTCAGGGCATCGGCTTCCTGCTCGCATTTCTCGGCGGCAGAGCGCATCTCCGCCGCGGGCTCGACTTCGTGCGCCAGCCCGGAGCGCGCCAGCGCATTGCTAAGCACCAGCTCGGCTTCGTCGTAGCCGTCCAGCGCCTGCATAGGATCGCGCGGTGCCTTCATGGCTTTGAGCGCGGCCATCTGCGACTTCGCCTGGTCCATGTCGGCATGGCAGGCCGACGCGTACTGCTGGGGTGTCCCGGCCAGGATCGTAGCCGCCCCCGGTGTTGGCACCTTATCGGCGGCCAGGCTGGAGCCGCACAACGAAGCAAAGAGCAAAACAACAGCGGTCAGACGTGTAAAACGCACAGTAATTTCCCTCGGCTTATTGGACTTGGGTTTGTGTAAAGCGTAAGCAGGCAGATGTAGAGTCTAAACTGCCGCCCGCCTGGTTGGGAAGGGCCATACCTTACCACTCAACCAAGGCCTCCAGCGTGGTGAAGAACTCAGGATAGGAAATCTGCGCGACTCGGGCGCCGTGGATCAGCGTGTCGCCCGTCGCGCGCAGTGCGGCCACGGCGAACGCCATAGCGATGCGGTGGTCGCCGGCGGAGTCGATCTCCGCTCCACGCAGCTGCTGGCTGCCGGGAACCCGCAATCCATCCTCGCGCTCCTCGACGGTCGCACCCATGGCACGGAGGTTGGCGGCGACGGCGGCGATGCGGTCCGACTCCTTCACCCGCAGCTCGCGCGCGTCGCGGATCTCGATGCCGACGGTGGTGTACGGGGCGATGGCGGCGAGCACTGGCAGCTCGTCGATGAGTGCGGCCGAAAGCGCGCCGGCGATGGTAGTTCCCTTCAGCTCCGCGCCTTCGACGGCGACGGTGCCGACCAACTCGCCGTGATGTTCCTCCAGGTTGACCACGGAGATCCGGCAGCCCATTCCCAGCAACACGTCCAGCAGCGCGGCGCGCGTGGGGTTCATCAGCACGGAATCCAGCAGAAGATTAGAACCGGGAAACAGCGCCGCGGCGCAAAGGAAGAAGGCGGCTGAGGAGATGTCGCCGGGGATGCCGGCTTCGATGGCACGCAGCTTCTGCCCGCCGGTCATGGTGACGCGGTTGCCACTGCGCGTGAGTTCAGCCCCGAAGGCCTGGAGCGCCAGCTCTCCGTGGTCGCGGGTGCGCATCGGCTCCTCCATCGTGGTGGTGCCGCGCGCGAACAGCGTGGCGAACAGGATCGCGGTCTTTACCTGGGCGCTGGCGACGGGCAAGCGGTAGGCGATCGCCTGCAAGGGATGTCCGGTGATGCGCAGCGGAGGGCGGCCGCCGGGGCCGGCTTCGATGCGCGCGCCCATCTTCGTAAGCGGCTCGATGACGCGAGCCATGGGGCGTCGCGAGAGCGAGTCGTCGCCGGTCAACTCGACGGTGAAGGGCTGTCCTGCCAGGATGCCGGACAGCATGCGCATGGTCGAACCGGAGTTGCCGCAGTCGAGCGGCGTTCGCGGCGCGCGCCAGGGCGAGCCCTCGATCTCGACCACACCCTCATCGCTGCGCCGGATGCCGACTCCCACGGACGAGAGCGCCCCGAGCGTGCTGGCGCAATCCGCGCCGGTCGAGAAATTGCGAAGCCGCGTCGTCCCTTCGGCGAGCGCGCCCAGCATGGCGTACCGATGCGAGATGGACTTGTCGCCCGGCAGGCGCACGGCCCCGGCCACGTTCTTTGCGGGATGGATGACGATGTCGTTTGGCGGCGTCACGGAGCGGCCGCTACGACGCCGCGCCCGCGCGCGCCTCGGCCAGCACGTCCTGCGGCACTTCCTGGACGCTTAACTGCAGCTCGAAGCGCGGCCCTTCGGCGTGGTGTCCCCAGCGGCCCACCGTCCAGTGCGCGCGCAGAAACTTGATCTCCGGGTGCTTTGCTAGATCGAGCAGCAGCGGGTGCTGACCGCGGTAAAACTTCTGCGGGAACGATAGCAGCGGCTTTTCTCCCCAGGCAGCGCCGTCAGCAGAGCCCCAGACGGCCACGTCGAGTGACTGTTGCTCGATGACGTCGGTGATGTTCAAGGTAAGAAGCAGGACCTTAGCGGCGGCGGAGGAAACATCAATGGCCGCGCCGTCGCCTTTGTCGCGCACCACGGTTTTTTCGGGGATCAGGAAAGCGCTGAACATGACACGCCCGATTCTAGTCGGCAGCCACGGGATTTTCCAGCCGCGCTCACCAAGTCTTGATCCCGTCCAGGAATCCACGGATGGCTTTGCCCGCCCCGTCGTGCTGCTCGAAGACCGCGTAGTGACCGGCGCGGGGAATCACATGAAGACGGCTGCCGGCGATCTGCCGCTGCATGGATTCCGCTTCGCTCAGCGGGGTGAGGGTGTCTTCGGCGCCGACCATCACCAGGGTGGGAACGTTGATGGTCTTCAAGTCGGCGACGGAGTCAGGCCGCGCCGCCATGCCGCGCTGCACCGCCGCGATCCCGGCGGCGGACATTTCCAGCATCATCTTGCGCGCGCGCTCGACCAAGTCAGGGCGGGTCGTCCGGGTGGTGTCGCCGAGCAGCTTGGGGATCATGCCGTCGATGAAAGGCACAGGCCCTTGCTTCTCGACATCGTCGGCGGCCTTCAGGCGGTTGGCGCGGCCTTCGTCGGTGTCAGCGCCCGCGCGCGTATCGCAGAAGATGAGCCCGGAGACGCGCTCGCGATGACGCCGCCATAGCTCGAACAAGACGTACCCGCCGATGGAAACGCCGGCGAAGACGGGTTTGCCCACACCACAGGCATCCGCCAGCCGCAGCAGGTCGGCGGCATGCTTCTGCATGGTGGCGGAGCCCGCGCCGGTGCCGGACTGCCCGTGCCCGCGCAGGTCGGGGAGGATCAGGCGATAGCGGCTGGCCAGCAGCTCGGCCGCCGGCAGCCACACTTTGTGGTTCGCCGGGAAAGGATGCAGCAGCACGACGGGCGGGCCGTCGCCCATGACGGTATAGAAGATCTCCGCGTCGTCGCTGCTCAGGCGCATGCTTCAGGGATTATGGACGCGTTCGGCGTTGGCGGGCGCAGCCGGCAGCAGCTCTGGCTGATTCGGCATCACGATCCACGCGATGATGTAGGCGATGAGGCCCGCTCCACCGGACAGGAACGCACCCACCAGCCACACCACGCGCACCAGCGTGACATCCAGATCAAAATACTCCGAGAAACCCAGGCAGACACCGGCGACTTTTCTCCCAACGCGCGGACGCACCAGCCGCTTGCGGGCCGCTACCGCGCCCACACGCTTGCCGCAGTAGGCGCACACCTGGGCATCGTCCTGGATCACCTTGCCACAATAGTTGCAGTACATAGGCGCTCCTCTTGCTCATTGTATATACGACGGCAGCCACCGGGGAGTTCCTGGAGCTTCACGGATTCCGATACGGCTGTTTCAAGTAGCGCCGGGCGGACTCGGCGCTAGGCGAGCTGGCGTTGGCGGTGATCACGGCCTGGTACCTCTTTACCGCCAGCTCGCGCTTGTCGAGCAGGTCGTACATCTCCCCCGCGGCCAGGTTCGCCTTTTCCACGAGATCGCTGTCGGCGGTTGGCGACTCACGGACGGACTCATAGGCCTCGGCGGCACCGGCGAAGTCGTGCTGCCCACGCAGGGCTTCGCCCAATCCGAAAGCGGCCAGCTCGAGGTGAGGGTGAAAGTACAGGTTGCCCTGCTGGCCGGTGGCGAGCACCTTGCGGTAAGCGGCAACGGACTCCGTCCCGTGGCCTGCATCCTTGAGGATGTTGGCCTCCTCCAGCGCGAAAAGAAAGTTGCGCGGATGGGAGGCGGTCAGGCTGCGCACCGCTGCCAGCGCCTCCTCGAAGCGCTGCTCGCGGCGCAGGAACAGCGCCAGCCCCACGCGGGCGTCCACACTGGTTTCCCCGCCGGCATTGGCCGCGTCATAGAGATACTGGATGCCTTTCTGCTTGCTTCCGCCCAGGCCCACGAGGGAGGCCGCGGCCTTCACCGTCCAGGGCAGGCTACCGGCGACGTAGTTGTGAACCCCGACAATGGTCTTGGCATCGGCGTAATCCGGCGCCAGTTTGAGGACTTCCTCGTGATCGCGCCGGGCCCCGATGGCGTTCCGCAGGGCCGCGAACCAGGCCTTATCGACCAGCGCCAGGTACTCGGCGCGCAGGCCGCGGGTCAGGCCGCGCGCGTAGAGCGCCTGCACGTCGTGCGGGTCCTCGGCCAGCCGCTGCTCGGAGAGCGCCAGCGCCCGCTCGGTCAGTTCCTTGACCTGGGCGCTTACCTTGGGATCGAAGGGAAATTTCCTCTTGACCAGAAAACTGTTGTTCGCGTACAGGCCGGTATCAAGCGCTCCCACGCGGTAGAGTTCGCGGTACAGCACGGCGCTCAACAGGTGGTTGACGGCGAAGGGGTCGTCGGGATGGGCCTTCAGTTCCCGCTCGAAATCGCCGACTGCGCCATCGTAGTCGAGATTGTAGTAGTGCTCGAAGCCGCTGCCCGTCAGCGCATCCTGCGGAGGAGGCCCGGTGGGAGCGAAGGCCGGGCGGCAGCACAGCGGAGTTACCGCAACTACGATAAGCGAGCACACTAAACAGCAGGCCAACCAATGGCGGCTCGCAACGGGAAAACCGTAAGGTCTCATCGAGCAGAGCTATGAGCAGTTTAACTGATGGCGTGTGGATTCCAAAACCTTCGGGTTGCACGTAATTCTTGCCCTGCAAAGCGGCACACATTTCCCTGGCGATTCCCGGAACTTCTTGCTTGTCAATGGGTTACATAATTTGACCTTTGGTCATTGGTTTGCGAAAGCCAAGGTTGGGGGGGAGGTGTCCGAAGATGTCAAACACCGCAAGCGACGTTCATGACCACGGCGAGTTCTGGAGGCCGCCGCTGGAGACGCGACACGAAGCCGTGCCCACGGTCCAGACCGAGAGTTGCGGGCGCTGTGGCACGGAGTTCGTCGCAGGCTCGCGCTTCTGCCATGCCTGCGGGGCCAAGCGTGGACCGCAGTTTGCTGCCCGCCGCTTCCAGTGGGCGCGATTCCTGGACATTCACCGCATGCAGGAGCGGCTGGGTCTGCCGCTGGCGTCGATAGTGGCGCTCATCGTAGGCGTCATCTGCGCACTGGCGGCGGTCGGCACCGGGTTGGTCTATACCGCCACCACCGTCTTGGATTGGCAGGCAGTCCAGATCTGGCGGATCGAATGGCTCCTGGCTGCCATCGTAGCCTTTCTGGCGGGAATCCTGCTGAAGGCTGCCGGCGCTCCCAAACGCGACCAAGAATAGTTTTTTCTCCCCCGAGCCGGTCAAGGGCGACGCTGCGAGCGTTGCCCTTTCCCTTTGCAGCGACCAGGCTTGCCGTTAGAACTTCCAGGGGGCGGTTACAGTGGCGCCTGGGGATCTGATATGTCCGCAGACCAATTCGCAACGGCCATCTCGGGCCGGGGAGCATGCCGTGTGCCCCAAATGACCCGATGACTCAATCCCGATCATTCCCCCGCGCCACGGCTGTTGGGGTGCATGGGGATGGTCACATCCGGCGCAGGCCGCGGCGGTTCATCCATGCGGTAGAGGTGGTGCAGCGGGCCGGAGCCTTTGCCCAGCGGGAACGCCCGGCTGATGGCCTTGGTGACATACGCCTTGGCGAGCACGATGGCATACTGCAGTTGGCGGCCCAGGGCGAGATTGGCGGCCAGTGCGGTGGCGAAGGCGCATCCCGTGCCGTGGGTCGAGGTGGAGCGCAGGCGGTCGGAGACGAACTCCAATTGCTCGAAGATTCCCTCCGGCAACGCGATGCTGAGCACGTCGGCGGCGCGCTCCAGGTGCCCGCCCGTGACCACCACGTTCTGTGCGCCCATCTCGTGCAATCTCCGCGCCGCCGCCTTCATCTGCTCGAGGTCGCCAACAGGAAGTCCGGTGAGCGCGGCAGCTTCGTCGATGTTGGGGGTGATCACGGTAGCCAGCGGGACCAGCACCTTGGCCAGCCGTTCCACTCCTTTGTCATCGAGCAAAGCGGCGCCGGAAGACGCCTTGAGAATCGGATCCAGCACCACGTTGGGAGGCTTGCTGCCGTCGAGGAACTCAGCCACCACGTCCACCACCTCCGCCGAACCCAGCATGCCGATGCGGACAGCGGCGGGAGGCATATCGGCCGCCAATTCGCGTAGCGTGTCCTTTACGGTTTCCTTGGAAACCGGTTCCACGCGCAGCACGCCGACTGTAGTCTGCACGGTCAGAGCCGTGATGCAGGCGGTGCCGTAACAGCCATGCGCGGCAATCGTCTTGATGTCGGCCGTTACCCCAGCCCCGCAGGAGGGGTCGAAGCCGGCAATGGTGAGCACAACCGGTGGCGCGGAGGGCATAGGGCAGAATGTAATGGCAATCGCTCGCAGCGCAAAATGAATTCTTCATTTTTCGCACCGCTCGCATCACCAAGCGCTCTCTCAGACGCGAAGTCCGGGCTGCTCCGCAGAGGCCGGTTTTTGATAAGGAGGCGGGAATCCGCTCTTACCGGCTCCCTGGGGCTTGGGAGGGGGGTGGCGAGCCGGTCGGAAACCAGCCGGGCCGAATTGACCCGAAGTTTTCGGTCGGGCGAAAAGCCTCACCCGCCGGGGGCTCATCCAACTCCGAGACAGGGGTTCGAGGTCCGGGAATCCCTTACTGAGCAACAGCTTGCATGGCGGTACAGAGGTAATGGTCCTTGGCTCGAAAAGATTGACTAGATTCCTTTAGTTTCATATAATTAGCTGGTCTCCTGGGAGAGGAAAGGTAGACTGTAGATAGACTGAAAGGACATCCAATGCGACGAGTACTACCCTGCATCATGGCAACCGCTGCTATGGTTGCTACCGTAGGGGCGGCACCCGCTACAAAGGGCCCAAGGTCTACGAAGCCAAGTACCCCCAAACCCGAGAAGCCTTACCAGATTGGAAGCGCATCCTGGTACGGCAAGCCCTTCCACGGTCGAACCACCGCCAGCGGTGAGCCCTACGATATGTTTCAGTTCACGGCAGCCCACCGGTATCTTCCTCTAGGGACATGGGTTAAGGTAACCAACCTGCGCAATGGCAGGTGGGTGACGGTGCGCGTAAATGATCGCGGGCCAGTCCCGGAAAGCCGTATCATTGACCTCTCATACGGCGCTGCCGCCATATTGGAGTTCCGCCATGAAGGGGTCGAACGGGTACGGCTGGACATTGTCACCCCGCAAATGGTCGCCGCAGCCCAAAGCGTGGGCGGCGAATGAGCGACTCCCGGCAGACCGAACCTGGTCTGCTGGGCTCCCGCAATTGCAAGGATGCCAGCGATGAGGCCTGAAGACCGCCTGATCGTGGCGCTCGACGTGTTCTCAACCGCCGAGGCGCAGAAGATCGTCCGCGCACTGGGTGCGGCGGTTTCGACCTATAAGGTCGGGAATCAACTCTTTACGGCCGAGGGACCCGGCGTGGTCCGGGAACTGGTGGGCTCCGGCAAAAAGGTCTTTCTGGATCTGAAGTTTCACGACATCCCCAACACGGTTGCAGGCGGGGTGCGCTCGGCGGCGGCGCTAGGCGTCTCCATGCTGACGGTGCACGCCGCAGGAGGCTCGGCCATGCTGCGCGCCGCCGTCGAAGCGGCGCGGCAAGCCCCGAAGCCGCCCATCATTCTAGCGGTGACCGTCCTGACCAGCCTTTCCGATGCCGACCTACAGGAGATTGGCGTAGCCGGAGGAACCCGGGGCCATGCTCTGGTCCTCGCCACCCTGGCCCAGAACTGCGGCTGCAACGGGGTGGTAGTCTCACCTCATGAAGCGCGGCTCATCCGGCAAGACCTGGGCGCGGGATTCGTGATTGTTACTCCTGGAATCCGCCCCGCCGGCGCGGAAAAGGGAGACCAGTCGCGCGTGAACACTCCCGCAGGAGCCATCGCGGCGGGAGCGGACTATTTGGTGGTGGGAAGACCGATCACCGAGGCGGCAGATCCACGGCGCGCAACGGAAGAGATCGTGAGCGAGATCGAAGGCGTTGCAAGATTGATCGGGTGATCGGGAGATCAGGTCATCGGGTCATTGGAGGCCGGTTTTCGATCACCTGATGCCCCGATCACGGACGATCCGATTCCCGCTTTGCACTTCCACTCATATAAACCGCGTTCATCCTGGTCCTTCATGCTCTGGCAGATGCGGATCAGGGAGCAGCGGGCTTCGTCGGTCTCGTGAATTCGAACATGTAGGAGCGGACGGGCTGGAGGCCCTTCTTGTCGGCCGTCGGGATCTCGCTCGGCGCCACGATCTTCCACATTGAGCCGTTCTCAAGCCTGCGGATTTCCACTTCCACCGGAATCGGACCGAGGGCGGAATCCTGGTATCGGCCGCTGCCCTTGAAGCTCTTGCCGGCTTCCGACGTCAGCGGCAAGTCCTCAATCCTGTCGAAACCATACTTGAAGTTGAAGAGGTACTGCTTCACGCTGGGTTCGAAGCGGAGATCGAGTTCCACTGCGATGGTGCCGGGGCCGAAGAACGGGGGTTGGGCTGGCGTGGCCAGGATATCGTGGAACACCACTCGCCGCGGCCCCTGCAGCGCGATCTTTTTCTCCGACAGCATGGAGATCGTGATCTCTTCGAACACCGTCTTCGTATACAAAAGGTTCCACTCGCCGGCGAATTGGGCCAGCTCTTTACCCTGCTGGCTGCAACCGCCTGCCCCTAGAACCACGAGCAGGACGATTGCATAGGCTCTGCGCACAGGAATTCCTCCGGCAACGGATGGTAGTGGGAATTAAAGCTTCTCGTAGAACTCACACGCCGAGCACGAAATATAGATCCCGCCGGGCACGCCGCGCTCGCGGTCCTTCACCCGCTTGACGATGCGCGCCGGCTTGCCGCACTTGGGACAGTCGTGGCTCTTGGATGTATCCATCATCCTCTTGCGATCGGCGGTTTTGGCTACCTTGACCATGCTTGGCTCCTGACAGAACTCTCCCGATCAGCGGGACCGACATTTTGGGGAGTACGCGGGAAAGAAGATTCCGACTCACCGCAAAATGCTAGTGTACATCACGAGGCAGTTCGTGTCTTTGCGCGTAAACCTTTCTCCTCCTGGCGCGTCTCACTCGGCAGTCTCCCTCTTACCCACCTGAGGCGCTTCGGCGCCTCTTTTTCGCGCTGAAGATCCCTCGCTTCGCTCGGGATTTCGGCCGCGGGCTCCCGCTCCGCGCTGCGCGCTCCGCTCACGCCCGCAAGACGCCTCAATTTGACCCTCCTCGCCCGCTCTGGTAGGTTCTAGTGTTCTTCTCGCCCACCGCAAATCCCGAGGTCGCAATGGCCATCAAGTTCCGCGGCGTCGATTTCATCGAGTTCGATTCCCTGCTCTCGGACGACGAGCGCCTGGTCCGCGACAGCACGCGTAAGTTTATCGAAGACAACCTCATCCCCATCATCGAGCAGTGCAACCGCGAGGGCCGCTTTCCACGCGAACTAGTCAAGCCCATGGCCGAGCTGGGCTACTTCGGCGCCAGCCTGAAGGGCTACGGCTGCGCGGGGATGTCGAACGTTGAATACGGGCTGGTGATGCAGGAGCTGGAGCGCGGCGACAGCGGCGTACGCTCTTTCGTCAGCGTGCAGTCGGCGCTAGTGATGTACCCGATCTACACCTTCGGCAGCGACGAGCAGAAAGAGCGCTGGCTGCCGGCGCTGCAAAAGGGCGAAGCCCTGGGATGTTTCGGACTGACCGAACCGGATTTCGGTTCCAATCCCGGCGGCATGCGCGCGCGCGCCCGCCGCGACGGCGCCGACTACATCCTGAACGGCGAGAAGATGTGGATCACCTCCGGCTCGATTGCCGACGTGGCTGTCATCTGGGCCAAGGTGGACGATGAAGGCGGCAAGATCCGCGGCTTCCTGGTCGAAACCAACCGTCCCGGCTTCCGCACCGCCGACGTGCATGGCAAGTGGTCGCTGCGTGCGTCGGTGACGTCAAGCCTCTCACTGCAAGATGTGCGCGTACCTTGCACCAACCTGCTGCCCAAGTCCGATGGCATCAAATCGCCACTGATGTGCCTGAACCAGGCCCGCTATGGCATCGCCTGGGGCGCGGTGGGCGCTGCCATGGCATGCTACGACTGCGCGCTGCAATACGCCGGCTTCCGCAAGCAGTTCCGCGACCAGCCCATCGCCTCGCACCAGCTTGTACAGGAAAAGCTGGTGTGGATGATCTCCGAGATAACCAAGGGACAGCTCTTGGTGTTGCCGGTCGGGCGCCTGAAGGACCAGGACCGCGCCGGCTTTCAGCACATCTCGATGGCCAAGCGGAATAACGTCTGGATGGCGCTAGAGTGCGCGCGGATGGCGCGCGACG
>JAHFUA010000065.1:7744-19359 GCA_023265315.1 Acidobacteriota bacterium | reverse complement strand
GGTGGACGGAATCAAGGTCCTGGCCCACCGGGTGGACAACCTGGAGCGTCCGCAGATGCGCACGCTGGTGGACAACCTGCGCTCCAAGCTAGGCTCGGGCGTGGTGGTGCTGGGCTCGACGTCGGACGGCAAGGTGGCGCTGATCGTGGGCGTGACCAAGGACCTCACCAGCCGGGTGCAGGCCGGCAAGATCATCGGAGCGGTGGCCGAGCGCGTGGGGGGCTCGGGCGGCGGCCGTCCCGACATGGCCGAAGCCGGCGGCAAGAATCCTGAGGCACTGGATGACGCCCTGGCCCAGGTTCCGGCGGTGGTTAAGTCGCTGTTGAAGTAGTGTCTGCCCAGGTGTATACCATCGGAGCATTTCGCCGGGGGGAGGATGCGACCATGGAGCGCGTGCGTTTCATTACCCACCGGGGCAAACGGGTGCTTTTCATCGACCATACCGGCAGCACACCCCAAGAGATGCAGCGTACGATGGACGAAGTCGAACGCATCGTGACCTCCGAGCCGCCGGACTCCTTGCTCACGCTCAGCGACTTCACCGGCGCGCAGTTTGACCGGCAGGCGGCCGACCGCATGAAAGTGGTCGCGGCCAAGGACCGCCCGCATGTGCGCCGGGCTGCGGTCGTGAGCGCCGAGAACATTCCCGATGTCTATTTCCGCAACCTGGAGTCCTTCTCGGCGCGGCGCTTTCCCAAGTTCAAGACGCGGGAAGAAGCCCTCGACTGGCTGACCAACGAGGACACGGAGGCAGCAGTGTCATGAGAAATCCCGAGCGCCGAGCGCGAAGGATCCCGTTCGCAATCCTGCTCCTTATCTTTTCTTGCCTGCTGTTGCTTTCCACGGGCATGCGCGCAGCGGAGCGCGGCCCTTCTACCGCCGAAGAGCGCGCCAAGGTCATCGACCTCACGCACAGGCTCGAAACCGATCCCTTGAACCCGCAGGCGGAGGAGTGGCGCGTCTGGCTGGCGAAATGGATCGACGAGGTGCCGGACGTGGTGGTACCGGTGTGCCCCGGCCTGCTGCCGCAACTGCTGCGCAGCAACCGCAATTACTCTCACGAGCTCGCCATGCAGGTGGTTTATTCCAGCGCCGCCTTCATCGTCGAACATCCACAACAGCAGGTGGACCAGCAGGCGGTTTTCCAGGCCGGCGTGGATGGCGCGCTCAAGGCCTACCAGGCGATCCTCAAGGCCCGGCCGCGGGCGCACTGGTATTTCCTCGACAGCCTCATCCAGATGCGCGACAAGGGCGAACTCAAGGAATACCTGCGCAAGCAGATCGACGACAACTGCATCTCCGGATTGCAGGCATAGTCAGCACTCAGCATTCAGCACTCGGCAGTCAGCGACAACCGAGGAAAAGCCGCGTGCCCCACCACGGGCCATTGGAGGTCCCGAGCTTCGGTCGAGGAAGTGGTCCCCAATTTGGCTAAGATGTCATTCTTCCGCGGAGCGAAGCGAAGCGGGAGAATCTGTCGTATCGGCTCGCACCGCCGATGTCGGTGGCAGAAACGATATCGCCAGATCCTCCGCTCGGCTTTGCCTCGCGAAGGATGACACTCTCGAAGAGTGGGCTTTCTCGCCTCCAAAAGGAATCGATCAGCGCTGAGGTGGGTAGGCCACAACATGTGCTTAGACCTCAGGTTGGAGCCGAACGGAACCCCTTCGCCCCCCTGACGTCTTCGGTACACCATCCACAGATTGCTCTAACTCCGCCACCGCAGCGTCACCGGCCCCGGGATCGGGTGCTGCATAGGCTGGCCGGTGCGGCGCGATTCCAGATAGGCCGACTTCAGCGCGAAGTACCACTTGGCGGGGCGGTCGGCGTCGTCGATCAGCATCAGGCTGGGATTGTGCTTCAGGCCCTCGGCCTGGATTTCCATGGTGCGCTGGTCCTGGCGCATGAACTTTTCGCCGAAAAAGCGGAAGATCGGCAACACCAGCGGGACGTGGCGGAAGAGGTTCCACGCGGCCACTACGTCGATGCGGCAGCGCTCGGCGGTGATGGGTGTGACCGTCGTCATGCTCGAGAACCACCACTTGCCGGCGTGGATCTGCTCATGACGCCGGTTGGGCAGCGCGAAATCGATGGTGGTGGTGATGCCCTCGGCCTGGGCGTAGAGGCGCAGCAGCTTGTAGGGCGCGCTGTTCGATGACGGCGTGTGCGCGCTCATGCGGAAGCCCAGGGGAATGGGCTCGAACGCCTTGCGCTTCTCGTGAATGCTGTGCCGCGTACGCCACCACCACGCCTGATGGACGAAGGGTCCGTGCGCCGGGTCCATCAGCCCGATAATGCCGTGGTCCACGTGGCAAGGCAGCTGGGCTGAGAGATGCGTGATGGTATAGCGGTCGCTGAAGGTCGCGAGGCGCGGCGCTTCTTCGCGCGGCTCGGCGCTCGCGCCCCGTTCTGGCACGTACACCCAGAAGTAGCCGTCGTGTTCGCGGCAGGGAAATGCGGTGGCGTAGATCTTGCCGACATCGAGCTGGTCGTCGGGCATGAGTGATGGGATTTCGCGGCACTGGCCGCTCACCGGCTCGAACTTCCAGCCGTGATACGAGCACTCGAGGTGATGTCCGTCGAACCAGCCGCGCGAGAGCGGCATGCCGCGATGCGGACAACTGTCGCGCACCGCGAAGGGGCGGCCTGCCGCATCGCGTCCCAGCGCCAGGGGAATGCCGAGCAGCATGGCGGTTTCGAGCCTGCGGCCGCGCACGCGTTCGCCGCGCAGAGCGGGGTACCAGAAGCCGCGCAGCAGGCCGTCGTCGGGGGCGTTAAGTTCGGGCATGGAAAGACAGCAGCATTATAGGATCAACGCTTAGGCATAGTAGCCAGTCGCCAGTAGCCAGTCGCCAGTTTCAAATAACCGGGGACCGGCGACCGGCGACTGAATGCTAGACTGAATGCTTATGGGCGACATCTTCATTATTTCGGCCGTGCGCACACCGATTGGCAAGTTCGGCGGCAGCCTCATGTCCTTGACCGCCGCCGACATGGGCGTGATCGCCGCCCAGGCCGCGCTGGAGCGCGCCGGGGTGCGGGCGGAACAGGTCGAGGAGACCATTTTCGGCAACGCGCGCCAGGCCGGGGGCGGACCGAATCCCGCGCGGCAAATCTCCATTCGCAGCGGTGTCCCGGAGACGGTGCCCGCTTACACCGTGAACATGGCGTGCGCTTCCAGCATGAAGAGCATGGTGCTGGGCGCGCAGGATATCGCCTTGGGGCACCTGGATTGCGTGCTCGCCGGCGGCACCGAATCCATGTCGCGCCTGCCGTATTACCTGGACGGCGCCCGCTGGGGATACCGCCTGGGCAACCAGGAGCTCGTGGACGGTATGTACCGCGACGGCTTCTTCTGTCCCATGGCCAAGATGGTAATGGGCGAGACCGCCGAAATCCTTGCCGGGCAGTACAAGATCTCGCGCGAAGAGCAGGACCAGTATGCGCTCTGCTCGCAGCAACGCGCGGAACGCGCCCAGGCGAATGGCCGATTCCAGAGCGAGATCGTGCCGGTGACGCTCGATGGCAAAAAAGGCCAGCAGGTGTTCGACCGCGACGAGCATATTTACTTGGGGGCAACTCTGGAGAAGATGGCCAAGCTGCCTCCCGTGTTCTCCAAGACCGGCAGCATCACCGCCGGCAACTCTTCCGGGATCACCGACGCTGCGGCTGCGGTGGTGGTGGCCAGCGAACGGTTTGTGCGCGAAAACAATCTGCAGCCGCTGGCGCGCATCATCGCCGCAACCTCAGTGGGAGTGAACCCGCGGACTATGGGCATCGGCCCGGTGCCGGCGATGAGAAAGCTGGAAGAGAAGACCGGCCTGCGCGTAGCCGATTACGACCTGATCGAACTGAACGAAGCCTTTGCCGCGCAGGTTCTGGCCTGCGACCGCGAGCTACATTTCGACCGCGACAAGCTCAACGTGAACGGCGGCGCCATCGCACTCGGGCACCCCATCGGCTGCACCGGCGCGCGCATCGTCGTAACGCTCGTGCACGAGCTGCTCAAGCGCAAGGCGAAGAAAGGCGTGGCCACACTGTGCGTCTCCGGCGGATTGGGCATGGCGATGGCGTTGGAACGGACTGAGTAATTGAATGATTCAAGAAAGCTGTTGGCTGTTGGCTCTTAGCTCTTGGCCAAAAGCCAACAGCTAAAAGCCAAGAGCCTTTTCAATCGCCACCTCAACCGGTTGGCGTTTCCGTCTCTCCGTCGCTATACTTCTGACCGAGGGACCGATGAATGCCGCTATCCGCGCTGATTGTCGATGACGAGCAGCTTGCCCGCGACGAGCTCGCCTATCTTCTGAAGGGTGTGGGCGACATTGACGTGGTAGCCCAGGGCAAGAACGGTGTGGAAGCCGTCAATCTCATCAAGGAACACAATCCCGACGTGGTCTTCCTCGACGTGCAGATGCCTGGCCTGGACGGCTTCGGCGTGATCAAGAAGCTCATCGACCGGCGCCTTCCCCTGCCGCAGATCGTCTTCGCCACCGCCTACGAGCAGTACGCCATCAAGGCCTTCGAAGTGAACGCCGTCGATTACCTGCTCAAGCCCTTCGACAAGAAGCGGGTGGCGCAGTCGGTGCAGAAGGCGCGCAAGAACCTGCAAACGGAAGCGCCGCCTTCGGACAAACTCGAGACCCTGGTGCGCATGCTGGAATCGCAGAAGCCGCAGAATTCCAAGGTGCTGCTCAAATCCATGGGCCGGCTGTTCCTGGTGGACCAGAAGGACATCTGCTTCGCCTCCATCGAGGACGGCGTCATCACCGTGGTCAACACCAGCGGCATGGAAGGCCAGTCGAACTGTCGCACGCTCGAAGAACTGCTGGAGTCTCTCGATCCCAGCCTGTTCTGGCGCGCGCACCGCTCCTTCCTGGTGAACATCAACCGCATCAAGGAAGTGGTGCCCTGGTTCAAGAGCTCCTATCAGCTGCGCATGGACGACCGCAAGCAGACGGAAGTGCCGGTCAGCCGGGCGCAGACCAAGCGGTTGAGGGAGCTGTTTAAACTGTAGTCGCCAGTAGCCAGTCGCCGGTCGCCAGTTGGTACCGGGCGAACTGGCAACCGGCGACTGACAACCGGCGACTGGCGACTTATCTATGAAAGCTTACGTTTACGTCACGCTGAAGAAGACCGTCCTTGACCCTCAGGGCAAGACCATCCAAGGGGCGCTCCGCAAGCTGGGTTACAAGGGGGTAGACGACGTGCGCCAGGGCAAGTTCTTCGAGATCATGCTCGACGGCGGCCTGGACCGGACCGCGGCCGAGGCGGAGATCGCCCGCATCGCCCGCGAGGTGCTCACCAATCCGGTGATCGAGGAGTTCCGCTATTCGCTCGAGGAGTAATTGTTTCCATCGGTTTTTCAGCACCGAAGTAACCGTTTCGGCTATCTACATTTGTAGGGATTTGCCGGATAATAGTTTCATTTTGAACACCTGCAATTTTTCTAAAGACCTCAAGCGTTGTCCCCCGGAAGGAGTAGGTCGCCGTGTGTGGCATTGTTGGATACGTTGGTAAGAAGCGGGTTGTGCCCGTCATCCTGGACGGCCTGAAGCGGCTGGAATACCGTGGTTACGATTCGGCGGGCATTGCCGTGGCGGGCAATGGCGACGGGCTACAGATCCGCCGCGCCGAGGGCAAGCTGCGCAACCTGGAAGAGGCCATCCGCCTCAAGCCGCTGGATGGCACTTATGGTATCGGCCACACCCGTTGGGCCACCCACGGGCGTCCCACCGAGGAAAACGCGCACCCCCACCGCGATTGCACCGGCAAGATCGTGGTGGTGCACAACGGCATTATCGAGAACTACCTCTCGCTTAAGAAGCGGCTCATCGAAGAAAAGCACAAGTTCTCCACCGAGACCGACACCGAGGTCATCGCCCACCTGATCGAGAAGTATCACTTCGCCACCCACAACGGCCGGCCGGTATCGCTGGAAGAAGCCGTCCGCAAGACGGTGAAGGAGCTGACCGGGGTATTCGCGCTGGCGGTGATTGCCGTGGATGAACCCAACAAGATCGTGGCCGCACGCAACGGCCCTCCGGCGGTCATCGGCCTGGGCAAGGATGAGTACTTCGTCGCCTCCGACGTGCCCGCGATCCTCTACCACACGCGCGACCTGTTTTTTCTCGCCGACGGCGACCTGGCCGTGATCACGCCCGCGGGCGTGCAGCTCACCGACTTCGACGGCCAGCCGGTGGCGCGCCAGGTGCAGCACGTCACCTGGGACCCCATCATGGCGGAGAAGGGCGGCTTCAAGCATTTCATGCTCAAGGAGATCTACGAGCAGCCGCGCGCCGTCCGCGACACCACCCTGGGGCGGGTTTCCCTCGATTCCGGCAAGGTTTTCCTCGACGAGATGGAGATCACCGAGGCCGAGTTCCGCAACCTGACCAAGGTGGACATCGCCGCCTGCGGCACCAGTTGGCACGCCGCCCAGGCGGGTAAGTTCATGATCGAGAAGCTGGCGCGGGTGCCGGTGGAGGTGGACTACGCCAGCGAGTTCCGCTACCGCGATCCCATCATCACGCCGACCTCCCTGACCATGCTCATCACCCAATCGGGCGAGACCGCCGACACCATCGCCGCCCAGCGCGAGGCCAAGGCCAAAGGCTCCAAGACCCTGGCCATCTGCAACGTGGTCGGCTCCATGGTGACCCGCGAGGCCGCTGGGACGATCTACACCCATGCCGGGCCGGAGATCGGCGTGGCCTCCACCAAGGCCTTCACCGCCCAGCTTACGGCCCTGTTCCTGTTTGCGGTCTATCTCGGCCGCCTGCGCGAGGTACTCACCGCAGACCAGGCCAAGTGCCTGCTGAGCGAACTAACCCGCATCCCCGGCAAGCTGGAATCGATCCTCGGCCACGACGAGGTCTGTGAAGACCTGGCCAAGGAATACTCGCGCGTGCAGGACTTCCTGTTCCTCGGTCGCGGGATTCATTACCCGATCGCGCTGGAAGGCGCGCTGAAGCTGAAAGAGATCTCCTACATCCACGCCGAAGGCTATCCCGCCGGCGAGATGAAGCACGGCCCCAACGCCCTGATCGACGAGAACCTGCCGGTGGTGGTGCTGGCCACGTGCGATCGCAACAACCCCGACTCGGTGATGCGCTACGAAAAAACCATGTCTAACATCAAGGAGGTCAAGGCGCGCTCCGGCAAAGTGATCGCCGTGGCCACCGAGGGCGACGAGGAGATCTGCGAGGAAGTGGACCGCGTGCTGTATTTGCCGCCGACGCCCGAACTGCTGTCACCCATCGTGGAGGTCGTGCCCCTGCAGTTGCTTGCCTACCACATCGCCGTGCGCCGCGGTTGCGACGTGGATCAGCCGCGGAACCTGGCCAAATCGGTAACCGTAGAGTAGCGCCGGCGTCTCGCCAGGCTGTCGCGGAGGGTGTCCCACGCTCCGCATTTTCTTGTGCCGTCCCCCCTTCTCGTCTCTTCCGGCGGGGAAATCGGCGCAGCCATAAGTGCAATAACGGCCACTTAGGGGCGGTCAAAGGATCGCGATCCCACTCAAATTGCCCTGCAACCAACTGATATGCCAGCACATCTATATCCTTGACAATAAGTCACTCAAGTCTTAATTTGGGCTTACTATCATACTTGGAGTGACAGCAATTATCCTCTAGGAGGGCAGTTCCAATGGCAAAGATTATCGGCATCGACCTGGGCACTACCAACTCGGTGGTGGCAGTCATGGAAGGCGGCGAACCGAAGGTGATCCCCAACGAGGAAGGCGGCCGCACCACGCCGTCGGTCGTTGCCTTCACCAAGACCGGAGAGCGGCTGGTGGGCCAGGTGGCCAAGCGCCAGGCCATCACCAATCCCGAGAACACGGTTTATTCCATCAAGCGCTTCATGGGGCGCCGTTACGACGAAGTGACGGAAGAGATGAAGATGGTGCCCTACAAGGTGGAGCGCGAAGGCGACCACGTCGCGGTGATCGCCCAGGGCAAGAAGTACACCCCGCCCGAGATCTCGGCGATGATCCTGCAGAAGCTGAAGAAAGCGGCCGAGGACTATCTGGGCGAGAAGCTAACCGAGGCGGTCATCACCGTGCCCGCGTACTTCAACGACGCGCAGCGGCAGGCCACCAAGGACGCCGGCCGCATCGCCGGGCTCGACGTCAAGCGCATCATCAACGAGCCCACGGCGGCCTCGCTGGCTTATGGCCTCGACAAGAAAAAGGACGAAACCATCGCCGTGTACGACTTCGGCGGCGGCACGTTCGACATCTCCATCCTCGAGGTGGGTGAGGGCGTCATCGAGGCGAAGGCTACCAACGGCGACACCCACCTGGGCGGCGACAACATCGACCAGCGCATCGTGGACTGGCTGATCGACGAGTTCAAGAAGGACGAGGGTCTCGACCTGCGCGCCAAGGGCAACGAGATGGCTCTGCAGCGTCTGCGCGACGCCGCCGAGCGCGCCAAAATCGAGCTCTCCACCACCATGGAGACCGAGATCAACCTGCCCTTCATCACCGCCGACGCCAGCGGCCCCAAGCACCTGGTCAAGAAGCTGACCCGGGCCAAGTTGGAGTCGATGGTGGAAGACATCATCCAGCGCTCCGTGGGCCCCTGCCGCCAGTGTCTGAAGGACGCGGGCATCGACCCCAGCAAGATCGATGAGGTCGTGCTGGTGGGCGGGCAGACGCGCATGCCGCGCATCCAGGCGCTGGTGCGCGAGCTGTTCGGCAAGGAACCGCACAAGGGCGTTAACCCGGATGAGGTGGTGGCGGTGGGCGCGGCCATCCAGGGCGGCGTGCTCAAGGGCGAGGTCAAGGACTTGCTCTTGCTCGACGTCACCCCGCTGACGCTCTCCATCGAGACGCTGGGCGGCGTGGCTACGCAGATGATCCCGCGTAACACCACCATCCCCACGCGCAAGACAGAGACGTTCTCCACTGCGGCCGACAGCCAGACCTCGGTGGAGGTGCACGTGATGCAGGGCGAGCGGCCCATGGCGCGCGATAACCGCACCCTGGGCAAGTTCCACCTGACCGGCATCCCGCCGGCGCCGCGCGGGGTGCCGCAGATCGAGGTGACCTTCGACATCGACGCCAACGGCATCCTCAATGTCACCGCCAAGGACATGGCCACGGGCAAGGACCAGAAGATCACCATCACCTCCTCGTCCGGCCTTTCCAAGGAGGAAGTTGAGCGCATGGCCAAGGACGCCGACGCCCACGCGGACGAGGACAAGAAGCGCCGCGAGGAAATCGAAGCGCGCAACCAGCTCGACTCCCTGGTGTACAGCGTGGAGAAGATGCTGCGCGAGCACGGCGACAAGATCTCGGGCTCGGAGCGTGGCGACGTGGAGAACGCTTTGGCCGACGCCAAGAAGGCGCTCGAAGGTGGCGACAAGGCGGCCATGGACCACGCGCGAGAGAACCTGACCAAGACCTCGCACAAGCTGGCCGAGGCCATGTACCGCGCCGCGCAACCCGCGGGCGGCCAGGCCGCAGCCCAGCCGGGTCCGGAGGCGGAGGCGCCTCCGCACGGCGGCAATGGCGAAGCCAAGAAGGGCGATGGTGGGGTCATCGACGCCGAGTACGTCGACGTGGAGGACAAGAAATGAGGATGTGAGGCGGGGACGGTGATCATCGCCGAGATCGCCGAAATCGGCGGATCCGCCACCAGATTACGGCGATTCAGGCGATAGCGGAGATTCCGGCGATTCCCCGATTCGGATCGGAGTGTGACATGATTTGCAGTCAATTGCAGTACTTGCAGCAGAACTTCGCTGCGCTCTTGGCTGCCTCGGACGAACAGGAGAAACTGGAGCGGGTGGGGATAGCCTTGGTGGACGACAAAGAGGCGGTGAAGGCCTTTCGCGAGCAACTCCAGGAGCAACTGGCCGCCGTGGGATCGAGGCTGGCCGCACACGTTCATGAGCACGGCTGCGCCAATTGAGGTAGCGCCGCGGTCTCGGCGGCTCTATCGCGCCGCATAACGTTGAATGGCCACTGCAACTAAAGATTACTACGCCACTCTGGGCGTCAAAAAAAACGCCTCGACGGAGGAAATCCGCAAGGTTGAGCCGTTTTGCGGGCGTCTGAGCCCGCAGGCGAAATCCTGAGCGAGGAGCGCAGCGACGAGTCAAAGGACCTATGGCCACTGCAACTAAGGATTATTACGGAACCCTCGGGGTAAAGAAGAGCGCTTCCACCGAGGATATCCGCAAGGCTTTTCGCAAGCTGGCCAGGAAATACCACCCCGACGTCAACCCTGGCGATAAAAGCGCGGAAGAAAAGTTCAAGCAGATCTCCGAAGCTCACGACGTCCTGAGCGAGCCCAAGAAGCGCAAGATCTACGATCAAGTCGGCTTCTATTCCGACAACATCGATCCCGCCACCGCCGAGGCCTATGCCCGCGGCGGCGGCGCCGGTTTCGGCGCGGGCGGTTTCGGGGTGGGAGGACAGGGCGGAGGGCGTGGCCAAGGCGTGCCCTTCGATTTCGGCGGCTTCGATTTTTCCGATTTCAGCGAGGCCAGCGGCCGCAAGAGTGGCAGCTTCCGCGACATCCTTTCCGGCATCTTCGGCGGCGGTGGACGTGGCGGCTTCGGCGCTGAGGCCGAGCAACCCGAACCCGGCGCCGATCTCGAATACCAGGTCAAGGTCGGTTTCTGGGATGCCATCAAGGGCACGGTGATGCGCTTGAACATCGCCCGCCGCGACGCCTGCTCCAACTGCCACGGGCGCGGCTTCATTCAGAGCGCCGGCACCTGCCCGCAGTGCGGCGGCAAAGGACAAGTCACCCAGACCGCCGGCCGCATGAAGTTCAATGTACAGTGCCCGCGCTGCCACGGGACGGGCAAGAACGTGAGCGTGTGCAGCGTGTGCGGCGGCGAGGGCACGGTGAACCGCACCCTACCGCTCGAAGTGCGCATCAAGCCCGGCACGCGCGACGGCCAGCGTATTCGCATCCCCGGCAAGGGCAACGCCGGCACCCTGGGCGCGTCCCCGGGCGATCTTTACATTATCGTGCGCACCGGCGAGCACCCGGTCTTCCGCCGCGAGGGCGACGACATCTCTGTGACCGTCCCGATCACCGTGACCGAAGCCGCGCTGGGCGCCAAGATCGAAGTTCCGACCATCGACGGCCGGTCGCTGTTGCGGATCCCCCCGGGCACGCAGAGCGGACAGAAGCTGCGTCTGCGCGAGAAGGGCGTGCCATCGGCGACCCGCGAGGGCGCGCGCGGCGACGAGATCGTGGAAGTCAAGATTGTCGCGCCGTTCCCTCAGGACGAGCGCTCGCGCGAGATCCTGCGCGAGTTCGCGAAGCTGAATCCGGAGGACCCGAGGGCGGAATTGTGGAGGAAGGTTTGATGATTAACCACAGAGGACACAGAGGGACACAGAGGTTTTTCTTGATGGCTAAGCGCAAATCCAAAGGCGCCTACATGTTGAGCCGCTTTGCGGGCGTGAGCGAAGCGGGAGCCCGCAGGCGAAATCCTGAGCGAAGCGAAGGAACACATGGCTAAACGGAAGTCCAAAGGCGCCTACATGTTGAGCCGCTTTGCGGGCGTGAGCGAAGCGGGAGCCCGCAGGCGAAATCCTGAGCGAAGCGAAGGAACACATGGCTAAACGGAAGTCCAAAGGCGCCTACATG
>JAHFUA010000065.1:0-7644 GCA_023265315.1 Acidobacteriota bacterium | reverse complement strand
TCCAAAGGCGCCTACATGTTGAGCCGCTTTGCGGGCGTGAGCGAAGCGGGAGCCCGCAGGCGAAATCCTGAGCGAAGCGAAGGAACACATGGCTAAACGGAAGTCCAAAGGCGCCTACATGATCTCGGCCGTGGCCCAGATGTACGGCATCCATCCGCAGACGCTGCGGCTGTATGAACGCGAGGGTCTGCTGAAGCCGTCGCGCACCGAGGGCAACACCCGCCTCTACACCGACGAAGACCTGCAGCGGTTGGAGTTCATCCTGTCGCTGGCGCGCGACCTGGGGGTGAACATCGCCGGCATCGCCATCATCCTCCAAATGCGTGAGCGCATGGAAGCCATGCAGACGGAGATGCAGGAGTTCTTCACTTACATCCAGAAAGAGATGCTGGCGCGCTCGCACGCCGAGGTGGACGCCTCGCGCGGCGCCATCATCCCCATCCGCCGCACCGCCCAGCCGCCGGGCATGGCGCCGGCGCGGGACCGCAAGAGGTGACGAGTTCCCAGTTTCTCGTTCCTAGTTTCTCGACCGTAGCCGCTTCTGCCGAGAAACGAGAAACCAAAAACTAGAAACAGAACCGGGTGGTACTATGGTCAGCCGCGCAGCGCTCGCCGCGCCGTCCAGACCGATGCAGGCGCCATGGACTTCCGCGAGTGCGCCGTCCGGGGCCGGTCGTGCTGCCCTTCAAGCTCATCTACAGTGACGCCTACTACCTGCCGATCGGGGAACATGTCTTTCCGGCGGAGAAATACCGGCTCATCCACCAGCAGTTGTTGCGGACCGGGGTCGCCGCGCCCGAGGACTTTCTCACCCCCGAGCCCGCGCGCGATGCCGATGTCCTGCTGGTCCACACCCCGGCGTGGGTAATAAAGCTGACGACTGGAACGCTGTCGCCGCGCGAAGAACTGTTGATGGAGGTCCCTTACTCTCCCGGGCTGATGCGTGCCTTCTGGCTGGCCGCGGGCGGCTCTATGCTGGCCGCGCAATGCGCGCTGCGCGACCGCGTGGGGGTGAACCTCGGCGGCGGATTCCATCACGCCTTCGCCGACCACGGCGAGGGCTTCTGCATGATCCACGATGTGGCCATCGCCATCCGCAAGCTGCAGCACCAAGGCTTGGTCACCCGCGCCATGACGGTGGACTGCGATGTCCACCAGGGCAACGGCACCGCCGCCATCTTCGCGGCCAACAACAGCGGGACGGGCTGGAGCTGCGGCATGGGCGCGCGCGACTTCGCCGACTTCGAGGGCGACGTCTTTACCATCTCGCTGCACCAGGAGAACAACTACCCGGCATTTAAGCCGCCATCGTCTATCGACGTAAACCTGGCCGACGGGGTGGGCGATGCCGAATACCTGGCGCAGCTCGACAGGGCGCTCAGCGCGGGCCTGCACCAGTTCGATCCGCAACTACTCTGCTACGTTGCCGGCGCCGACCCCTACCGCGAAGACCAGCTCGGCGGCTTGTCTCTGACCATCGAGGGACTGAAGAAGCGGGATGAGCTGGTCTATCGCGCCGCCAAAGCCCGCGGCATCCCGGTAATGGTGACGCTCGCCGGTGGCTACGCCCACCAGGTAGAAGACACGGTTTCCATCCACTGCAATACTGTACTGGCTGCCAAAGAGGTTTACGGCACGTAGCAAACGGGTCTTCCGCAAAAAATCGGGCTGGTAAAATGTAGCAAGTGCAAACCCGAGTCCCCAACTGACAACTGGCAACTGACCACTGACAACTGCTCTTATGTTTGAGAATCTTTCCGACAAGCTGCAACGGGCGTTCAAGAACCTGCGCGGGCAGGGCACGCTGAACGAAGAGACCGTCGGCGAGGCGCTGCGCGAGATTCGCCTGGCCCTGCTCGAAGCCGACGTCAACTTCAAAGTCGTCAAGGAACTGGTCGAGCGCATCCGCGAAAAGGCGCTGGGACAGGAGGTGATGACCGCGCTCTCGCCCGCCGAGCAGGTGGTGAAGATCGTGCGCGACGAGATGGTCGAGGTCCTCGGCCGCGACACCGCGAAGCTGCGCTTCGCCTCCAACCCGCCGACGGTCGTGCTCATGGCCGGGCTGCAAGGTTCCGGCAAGACCACCACCTCAGGCAAGCTGGCGCACTGGCTGAAGAACGGCGGCCACCGGCCGCTGCTGGTCTCGGTGGACGTCTACCGTCCCGCTGCGCGCGAGCAGTTGAAGATCGTGGCTCACGCGGTCAAGGCTCATCTGTACGAGGGCCAGGTCAGCGAGGCCAACACCGCGACGGTCGAGCGTCTGGCCAAGGAAGCACGGCGGGAGGCGGTCAACAGCGGCAGTGACGTGCTCATCGTGGACACCGCCGGCCGTCTGCACATCGACGAGCGGCTCATGGAGGAGATGCAGTCGCTCAAGCGGCTGCTCAACCCGCAGGAGATCCTGTTCGTCGCCGACGCCATGACCGGCCAGGACGCCGTGCGCTCCGCCGAGGAGTTCCACAAGAAGCTCTCCCTCACCGGCGTGGTGCTCACCAAGATGGATGGCGACGCGCGCGGCGGCGCGGCGCTCTCCATCCGCAACGTCACCGGGCAGCCCATCAAGTTCATCGGTGTGGGCGAGAAGTACGACGCGCTCGAGCCCTTCCATCCCGACCGCATCGTTGGGCGCATCCTGGGGATGGGCGACATCCTCTCGCTCATCGAGAAAGCCGAGCAGCAGCTCGACAAGAAAAAGCAGGAGGAGTTCGCCCGCAAGGCGCTCTCCGGCGACGGCTTCTCGCTCGAGGACTTCCGCGATCAACTGCGGCAGGTGAAGAAGCTGGGCTCGGTGCAATCCATCATGGGCATGTTGCCCAAGATCGGGCCCTTTGCCGGACTGAACAAGGCCGCCGACAGGGTGGACGAGGGCCAACTGACGCGTGTCGAGGCCATCATCAATTCGATGACTCGTTACGAGCGTGACCACCACGAGGTGATCAACGGCAGCCGGCGCAAACGCATCGCGCGCGGCTCCGGCACCAGCGTGCAGGAGGTCAATCAGCTCCTGCGGCAGTACGCCCAGATGAAGAAAATGTTCAAGCAGATGGGCAAGGCCAGCTTCGGCCGGCGGCTGGCGGGGATGAAACTGCCAGGGATGTAGCGCCCGCAACCTTTACACATCCCGCCATTTACGCAATAATGTCAGATCGTGCCCGAAGGGGTAGGAACCCCTGGAAAGGACAGTGTTTTTGTGCTAATGATTCGCCTGGCGCGCGTAGGCGCGCGCAAGCAGCCCTATTACCGTATTGTGGTCATAGAGAAGGAGCGTGCACGCAACGGCCGCCCGGTTGAAGTGGTGGGTACCTACAACCCGCGCACCAATCCGGCTTCGGTCGAATTGAAGCGTGAGCGCGTGGATTACTGGGTGTCGAAGGGCGCTCAGGCGTCGAACACGGTGTCCCGGCTTTTGGCGAAGCAGGCCACCCCCAGCGTTCCCATAACGGCCTAATTAGTCTTGTCCCTAGAGGGCTTTTCCCGCATTTTGCTGTCATGTGCGGGCGCAAGTCGGGCCTCGAACCCCACACTAGGGAGGCGCGCGATGGTCAGCGAGCAGGGTGGGGACATGCGGGCGCTGGTCGAGCAGATTGCCAAGGCGCTGGTCGATGAACCGGAGCAAGTAGCGGTTAGGGCCATCGATGGCGAACAAGTGACGGTACTGGAGCTGCGCGTCTCTCCTAATGACCTGGGCAAGGTCATCGGGAAGCAGGGGCGAACGGCGCGTTCCATCCGCACCATCCTGGGCGCAGCCGGCATGAAGCTGAAGAAACGCTACACCTTGGAGATTCTGGAATAGCTCCCGCAGATTCCGCCAGCCAGCAAGATTTCGTCACCCTCGCGCGCGTCGTTCGCACCCAGGGACGCCGTGGCGAGGTGGCAGCAGAACTGCACACCGCGTCTCCCGAGCGCTTCCGCAGCGGCTCCCGGGTGTTGGCTCTGGATGAGCACAACCAGCGGCGGGAATTCGTGGTCGAGGATTCCTGGCCGCACAAAGGCATGGTCGTGCTCAAGTTCCGCGGGATAGAGAGCATCTCGCAGGCGGAAACGCTGGCCGGCTGCGAAATTCAGGTGCCGCGCCAAGAGCGCCTGCCCCTGCAGGTGGGAGAATTTTACGTCAGCGAACTGGTGGGTTGCGCAGTGTTCGATCACGGCACCGAGGTGGGAAGGATCGCGGATGTCCAGTTCGGTTCGGGTGATGCGCCCCTGCTGGTGGTGAACGCCGGCAAGAAAGAACACCTGCTGCCCTTCGCCGCGGCCTACCTGGTCAAGGTGGACCTCGCGGGCAAGCGCCTGGACATGGACCTGCCGGAAGGAATGCTAGAGCTGGATTGAGAATTGAGTCATTGATTCATTGGGTCATTGAACCATTGAAGACCAGAAGAACCATATGGATCAATGAGTCAATGAATCAATGGCTCAATCCTGATGAAGTTCGACATCCTCACAATCTTTCCGGATTTCTTCCGCGGCCCGCTCGATTATGGGATCGTGCGCCGGGCGCGCGAAGCGGGGTTGGTGGAGATCGGCGTGCACGACCTGCGGGCCTTTACGCGCGACCGGCACCGGACGGTGGATGACCGCCCTTTCGGCGGCGGCGAGGGCATGGTGCTCAAGCCGGAACCGATCTTTGAATGTGTGGAATCTCTAGGCGTGACGGCGCGCGATGTCCGCGCGGGCGAGAGAGAATCGGTGGTGCTGCTTTCGCCGCAGGGTGAGCTGTTCAAGCAGGAGGTCGCCGAGGAACTGGCCAGACTGGAGCGCCTGGTACTAATCTGCGGCCGCTACGAGGGCGTAGACGAGCGCGTCAGCGCCTTCCTGGCGGATCGCGAGCTGTCGATCGGCGAGTACGTGCTGAGCGGAGGCGAGCTGGGCGCGGCCATCATCGTGGACGCGGTCACGCGCCTCATCCCCGGCGCGCTGGGCAACGAGGCTTCGGCGCAGCAGGAGTCGTTTACGCGTGGTGCGGCCGCCGCGGGAAACGGTCCGAACTCCACCTGTGCTTCAGGTGGGCTGCTGGACTACCCGCATTACACGCGGCCGGCGGATTTTCGCGGGATGACGGTCCCCGAGGTGCTAGTCTCGGGGAACCACGAAGAGATCCGGCGCTGGCGGCGGCGCGAGGCGCTCGAAAAAACGGTGCGCAACCGGCCCGACCTGCTGGACCGTGTGACGCTCAGCGCCGAAGACAAGGAGTTCATCGCCCAACTCGAAGTTGAGGGCGGGCACTGAATCTGGATCATTCATTCTGTAGAGACGCAGCAAGCTGGGTCTCTGCGGAATCAAGGAAGGAAGAGCCATCATGTCGATCTCGCCCCTCATGGATAAAGTCGTGGCCAAGCTGCAGCGCAGCGACCTTCCGGCATTCAAGCCGGGTGACACCGTCCGCGTGCACGTCAAGATCAAGGAAGGCGACAAGGAACGGTTGCAGGCGTTCGAAGGCACCGTGATCTCGCGTTCGAGCGGCCCCGACGCCAGCTTCACCGTGCGCAAGATCAGCTTCGGCCAGGGCGTGGAGCGCATCTTCCCCGTCAATTCGAAGGTGATCGACAAGATCGAGGTGCTGCGCTCGGCTCAGGTCCGCCGCGCCAAGCTCTTCTTCCTGCGCGGGCGCCGCGGGAAATCGGCGCGGTTGCGGGAAGCGGAGTAGGGCTTTCATAGCGCCGTCAAGCGGCCTTCTTCTGCAGCGTCATCCCGAGCGCAGCGAGGGATCTATGCATTTCATTTCCCAGCAAATACATAGATTCCTCGCTCGCCTCCCTTGCGCGATGCGCTCGGTCGCCGGCTCGGAATGACATTCAGAAGCAGCTTCTAGCCACGCCGACTACCCACGACTGTCTCAGGCGATTGCTGTGGGTGTCGCTCTTGCTCTCAACATCCTTTTGCGCCAGACTGACGGTAGCCATGCTGGAACACGGCACAATACGCCGGCTTCCCCTGAAAGGCGTGGGTGGGCTGGTCTTCACGGCGGCCGTGGTCGTACTGGCGGTGGTCTATGTTCCCGTGTTTCGCTGGTTCCTGGCCATCGCGATTCCAATCGGCGTGATCGTTGCTTTAGCGCTGCACTTCTGGCACAAGCGCACCCCCGTTTCTGAACCGGAGAACAAGAAGAAGGTCCTGCACCTCGACGACCGCTAGTGCCCCGCAAGCTCCAACTCGATGGCGAGAGACCGCTCTCCAAGGCTGCCGCCAAGCTGCGTCTGTTGAGACGTCTGAAGTGCACCACACGTTACGAGCGCGAGCTTTGGACATTTGGCGCGCGCCTGATCGCCGGCGTGGACGAGGTGGGCCGCGGATCGCTGTTCGGTCCGGTGGTGGCTGCGGCCGTGATCCTCGACCCCGGCCACCGCATCCGCGGCTTGCGCGATTCCAAGCTGCTGCCTGCCGAGCGCCGCGAGCTGCTGGCCGAGCGCATACGGGCGCACGCCATCGCCTGGTCGGTCGCGGCCGTGGACGCGGCGCGCATCGACCAGATCAACATCTACCAAGCCTCGCGCCTGGCCATGGTGGAAGCCGTCTCCCGGCTCGCCCCGCCGCCCGACCACCTGCTCATCGACGCCCTGCGCATCGACTTCTCCTGCCCGCAAACCCCGATCATCCACGGCGACGCGCTCTCCGCCTCCATCGCCGCCGCCTCCATCATCGCCAAGGTGGAACGCGACCGCATGATCCGGGAGTGGGACCCGGTGTTCCCGACCTACGGTCTGGCCTCCAACAAGGGCTATTACACGCGCCAGCACGTGAGCGCGCTGCGCCAGTATGGGCCTTCGCCGCTGCATCGCCAGTCCTTCGAGCCGGTGTGGAATTCGGCCTCGCCGCAGGAGGTGCTGGAATTCATGCTGGGCGAGGCTTCGCCGGCGGAAGCGGCGGCGGAAGCCGCTCTGGAGATGGGGGCCGACGAGTGCATCACTTCCACCGCATCCGCCGACGACTGAGCGCCATCTACATGTCGAGGACTTGATGCTACGGCTGCTCTGCGTGACCGCTCACCCGGACGACGAAGCCGGAGGATTCGGCGGATCGCTGCTGCTCTGCGCCTCACGAGGCGTCGAGACCCACGTCATCTGCCTGACTCCTGGCCAGGCGGCCACGCATCGCGGCGGCGCGCGCTCGGACAAGGAACTGGCGGCGATGCGCCGGCAGGAGTTCCAAGCCTCGTGCCGGGTGCTGAAGATCGCTCGCGGCGAGGTGCTCGATCATCCCGACGCCGGGCTCGACCGCGTGGACTTCCCTGCGGTGGTGGGAGAACTGGTGGAGCGCATCCGCCAGATCCGCCCGCACGTCATAGTGACCATCGGGCCGGAAGGCGCCGTGACCGCACATCCCGACCACTCCATGGCCTCGCTGTTCACCACGCTGGCCTATCACTGGGCAGGACGCAACAACCGTTTCCCCGAGCAATTGCAGAATGGCCTCACGCCCCATCGCGTCCAGAAGCTTTATTACGCAACTACGCTCTTCACCTTGCCGGACCGGCAGCCGGTTTCCCCTGCCCCAGTGACAGCGACCATCGAGATCGGACCCGAATTTTTGGAAGAGAAGATCAGGGCCTTCAAGCAGCACACCAGCCAGTCGCCGCTGTTCCAGCTTTTCGAGACCATGGTGCGCAAGCGCGGAACCAAGGAACTTTTTCACCTGGCCGCGACCATG
>JAHFUA010000064.1 GCA_023265315.1 Acidobacteriota bacterium | reverse complement strand
GCGGAGATTGCCGGGCGCATGTACCGCAGCCTCTACGACCACAACTTCTTCGCCGCGACACCCAGCACCAACGCCAGCCGCACCTCGGAGACGCAAAGCGGCGGCGCGGCGCAGTAAGAGTGATCCTCCGATTTCTTCAGCAGGGCCTCCCAGGAGAAACCTTTCTTATTGCTCCATGCAGGTACGATTCTCGGCGGCAGGTTTTTGTGGAAGATCTGCAGTTAGCTGCTTACGCTCATCGCCGGAGATCCGAGGGGTTCCCGGCAGCCTATCCGGTCTTGGTACCTACGATCGAGATATTCTGCTTGCCAGCGGCCTCATCCCTTTCGCGGGTCAGCTCCTTGACCGTGTCTTCCAACTTCTGGACCTGACTGGCAAGCGCCGCCAGGGCATCCGACAGCGGATCCCTTATTTCCTTCGGATCGGTAATGACCACCCGCTTCCCGTCGCGAAAAATGATATGCCCGGGGACACCCACGATGGTGGAATTGTCCGGGACATCGTTCAACACCACCGATCCCGCTCCCACGCGGCAGTTCTCCCCGATGGTGATATTGCCCAGAATCTTGGCTCCGCCTCCCACCACCACGTTGTTGCGCAGCGTTGGGTGGCGTTTGCCCTTCTCCTTGCCGGTTCCGCCCAGGGTCACGCCCTGGTACAGCGTCACATCATCCCCGACGATGGTGGTCTCGCCGATGACCACACCCATGCCGTGATCGATGAAGAAACGGCGGCCGATCTGCGCCCCAGGATGGATCTCGATGCCCGTCAGCAGGCGCGCAACTTGGGAGAGGAAGCGCGCCAGCAACCGCAGCCGGTGCGTCCACAGCCAGTGGTTCACGCGATGCGCCCACAAGGCGTGCAGACCCGGGTAGCACAGCAGGACTTCGATCCAGGACTTGGCCGCGGGGTCCCGCTCGAAGACCGAGGCAATGTACTCGCGAACCGATTGGCGTATGCCTGGCATAGTTTCGATTAGCACAGCTTACATCTGCTGGGCCCTCCCGCAAAGGCCGGAATAGTCGAGGTTACTTCGGAGTGGGGACGGCGTTACCGGCAGGGACAAGAGCAAGAGCGCCGCTGCGGGATGCCCTGGCACCGAGAGGCCGTTGGTCAAAAGCGATACGAGATCCCCGTTGCGAACTGAGCTCTGGCGTGCACATCCGCGCCAGGCAGCACCCTGCCCGCCGCCTGTGCAATCCCAAAATCCACATTGACTGGACGTTCAGGGTTGGGGAGTACCCGGACGAAGTAGGTCAGGGTGGTAGCCAAGGTCGCCCCAGGCAGGTCTTGGATGTGATGGGGTTGCTGAGCAAATTCCGAGCCCACCACCAGCTTGCTCTTCACAGGGCCTGGCAGCACAAAACCCGCCGCTCCGAACAGCCTTCCCTGCCAGGCCGCGGCATTGCCAGCAATACCGAAGACAGCAGCATTGGTCGCTTTCCCGCCAAAGTTGAGGACGATGGGAAGTTTCTTCACTTGCGTGATGGTTTTGGTTGCCACCAGGTAGGCATCGCCATTCGTGGTATCAGCGCCGTTGATCACTCCGCCCACGTGCCGGACCTGGGACCGCACCACAAACCCCGCAGAGATTGCCGGCAGGTAACTTGTCTTCCATGCATTTTCCGGCAGGAGGTTCGCCTTGGCGTGGAAGGTGTTGAATCCTCCTTCGAACAAGGGACTCAGCCCGGGCGTACTGCCCGCCGCGTTGAACGACCGGGTGTAGCCAGCTTCGATCTTTTTTAGCAAGCCGATCGTTATGGAGACCTGGAAGTTATTTCCGATCACCTCACCGGTATTCAGATAGTGGAAGCTCACTGCGGGGTGACCAAAGCCATTAGCGGGAGAGGAACTGGTGTACGCAAAGGGCGTGACGAATGCTCCCGTCTGGCCCTCCCAGTTGAGGTTTTGCGCCAATAGGCCGGCCGTCGCCGAAAGCAGAAAAGCCACGGCAATCACGGCCAGGCGAACGGGCGTGCGGGTTTGGGTCGAGGCACGGTTTGCGCGGTTCTCTTTTAGCTCTTGGGAATTCATCACTCCTCCTTATTGATTAGCCTTCCTCGCAAAAACAAAGCGGCCCGCGATCGCGAAGATCGTGGGCCGCTTGAGGAACTGCTCAGAATTGGTGCTTAACTGGTAAGCGTTGGATGCGCTCCTCGCAAAACCCACAAACCGCTTCCGCACATGTCACAAGGACACGCGCAAGAACAACACATACACAGTCTGTGGATCTCGCAGAACATGAGGGGAAGCACAATACCAGCTCGTATATCCACGGAGAAATCGAAAATTCGCATCGAAGGCAACAGGAAAAGGCGGCCTTTGTGCAGGAGGGTACTGCCGATCAGTGCGAGCGTTTGTCTGTAGAGGCGCAGCTGCGTCTCCGAGACGTGGCGAGCAACGACTCTACAGGCTACTTCTTGCGCTCGTCGCCGGCGACCTTGCCGTCCTTGAGGTGAATGACGCGGTGGGCGTGCTCGGCGATGTCGTGTTCGTGCGTTACCAGCACGATGGTGTTGCCTTGCTGGTGCAGCCGGTCGAGCAGGGCCATGATCTCGTTGCCGGTCTGCGAATCCAGGTTTCCGGTGGGCTCGTCGGCCAGGATGATGGCGGGATTGTTGACCAGCGCCCGCGCGACGGCCACACGCTGCCGCTGGCCGCCGGAGAGCTCGTTGGGCTTGTGCATCATGCGGTCCTCGAGATCGACGGCTTTCAGCGCCCCCTTGGCCCGCTCGATGCGTTCCTCGGCCGCCGTGCCGTTGTAGATGAGCGGCAGCTCGACGTTGTGCAGTGCGGTGGCACGGGCCAGCAGGTTGAAGGTCTGGAACACGAAGCCGATCTCTTTGTTGCGGATGCGCGCCAGCTGGTCATCGTCCAGCTCGCTGACCAGTTGTCCATTGAGCCAGTAGCGTCCTTTGGTGGGACTATCCAGGCAGCCGATCAGGTTCATCAGCGTGGACTTGCCTGACCCCGAGGGCCCCATGATGGCGACGTACTCATTGCGGTCGATGCGCAAGTCCACCCCGCGCAACGCATGCACCTGCTGCTCCGAACCCATGTCGTAGGTCTTCCACAGGTCTTCGGTGCAGATCATGCAGTTGGACGGCGGGGCGGCGGGTTTCTCGCTGATGGTGGCGACTTCAGTGGACATTCTGCTGTCTCCTGACTCCCTACTCCCTACTCCCTACTCCCTACTCCCTGACTCCCTGACTCCTCTTAGACGCTCGTGCCCTCATTCGGTTATGACTCTTCCGGCTTCTTAACGGTGTTATCGATCTTGACCGGGGCTTCGTTCTTGAGGGTGCGCAAGACTTTGTAACTGCCCACCACGATCTCATCCCCCGGCTTGAGCCCGCTGGTGACCTCGATGTCGGTCGTACCCGTGATGCCGGTCTCCACCGGCACGAAGACCGCCTTCCGGTCACGAATCACAAACACTCCCTGGATCTCTTCCTTGTTCTTTTTCGCTTGCGTGGCCGAGGGCGGCGCCGCCTCGACCGCTCCCTTGGCCTTGGTCTTCGGCTCCAGGTCGGCGCGTTGCCGGATAGTCAGCGCCTGGATGGGGATGGCCAGCACGCCGGAGCGCGTGGCGGTGGTGATCTTGGCGGTGGTGGAGAGCCCAGGCCGCAGGTTCTGCGGCGGATCGTCGAGCGTGACCTTGACCTTGAAGTCCTTGGCTTCCTGGCTGCTGGCCAGCGTCTGCGAAGTGGCTACCCCGGTGGAGCGCACAATGGCGTTCTGCCCAATCTCGCTCACGTGACCCTTGAACACCTTGTTGGGGATGGCGTCGATGGTGACTGCGGCCGGCTGCCCCAGCTTCACGCTGACGATGTCGGTTTCGTCCACTTTGACCTCGGCGGTGATGACCGACATGTCGGCCAGCGTCATCAGCGTGCTGCCCGGCTGGTTCTGGATGCCGATGACCACTGTCTCCCCCTCGCGCACCGGCAGGTTGGTGATGGTGCCTTCGAAAGGAGCGGTGTAGATGGTTTTCTGCAGCACGTCGGAGGCGTGCGTCAGGTTGGCGGCCGCCTGCTTGACGCGGTCATGCGAGGCGTCCTGCTGCGCCTTGGTCTGCACGATGCGCGCCTGCGCCTGCACCAGGCCGCTGGCCGAAGCTTCCCAGGCAGCCTTGCGGGCGTCGTAATCCTGCTTGGAGATGAGTTGGTCTTTGAACAGGCCCTGGGCGCGTTCATAATCGAGCTTCTTCTGCTCGGCGTCGGCTTTGGCACGGGCCAGGTCGGCGACGGCCGTATGGTAGGCAGCATCGGCGGCGGCGGCGTCTCCATGGGCGGCTTGCAGCGATGCCTGCATGGCCGAGACGTCCGCCGCCGGCTGCACGTTCTCGATCTGCGCCAGCAACTGTCCCCGCTTGACCTTGTCGCCTTCCTTGACGTAGAGGTGCGTGATCTTGCCGAAGGCGTTCGCTCCGATGTTGACGTAGGTCTTGGGATTGACCTCGCCGGAAGCAGTCACCACGCTGGCAAGATCTTCGCGCACCACGCGCCCGCTCTGCACCGCGACTACGTTCTTGCGGCTCTGGTACACCGTGAATCCCACCACGGAGCCGAGCACGATGACCGCTCCCGCGATGATGCCGACCTTCTTCCAGTTCATGATTCCTCTAAGTCCATGGTATGCGCTCCGCCGGTTGCACACGGATGGCTGTGCGCCTTGCAGGGCGGGGGCCATCCCTCGCGTGCACGCCCCGCAGGTATGGGCATCCCTTTTTTAAAGATACGCCAGATTGCCATAGAAAGTTTCCTGCACCCGGCCGCCGCCTGGGATGGGCCGACTGAGGCGGGCCCCGAATATAAACGAGTCTTTCAGACCCGCTCTGTTTCGATTATATGGGGTGGCCGGAGCCGTTCGCACCTGCGAAAGTGGGTGCGCTGCCGAGGCTGCCACCCCCTGCCGTTCGCAACTGGCGGCAGCCACGCAAGCGTAGAGCCTTGCCTTTTCTGCATCTTAGGACATAGAATTACACGCGGCCACATTCACCGCAAAGGAATTGACCGCGTTCTCTCGGGGGAGGTGGTAGAGGATGGCGCGAAAACTCGGGTGCTTGCTGGCGCTGGTCATGGTGGCGGTGTCGGCGTATGCCGCCGCGGTGCCGGGCTCAATCTCCGGGTATGTAAAGAACTCGAGCGGTGTGCCACAGATGGGCGTGGCGGTGGAGATTGTCTCGCCCCAGGCTCCGCAGGGCAGCACCGTGTTTACCGACGCGCGGGGCTATTACAAGGCTTCTGGCCTGTCCGCCGGCGCCTACCAGGTCAAGGCCTCAGCTTTCTCCTATATGCCGAGTCTGCGGGAGAACATAGCCCTGCGGGCTGGCGCGAACCTCATCGTCAATCTCACTCTAACCACGCTGTTCGAAGCGGTGCAGTGGGTGCCGCCGCGCCGTACTTCTCCCCAACAGGACGACGATTGGAAGTGGACCCTGCGCACGGTCACCAGCCGCCCCATCCTGCGCGTGCTCGACGACGGCGTTGCCGCCAAGAGCAAAGACCGCACCCTGAAGGCGCAGGTGTCCTTCATCGCCGGCTCCGAGAATGAGGGCTTCGGCAGCGCTGCCGAGATGACCACGCAGTTCCGCCTCGATCAGTCCATCTTTTCCGCCGGGACTCTGACGCTCGGCGGCAACGTGGGCTACGGCAGCGGCACCCCGGCAGCCGTGGTGCGGGCAGGTTACTCGCATCAGATGGCGGATGGCTCCCGCCCCGAGCTGGCCTTGACGGTGCGCCGCTTTGCCATGCCCGATGCCGTGCAGCACGACGGCGCCCTCGATGCGCTGGCGTTTTCGGTCGCGGATGGGATCACGCTCGCCGACCTCATCGAACTCAACTTCGGGGGTGAATTCCAGGCCATCGACTTCCGGGGACGGGTGACGGCTTTCCGTCCTCACGGTTCGGCTGCCGTGCACCTTTCGCCTAATACCGTGCTTCAGTACCGCTATGCGACGTCGCAACCCAACACCCGGCTGGCCAAGGGCTTCGATACCGCCCCCGCCGACCTGAGCGAGTCGGGGCCGCGGGTTTCGATGCGCGGCGACCGCGCCCTGTTGGAGCACGCCCAGCACCATGAACTCTCGGTCTCTCGCCGCCTCGGCAACAACCGTGTGCAAGTCGCAGCCTATTCCGACCATGTCCGCGATGCGGCCTTGGTCGGCGTGGGCGAAGTGACCGCGGATTCAAGCGAATTTCTGCCGGACGTTTACTCCGGCACCTTCACTTACAACGGCGGCGAGCTCTCGACCCAGGGTCTGCGGGTGGTGGCCGAACGCAGGTTCCTGCCTAACCTGACGGGAACCCTGGACTACGGCTACGGCGGCGTTATCGCCCTGCCCGGTTCCGGCATCTCCTGGCAGGAGGCGCGGGCGTTATTGCGGGTGGAGCACCGGCATGCGGCCGCCATCAAGCTCGCGGGCGGCGTCCCCCACTGCAAGACCCACTGGATCGCTTCCTACAAATGGACCAGCGGACCCGCACTGACCCCGGTGGACATGTTCAACGCCTCTCCCGGCGAATCGGACCCCTATCTCAACCTCTTCCTCCGCCAGCCGCTTCCGGTCTCGTTCGTTCCCGGCCACATGGAGGCGCTGCTCGACCTGCGCAACCTTCTGGCGCAGGGGTATGTCCCCGTGCTGGGGCAGGACGGGCAGACGCTGTATTTGGTGCAGTCCTCACGCTCCATCCGGGGCGGGCTGGCGTTCACCTTCTAGTCGAATCCCATTCTGGCTGGACCAATCATGCAGAATTTACCGCGCTTTACATTTCTTTATGTGGCGCACGGTAGGATATAAGCGCCAGCCGCGGAGGTTCGCACATGATGGTCTCTCAGCCGCGCCCGCCAGCCTTGGATCGGGGCCCCCGTGGGGTGCTTGCCGGAACGTTGCGCTTCAAATGGGCGGCCTTCTCGGCCAGCGTGATCTTCGCGGCCGTGTATTGGATCGACGCCTGGTTTGCGCGCCGTGGCCTGCGCCGCGAGGCCACGCTCCTGGACAACTTCCTGCTCAGTGCGCTGGTGTTCGCGCTGGGCATCATGCAACAGGTAAAACATGAGCGTGAGCTGGAACGACACAGACAGCTCATGGGCATTGTTGCCGATATGAACCACCACATCCGCAATGCCTTGCAGGTGATCGTCAGCCGCTCGGTTCTGTCCATCGCAGATTCGAACGCCATTGAGGATATCCGCCAGGCCGTCAGACGGATCGATTGGTGTCTGCGCGAGATCCTGCCCAACGCCGACGGGACGACAGCGAGGAAAGTGGGGACGCCGGAGTTTCCCGGCAACCGCGCGGCGCGCTTTCACAAATGGGGGAGCTGACAGGCTGAATGCAAAGGGAGCGGACTAGACACACCCAAGACGCGGAACGAACACGGGCGTCGGCATGGGCGACCGCTTCAGATCGAGGACGAGACGCGGGCGGCGTATACCGGATGCTGCAGACGAGTCAGTCGCACGAGCCCCTGGGTCAGGTTCTCGTAAGTATCTGTGACCTGGCCGACCGAGATCCGCACATCCGGCAGAACAATCTGTTCATAGAGCACCACCATAGCGAGCCTAGCGTTCATTCGCAGCCGCATGGCATTGTTTACCAGCTCGCGTGCGGCCGCCGCCACCTCGGAGTTGGGGTTGCGGCGTGCGGCTTCACCCACGCGCACCAGGATGGCGCCGTTGTAGGCAGTGCGCTGCACATACTCGAGCGCAGCGCGCAGGCGCTCCCGTTGGATGGCGCGGTACTTGTCCGCGGGCAGGTGTTCGCGCAGGTAGTCCTCTTCGGCTGGATCGATCAGGTTGCGGAGGGCGGCCAGGTCCACCGGCCGCGTGTACTCCTCCAATACCTGCAGGTCGGGCACCGGTTGGTAGTGTCGGCGGGCGGCCCGGACCAGCGCCAGGACGGCCACCACGGCAAGTGCGATAAGTAAGAGAGTCGTCATCATGGTTCGAGTATTTCCAGTAAGGCCTGGTTCCACTTCTCTAGATCGTTATGGGAAACCACACCCATGTGTTGCGGCGCCGGCTCCGGCGCCAGCAGATAGCAAAGCCAGATCAGCAAGGCGCAGCTATAAGCGGCGCTGTTGACCTGCGAGAATACCGTGTCGGCGACGCAAACGCGCTGGATACCGAACCCAGCAGGGCTACACCCAGCGGCAGTACATGCACTAGAGTTTTTTCATGGGAACTCTCCTCGTCGGCGAAGTAAACTTGCAGCCTCGAATCTGCCGATTCGGCGGACGGCTGTGCCGGAAATCGTGTGGGCGTCCGATTTTCTGAAGTTGGAACAGACGTGACCCTGCTGCCGATCAAGGACGACTTCTTCCAGCGCACGCTGGCCAACATCCCCGGGCTGCTGGGCAAGCTGGGCTATGTGGCGGAGTTACGGGTGAACGGCAGGTATGTGCACTGGGGCCTGACGCGCGTCTATGGCGAGGAGGGGATGCAGCGCACGGTGGCGGAAGTGCATCGCGGGCTGTTCCTGCAGGTGCTGCGCACGCCCTTGCGCAAGCTCGTGGAGGATGTGACGCGCTCGGCTGCCGCCCAGCGCTCCGACGTCAGGCAGTATCTGGAAACGGTCTTGCGGGATCCGCGCTCGCTGATGCCTCCGAACCTGGGCGGGGGTTCCCAGGCCCACTTCAATTCAGTCGTCGCGGCGCTTTTGTCGCTTCTCCGCTAGCCGGAGCTTCCCGGCTGGCAACCGGGCGCCAGCCGTCCAGCCGCATGGCAATGCCTACCACCTGTCCCAGGACCTCAACGTCGTGCGACTGCTTCAGCATGCGCACCGGCGCCGGCGACAGCGGGTGGGGTTGCAGGATGAGGTAGTCGCCTCTCAGCGAGCACCAGCAGGCGGTGTGCCCATCCCGCATTTCCACGAAGTAGATAGGCCGCTCATACTCCGAACGCCAACCGCCCTCCACCACGGTGTTGGCCGATTCATCCACCTGGATGAACGATCCCGGCAGCAGCACCGGATACATGGTGAAGTCCTCGCTGCCGATATAGCCATAGGTGTACTTGGTGGCGGTGAACTGCGACAGGTGGGCCAGCGGCACCAGGCCCCAGCGCTCGATCATGCGCCCTAGATTGGCCGTCCGCCGAGGGTCGAATCCGGGATCCAGCCGGACCGGCACGTTCACCGCCATCACGCTATCCAAGGTCTCTGTAATGTGAGACTTCGGAGGCTCCGAAAGCGCCATGTCGGCAGCCGTCTCGTTCAGGTCGATGCCGTACCAGACGAAGAACTCACGCAAATCCCGGCGGTAGATCACCGAAAGGGAATACAGCCGGTAAATGTTGGGCAGGATGCCCTTGGTCTCGATATCGGAGAGCCGGCTGGGAGAGATGGCAAAATCATCGCTGCCGTGGCGGGCCGCGATGCGCCCGCTCGCTGCTTCTACATCCCGGATGGTGAGTCCCAGTTCTTCCCGCAGTCCGCGTAAACGTTGACCGGCTGGTAACATGTTGACGCGCTCCCTGTATCCGTTTTCTAGCACACCACTGCCCTAAAAATAAAGCAATCTCTCTGGCGTCGTGCCCCTTTGTTCTGAAATCAGAACAAAGGGCTAGCCACCGCGACGCGATGTCGGGGAACAACGTAACCCCGCGATTTTAGCGGCCTTGAGCGGGTTCCTGCGGCACACACCGGCGGCGATTTCCTGCTTTTTAGTGCGGTTTTCAACCTCGTTGAGGGTGACTAGTCGGCCTTACCAGGCGACGGAAACCCGCGCTTGTTCTGAATTCAGAACAAAACCGTTTTTTCTGACCCGGGGGTCCAAGGCCGGGGTACCTTCGGCTCGGTGGAGGGATGAGCCGGCGCCCGATCCTCGATTATGATGGTGGGCAGCGGCCCTTCCCGCGGGGTGATTGATGGCTAAGCCAAAACCGGAAAAACGTGCGGGCAAGCGAGTGCCCTGGCAGCTCCCGGCCAGCGTGAGCTTCCGCGGCTCCGGCCGCGCCCAGGTGGAGCTCAAGAACATCAGCTCCCGCGGCCTCTTCTTTTTCACCCAGGCCAAGGTGGAGGAGAACTCAAAACTCGAGATCGTGCTCATGATGCCTCCCGAACTGCCGCAGTTCAGCTGCCAATGGGTGTGCTGCCAGGCCACCGTGGTGCGGGTTGAAGAGGACAAGCCGAACCAGAAAATTGGAGTGGCAGCAGTGATCGACCGCTGCGAAGCCTTGCCCCAGATTTGAATACTGCTATAAATCGTCTGCCGTCTCCGCAGCCGGTTTGTACTATCATTTGAGCCTCGCCGGGTGAGGTGTGGAGACGTAGCTTGCTAGGTCTCTTGCATTCCATCCAACTCCACCATAAGGAGCTCCCATGAGCACAATTCAAGCGCACACCACTCAGCTTCCGAACCACATCGGCGGGCAATGGAGGAATTCCGCCGCCACGGAGTTCCTCAAAGTCGTCAATCCCGCGAGCAATGAGCTGCTGGCGGAAGTCCCGGTGAGCCCGGGGCGCGAGGTGGTGGACGCCATCGAAGCCGCCGCTGCCGCCTTCCCTGAGTGGCGCCGCACGCCGCCGGAAGAGCGCATCCAGTACCTGTTCAAGCTTAAGCAGCTCCTGGAAGAGTACCTGGAAGAGCTGGCGCGCCTGATCACGCTGGAGAACGGCAAGACCATCGGCGAGTCGCGCGCCGAGATGCGCCGCGCCGTCGAGAGCGTCGAAGTCGCCTGCGGCATCACCATGCTCATGCAGGGACACATCCTGGAAGACGTGGCCCGCGGCATTGACGAGATGACCATCCGTCAGCCGCTGGGCGTGGTCGCCGCCATCACCCCGTTCAACTTTCCGGTAATGGTGCCGTTCTGGTTCCTGCCCTTCGCCATCGCCTGCGGCAACACTTTCATCCTGAAGCCCTCGGAGAAGGTCCCGGTCAGCATCCGCCGCGCCTTTGAGATCATCGAGCAGACCGGCCTGCCCGCGGGCGTGGTCAGCCTGGTGAACGGCACCAAGGCTGCCGTGGATACGCTGCTTTCGCATCCCAAGGTCCGTGCCATCAGCTTTGTGGGCTCGACGCCGGTCGCCAAGTACGTCTATTCGACCGCCGCCGCGCACGGCAAACGCGTGCAGGCTCAGGGCGGCGCCAAGAACCACGTGGTCGTGCTCCCCGACGCCGACATGGCCATGACCACCCAGATCGTCAGCGACAGCGCCTTCGGCTGTGCCGGCCAGCGCTGCTTGGCGGTGTCGGTGGCCGTGACCGTGGGCGAAGCCCAGCGCACCTTCCGCGACGCCATCACCCAAACCGCCGGCTCGCTGCGCGTCGGCTTCGGCCTCGATGACGGCGTGCAGATGGGACCGGTCATCACCCGCGAGAGCAAAGCGCGCATCGAAGGCCTGATCGCCAAGGGCGCCAGTGAGGGCGCCAAGGTGTTGCTCGACGGCCGCAATCCGCGCGTGCCCGGCCACGAGACGGGGAACTTCGTGCGGCCCACCATCCTCGACGGCGTCGCGCCCGACCGCGAGCTCTCGCAGACCGAGATCTTCGGGCCGGTGCTCAGCCTGGTGCACGCCGACGGCGTGGAGCAGGCAATCGACATCTTGTCGCGCAGCTCCTACGGCAACGCGGCTTCGATCTTCACCTCCAGCGGCGGTGCCGCTCGCAAGTTCCGCTACGAAGCGCCCGCGGGCAACATCGGCGTCAACATCGGCGTGGCCGCCCCCATGGCTTATTTCCCCTTCAGCGGCTGGAAGGACAGCTTCCTGGGCGTGCTCCACGGCCAGGGCCGCGATGCGGTCGAGTTCTACACCGACCAGAAAGTGGTGATCGAACGCTGGCCCAAGGAGTGGTCAAGGAAGTTCTAGAAGAGATCACGTGGGGCAGGCGCTCTCGCCCGCCGTGACCACAGGGGCGGTTGCGCCACAATCGCAGCGCATGCCCCATCTTCACGGCAATCGTTGACCCTGTGGGAGACGGCGGTTAAACTAGCCGCTCCCAACCCCGTCGAGCACGCCAGGGACAGCCTTGAAAACCTATCGTTCGCCGAGAAACGTCGTCACCGAGGTCAAGCGGCTGATCGCGACCGACAAGCCTTCACCGCGTCCGCCGTCCGCACTGGCGCATATCCTCAAGCTGCTTTGCGACAGCCGCAAGTATGAGCGCGCGGGCATTTTCCTGGTGGTCAACGGGCGGGAAGTGCCACGCGCCTTCAGCGGGCCGCAAGCGGTCGCGAGCCAGCCGGGACCGGAACTGAGCGTTCCCATCAAGATCGCCGGTCGTACCCTGGGCAGCCTGCGGGTGCAGCTTGCGCCCGGGCACGGGTGGAGCGCGGAGGAGCGCGTGCTACTCCATGAGGTGGCGGAGATCCTCGCCGTCTATCTCACCGGCAAAGGGAGGTACCTGGTGCGCAAGGCGCGGGAAGCGCTGCGCGAGACCGCGGCGGCGGGATCCGCCGAGACCCGCGGCTACCAGCCTTCTTCCGACAAGGGCGCCGGCATGGAGGCTCTCCGCGCTGCCGCAGGAGACAAGTCCCGCTCATGATGCCAACGGTGGAGTCGCCGCCCGCCTCGGCTCAACAACATTCATCGTCGGGATGGTGGACCGCGGGGCTACGTGCTACGGGTTCTTGCGCGTGCGCGCCAGCAGGAAATCCTGCTGGCACTTGGTGCCGGCATCGCGCAGCCGCCGGAATTCGGAGGTATCGCGCAGGCTGGCCAGCAAAGGATCGAGCTCCAGGGCGGAGTAGGCGCAGTAGTGGCGCTGGATGGCGGTCGCGATCATGCGCACGGCCAGATCCTGGTTGCCGCAGAACGCCATCAGGGACCCCTGGTAGTACACCAGTTCAGGATCGCGCAGCCCCAAAAGTGCCGCCTGCGTCTTGGTGTCGATGTTCTGTCCCGCGGTCACCCCTCCGCTGTGCACGCACTGCGACAGCAGGCCCTTAAACCAGATGGGGAGGTCGGGCATGTTCCTGATGGCTTCCTCGGCTTCGTCGATCTTGCCCGCGCGCAGCAGGATGGCAGGCAAGTGGGCGCGGCCCCATTCGGAGTTCGGGTCCAAGCGGAAGTAGTCCATGGCGCGGTCGGTGTTGCCCAGTTCGAAGAACGCAACCGCGCAGGAGCGCAGACGGTAGTAACCGGGATCGAGCCCCAGCGCGACATCGCACTCCTGGGTAGAGTGCTCGAGGAATCCCGCGTAACGCATGACGTAGGACAGCGTGAAATGGGCTTCCGCGCTGTCGGGACGCCGCCGGATGAGGTCTTGCGCGTCCTGGTAAGCGCGAGCCAGGTTGCCGCGCTCCACGCGGTTCTGCGCCAACTGGGCGCCGGCGGTTATGAGGTTGGGATCTAGCGCGATGGCCCGCTGGCACGCGGCGTCGGAGCGGTCCAACATGGTCGCGCCGCCGCCGGCGTAGGAAGCTTCGTAGTAGTAGCGGATTCCCAGAGCCTCCCAGGCGGGCGCATAGGTGGGATCCAAGCCTACCGCCTTTTCCAGATTGGCGATCGCTTGCCGGTTGGGGCCGACATCGTGCGGAACGGCGGCGCTGCGCAGATACAGATCGTAAGCCTCGGCATTCTTGGGTTTGGTGGCGCTTTCCAGGCCACCCAACGTGCTGCCCAGCGCCGGCAGCAGGCCCTGCGCGATCTGGGACGACAATTGCGATTGCAACGCAATCATGTCGTTGGCCGCGGCCGTGACGTTGCCCTGCCACAACGCCCGCTCGTCCTTCACCTCCACGACTTCCAGTGTGACCAGGAGCTTGTCACCCTGGCGCACGTAATGTCCGGTGAGCAGGTTGGCCACGTGCAGGTCGCGCCCGATCTTGCGGATATCTATTTCCTTGCCGGTGTACTTCTGGGTGGCCGACATGGGCCGCACCGCCAGCGAGCGGGTGTGGGTCAGCACGGTGGAGACTTCGTCGGCCAGCGCCAGCCGCAGATAGTCGTTGGCGGGATCGCCACTCAGGTTCTGGAAGGGCAAGATGGCGATGGTATTGTTGGGCGCGGGTCCGGAGACCACGGCTTTTCCATGCCGCGCCCACCACGCGGTGAGCGCCGCCAGCGTCACCACCAGCAGGCTGGCGATGGCGAGCTGCAGATAGGTGTGCTTCAGGCTGGCGCGGCGAAAGGTGCGCCGCGGCAGACCACCGGGATGCGCAGCGATGGCCGCCGCGCTGTCGCTTTCCTGCTTCAGCCGTTGCAGGTCGTGCCGCAGTTCCGCGGCCGCGCGGTAGCGATGCTCGCGGTCCTTCTCCAGCGTCTTCCCCACGATCTCTTCGAAACCCTCCGGCAGCTTGGGATTGAGCGTGATGGGCGAGACCGGCTTGGCGTTGAGGATGGCCTCCATGGTGAGGAAGGCGGTCTTGCCGGCGAAAGGCTTCTTGCCGGTGGCCATCTCGTAGAGCACCACGCCGAGGGAGAAGATGTCGGAACGGCCGTCAAGCTCCTCCGAGCGCGCCTGCTCGGGCGACATGTAGAAGGTGGTGCCGGGAATGATGCCAGCGTTGGTCAGGCTGTCGTCGCTGACGTCGCTGAGCGGCTCTCCGGTAGCGCTCACCGGCTGCGAGGCCATGCGGCGGCGTTCGGCCGCCAGCTTGGCCAGGCCGAAATCCAGGATCTTGGCCTGGCCGCGCTCGGTGACGTAGATGTTTCCCGGCTTGATGTCGCGGTGGATGATGCCTTTGGTGTGGGCGGCGTCGAGCGCGTCGGCGATCTGGATGCCGATGTCGAGCATTTGGTCGTTGGGCATCGGACCTTGCTGGATGCGGCCGCGCAGGCTGCCGCCCTCCAGCATCTCCATCACGATGTAAGGCGCGCCGTTGTACTCGCCGATGTCGTAGATGGTGCAGATGTTGGGATGGTTCAGCCAGGAGGCGGCGCGGGCTTCGAGCTGGAAGCGGTCCACCGCGTTGCGGTCGCTGGCCAGGCGCTCGGAGAGGAACTTGACGGCGACGCTGCGCCCCAGGCGCACGTCCACCGCCCCATACACCTCTCCCATGCCGCCACTCCCCAGCTTGTCCAGAATCCGGTAATGGGCGATCGTCTGGCCGGTCAAGGGGGCCGCCTTGAGAGTAATGGGATGTTAGGCTGGGGGCTGAGGTTAGTCAATCCAGACTCGGCGCCGGTGGCGGCATTCGGTCGCACCTGGTTAGGCTTGCGGAACTTGGTTCGTCTATCGGAACTGGGTGGTGGGTCAGTTTCCGGCTTGCCCGTCATTCGGGGCTGCTCGCAGCCCGCGGGGGAGTTGCCGGGGCTACTGCTGGAACATAGATACTTTCAGTCTTTGATCTCTTTACCGTTTCTAGTGATCGTTGAGGGATCGACGCGCAAGACCCGGAATGCAGGCGACTGATAAGTCGCCGGCAGGTAGTTCTCCGGAACCGTAGTCTGGTTTCCATCGCGGATCGAGGTGTAATGCGGCGACATGATCTCGACACCGGCTTGGTTGAACTTATTCTGGATGTTCTGATGCAGCTCCGAGTAGATGGTTGCCATCCTATTCGGTTGGTCGGTGAACGCGTTCAGTTCATACGTGACATAGAAGTCGTCGAGACTGGTCTGGAGAACAAAGGGTTGCGGCTCGTTCAGGATGTGTTCCGTGTTCCCGGCGGCGTCAATCAGAAGTTGATGGACCGTCTCCCATGGCGCGTCATAGCCAATGCTGACGCTAGTATGCAGAATCAGCCCCGTCTCTCGTGCGGAAGAACTGAAGTTGATGATGTGGGAGCTCAGCACCATCGAATTGGGAATGGAGATATCCACGTTTTTGATGGTTCGAATCCTCGTCACCAGCAGCGTCTTCTCCGTAACATCGCCTATGGCATCACCGACCTTGACTCGATCTCCTACCTGAAAGGCGCGAGTATAGGTGAGCACGAGACCGGCCACCATGTTGGCAATCGCAGAGCTGGAGCCAAGGGAGAAGAGCAAGCCAAGAAAAATCGACACGCCTTGGAAGGCCGGTGACTTCGAACCCGGTAGATAGGGGAAAACTATGACTCCTGTAAACGCGATGATCAGGAAACGCGCTATGTTGTAGGTAGGCTGCGCCCAGTCCGGGTAGAAACCGGGCAAGCTGATTGTGCCTTTCCTGATTTCTGTGAAGAAGAATTTCACCATCTTAATCGCGTAGTATGCGACCAACAGGATAACGGCCACGAAGAATACATTGGGAAGATACGCAGCAATCTCCGCCGCCACCGTTCGAACTGGGTACAGCACATAACCCAAAAGGACTGAAGCATAGCCGCGCGTCCACGGGAAAAAACTGAAAACGAGCGAAATATAAAAATAGACCAGCACGAACACAAGGACGAACCGCGCTCCTCGAGCTAGCAAGAGCAGAAGGTTGGTAATGCGTTCCGCAGGGAGGAGCTCCAGCCTTTGAAGGCGGATGGAACGAATGTACTTTCCGTGCCAGGAGCGGATCTTGGCGTACAGTTTTGGGAACAGAATTCCTATGAGCTTAAGGATTAATACGAAGACCACGGTGGCCAGAGCAGCCCACAGGAGTCCTAATGAAATCGTCCTCAGGCTGAATTCTCTGCGCAAAGACTCCGCAGCCGAGCGAATGGTTTGAGCGTATTCGGCGGCCAATTCCTGGCGGGGACGGCCCGCGGCTGCGGCATCCCGCTCGGTGACGGTCATGATTACCATCTCGCCGGAGACAATCTCCGTGGTGGTCTCGGCATTCGCGACCGTGATTCCCTGGATTTGCGCGGGCGATTCCTTGGCAAGCTTGCGGATTTTTTCCTCGATGACTCTGGCGCGATCCTCGGGTGAGAATGAAAAAACCCGCTCCCGCACGTAGAAAATTGGCTTGCCATTGACCATGACCGGAGCGCCTGTCTTCTGAGCCTGTTGTGGGTCCGCCGGAGGTTGCGCCTTTGGCTGAATAGCTTGGGTTTGTGCGGGAAGCAGAGCAGACCCTAAACAAATAGCCAGGATGGCCGCAAGGCACCTGGCTGTAGGGTATCTTTGAAAAATCATGGCGCTTTTCCTTCCTTCTTTTCTTCCTGCTCCCGGGGAATCTTCTTCGGTTGCCCTGTCCACAGGGTAGGACATGCTTGTGTTCTATATTCCCCGACACTGGACGGACCGTGAGGAGAGTGCGGGCTGCAAGTTGCTCATCGGTTGGTGGAGAAACCATTCTAGGGCATGAGGACAAGGCAGGCGAATCGAAATGCATGGATCCAGACTGGGGGCGCCAGCGCTGAGATTCCTCGCCTGGGCGCGCATCCTCATCCGAAGAGGAAAGGGCAGAACTCAAGAAGGCGCAAACAGCCTTCGGCCCCGCCGAATCGCGGCAGCCGATTGCGCTCGATTATCTTATTGAAGATTTGACTTATCATCCTTATTTTGTTATACTTAAGACATCGATAAAACTCAAAGCGGTCTTAAGAAAAGGCGTTGAACCCCTGCCTGCGCCGAGGGAAGAAGTGTCTCACAAAGACCATCATTTTGTCAGGGAGAATTGGATACTACATTGGAAATTACTCGCAACGAGCACTTTCAGCTGAAGGATGGGAAACAGAAGGAGTTCGTCCATCTGTTCGATTCGCAGATTCTGCCGGTTATGCGGCAGCAAGCGGGATTCAAGAATGAGGTGACGCTCATGGATTCAAATCGGGCGCTGGTCATCAGCTTCTGGGATGAGCGCCGGAACGCGGACACGTATCAAGCGTCGGTGTACCCGAAGTTGCTCGAGAAGCTGAATCCCATCATTCAAGGGCCTCCAAAGGTGGAGACCTACGAAATCGCAGCGACCACTCTGGCAGCCTAGCTGATCTTGTCTTCTGCCAAGTGAAAGAAACCTAGAGGCCCCGCCCCGGGGCCTTTTTTATCTGTCCGGAATAACAGGGCAACCCGTTGCCGGGCGGTTTCCTCCTGCCGCTGTTGTCCCCGCTGGTCTCAACATGAAATACCGAACGCCTGGGCAGGACGGTTCGAGACGATGCAAGGGTACCGCGAATCTCAAGTTTAGGGGACATAATGGGGGTGAACGCCTCCCTTTCCATCGGAGAACTGAACATCAAGGCGGGGCATGTTGACTAGCTCAAAGGTCGCGGAAGCGAGCCGAATCTTGTTCTTTGATTTGTCTACCTCTTCGAGAATCCGCGTGAAAAGGCGATCCCTGACGAAGCGGCGCTTCCTGTAGTCCACGATGTATCGCCCGGTGAACTCGATCCAGTTGTCATTCGCCACCAGCGTGATCATCGGCTCGATGCGCGCCTCTTCCAAGCGATACTTGTTCACTGCACTTCGCCAAGCTTCGCGCGACTGAGTGGCGTAGTCGCGGCAAATTTCGTTGATGATACCCTCCAGAATGCCTCTGGTGTATTCCCAGTCGGAGCCATATCGCACCGGCAGCGTGATCTCGTCCCAGAGGAATGGGAAATCGGCGGAATAATTGAATACGGGCTCCTTGAAGATGAAACTGTTCGCCACCCGAACGATGCGGCCGTTGTAGAGATCGCCGTTCACCCACTGTCCCACTTCCATCAACGTCGTGCGCAGGACACCGATATCGATGACGTCGCCCCTGATCCCGCCCAACTGGACGCGATCTCCGGGAGAGTAGAAGTTACCGAAAGACACAGCTACCCAGCCAGCGACACTGACGATGACCTCTTGCAGGGCGAAGGCAATACCCGCGCCGGCAACGCCGAAGGCCACAGTGAGGCCACCCAAGCGGTCGCTGAAAATCGTTGCAACGAGCGCGAAACTAAGCAGATAGGCAATAAACGTAACGAACTTTCTTACGCGGTAGCGGGTGTCCGCGCCCGTCACATAACGGCCGAGTGAGCGCTGGGTAAAGCGGCTCGCTGCATAGATGATCGCGAGGCCGACCATGGCTGCCACCAGCTTGCCCACCGTCGGGTCAAACAGCCAACGCTTGATTTGGTCTTCCATACATCCTCCTTCTACGCTCTTGGCCCTGTGCCAGCGGGCCCATTGGGTGATCGTTAAGCATCCTGGCCGAGCCGCGATTGTACTCTTGCAGTCGGAACGGAACACGCCTGCCCCAGGCAGCGTGATAGGTCCGGAACCGAGTGGGATTGCCCGCTTTGCTACCGTAAACGGGGCATCCTGTACCGACCGATTCGTCCGCGGTGTATGATCCAGCCAAGGCAACTGAGATGAGACTGAATGTCAGGCGTTGCCCCATGAAATTGATGTTCCGTGTTTTCTGGGTGTGTCTCACGCTGGCGGCTCTGTTCTCCGGCGGTGCGCTCGCCCAGATTTCCCCGCCCCATAACGTGCCAGCTGTCGATGCTGAAGCAGGTCCTTGCTCGGTGGAGATGACGGTCACGGACCTGAAGGGCAAACCCATCTATGGGGCTACCATCCGGGTCCACATTTCCCATGGATTTCTGGGCATGCGCAAGACCGACCTGGAAATTGGAACGAACGTCGATGGCAAGGCCAAATTTGTAGGATTG
>JAHFUA010000063.1 GCA_023265315.1 Acidobacteriota bacterium | reverse complement strand
TGCTGAAGCAGGTCCTTGCTCGGTGGAGATGACGGTCACGGACCTGAAGGGCAAACCCATCTATGGGGCTACCATTCGGGTCCACATTTCCAATGGATTTCTGGGCATGCGCAAGACCGACCTGGAAATTGGAACGAACGTCGATGGCAAGGCCAAATTTGTAGGATTGCCGGAGAACCTCGATGAAGTTCTGTATTTCCATGCTTCAAAGGGCGGCCGAAAGGGGGTTGCTGTCGCCAATCCTGCCAAGAACTGTCACGCAAAGCACTTCATCGTGCTGCACAAGCGCAAGTAAAGCGCCCGTCCGGCTGCGGTTCAGGAGATGATCTTCCAGTTCCGGATAATTGAAAGCCGCTCCCCGCTTAGCAGTTGAGTCCAAGCCGGGCACTGCGTAGGACAGCGGGAGCGACAAGAACTAGCAATCAGTGAGGTAGGGCGGCAATGTCAGCCTCGAAAACCATCCTTGTAATTGGGAGCGATCCAGTCATCCACGATCTCCTGGTTAGAGCGTCATCCGCCCAGAAATGGGTTATCGAAAGAGCGAAGGACGCGGCGGAAACCTTGGCGCGGATTCAATCCAAGGCTTACGACTTAGTGGTGACCGACGTGCATACGCCAGGGGCAGAGGACGTCGAATTGCTCCGCCGAATACACGAGGCGAGACCCGGTGCCAAGGTCGTGGTGATGACGTCGGAGAGCACGGCGGATGACATTGTGGAGGCGATGCGCGAGCGTGCCTTTGCCTATTTTTGCAAGCCGTTCGATCCCGGGGCTCTGGCGGACATGATTGCTCGGGCATTAAGCCTCCCGGCTTGGGAGGATGGTATCGAGGTCTTGTCGGCGCGTCCCCAGTGGATCGCCCTGCGCGTGCGGTGCCAGATGCTCACCGCAGACCGCTTGCTTCAGTTCTTGCGAGCGATGAAGATCGATTTGCCCCCCAAGGAGCAGGAGGACATCGCTGCGGCTTTCCGAGAGATACTCCTGAATGCCATTGAGCATGGTGGGCAATTGGACCCGAAAAAAAGAGTCCATATAGAATGCGTGCGCACGAGTCGGATCCTTATTTACCACGTGCGTGATCCCGGTAAAGGTTTTGCCTTTGATTTCCTGCCGCACGCGGCCATTTCCAATTTTCCCGACACGCCCGCTGCCCATATGGAGTACCGGAGCGCGCATGATCTGCGGCCGGGCGGCTTCGGCATTCTATTGACCCGAAGTCTTGTGGATGAGTTGATCTACAGCGAAAGAGGCAACGAGGTGCTCTTGATCAAGTACCTGGGAAGTTAGCCTGCGGACCTCCTGCCGCAAATCGGCAGATCGGGAGAGATCCGAGGATTACCTAACGTATTGTCCGCAAACCGGAAACTGACCTGCTACCCGAAGGCTGCGTCGCGTGCCCGATGCCACGCCACTGGTGTAAATTGTCTGGCTTCGCCCGGGACCTCGCATCTGGCTCCAGGGACCCGGAACTCAGTTCTGCATGGAGAACCATGAAGCGTTTCATCCTGGCGTGCCTGTGTGCCGCGCTGATAGCGATCAGCGGACCAGGGCAGAGTCCTGCTGCGGCTTCCCGCGAACCACACACCCAAGCCGATCTGGACAAGCTGTTCCTCGGCGTCCCTGATCCCAAAGTTGCCGAAGAAGACATGCGTGTGCTCACCGCAGCGCCGCACATCGCCGGCTCGCCCGAGGACAAAAAGACGGCTGACTTTGTGGCGCAAAAGTTCCGCGAGGCCGGCCTGGAGACCGAGATCGTCGAGTACAAGGTCTGGATCAACTATCCCTCCGAGATCAGCGTGGACGTGGTTGCCCCGCCCGGCGTCAAGATGCACGGCCCCAGCCGCGAGCGCGTGAACGGCGATCCTTACCAAGACGACCCCCGCATCGTCATGCCCTACAGCGGCTTCTCGCCGTCGGGCGATGTCGAGGCCGAGGTGGTTTACGCGAACTACGGCCGGATGGAGGACTTCAAGCGCCTGGAGCAGATGAAGATCGACGTGCGCGGCAAGATCGTCATCGCGCGCTACGGCACCAACTATCGCGGGGTGAAGGCGCTGCTGGCGCAGCAATTCGGCGCTGCCGGCCTGCTGCTGTACTCCGACCCGCTCGAGGACGGATACTTCAAGGGCGATCCCTATCCCAAGGGACCGTGGCGTCCGGCGACCGGCGTGCAGCGCGGCTCGATCGGCTACAGCTTCAATCTTCCCGGCGATCCCACCACGCCGGGCATCGCTTCCGTTCCGGGGCTGCCGCAGTCGCAGCGCACGCCGCCGCCGCAGGCCGAGATGCCGAAGGTTCCCACTACGCCGCTCTCCTGGGCCGACGCTGAACCTATCCTGAAGCATCTGGCGGGGCCGGAGTCGCCGCGCGACTGGCAAGGCGCGCTGCCGTTCACCTACCACGTCGGCCCCGGTCCGGCGCGGGTGCGCATGCGCCTCAAGCAGGATTACGCCTACCGCAGCATCTGGGACGTGATCGGCCGTGTGCCCGGCAGCGTGTATCCCGACGAATGGGTGCTGGCCGGCAATCATCGCGACGCGTGGGTGTACGGCGCGGTCGATCCCGGCAGCGGCACGGTGGCGATGCTGGAAGCCGTGCGTGGCATCGGACGACTGCTCAAGGCAGGCTGGCGGCCCAAGCGCACCATCATCTTCGGCAGTTGGGACGGGGAGGAACACGGCCTGATGGGCTCCACCGAGTGGGCCGAACAGCACGCCAAGGAACTCGATCGCGCGGTCGCCTACCTCAACATGGACGCGGCGGTCGCGGGTGCGAACTTCGGCGCCTCCGCCGTCCCCAGCCTGAAGCAGTTCCTGCGCGACGTCACCAAAGCCGTCCCCAGCCCCAAGGGCGGGACGGTGTACCAGGCCTGGCGTGTCGCCGGCGAAACCCCACAGCAACCCGATGTCACCGGTTCCGGGCGCATCCCGGTGGTGCAACTCCGCGCCGATGTTCCCGTGGGAGACCTGGGCAGCGGTTCCGACTACACGCCTTTCCTGCAACACCTGGGGATTGCCTCTACCGACATAGCGTCGAGCGGAAGCTACGGGGTCTATCACTCCGCCTTCGACGACTTGGCGTGGTTCAAGCGCTTCGCCGATCCCGATTTCGCCTACGAGCAGGAGATGGCGCGGGTGTTCGGCCTCGAGGTGTTGCGCTTTGCCGAGGCCGGCGCGCTCCCTTACGACTACGAGAACTATGGCAAGGAGATCGCGGCCTACATCCACACCGCTCAGGGCAGAGCGGAGAAGACGTTCACCAAGCCTCCCTCGTTCGATACGGCGTTGGAAGCCGCGGAGCGTTTCGCCCGCGCCGGCGCTGCCATCGCCCAGGTACAGCCGAAGGACGCGGCCGAGGCTGCTGCGGTGAACCGTGCCCTGCGGGAAGCCGAACGCGCCCTGCTTCTGCCGCACGGCCTGCCGGGGCGTCCCTGGTTCCGGCACGCCATCTATGCTCCCGGCCACTACACCGGATACGCCGCTGCCGTGATCCCGGGGGTCAACGAGGCCATCGATGCCGGCGACCTCGCCGCCACCGAGCAGCAACTGACGGCGCTTACCTCCGCCTTGACGCGGGCAGCCAGTGTCCTGGAGAGGCCATCCTCGCGAGGCGTTCCTGCGTCTAACTACAAGTAACCGGCCCTGCCCCGACTTTCTTGTTTCGTACTTCCGGTCAAAGGCGGAGAACGCATGCCCCTAGCGCGTATCATCACCCGCACCCCGAAGGACGCGATTGCCGCGTCCGAGTACCTGCTTTCGCAGGGATACACCGTCGAGACCGCTTCGCCTGAGGAGTTTCACATCATCCCGGCGGAGATTGAGCTGAACTTGGACAGATGCCGGCCCGATGAAGCTGTGGACCGCGCCAAGAAGCTGGTCGAATCGCAACGCATGGCAGTTCAGGCGCAGACCGAGGCAGCCGCAGCCCCCGAGCCCGCGCATCCGCACACCGCTAAGATCGCAGTCGCCTATGACATCACGGGACGGCCGGTGGAGTTCGCCGACCAGGAAGAAACGGAACGCCGGCAAAAGCCCAACCGCATGGGCAAAGCGCTGGCCTTCATGCTCGCCGCGCTGGCGGGAGCCTGGCAGTCCGTGAAAAGCCCTGTCCGTGGGTTGCAGCGGAGACGCGCCGAGCAACGCGCGCTGAAGCTGGAGGCGGAACTGGCACGCGAGCGGGAGGAGATCAGGCGCGAACAAGAGCTGGCCCGCGAACCGGTGCGACAGCAACCGCCTCAGCGCAGCTCCGAACGCACGCGGCCATCCCCGATGCGGCGCCGGAGCGCGCCCCTTGCGATACCACGCAAGGCGGTGGCCATCGCGCTTGGCGCCAGCCTCGCGCTGCTGCTAGGCTTCGCCGCCTACGCCAACCGCCGCCCCGCGTCGCCGCTTGCGCCCGGCGCTCTGATGAAGAACGAATTAGTCAGGCAGGACGTGCCCTTCGGCGCCGCCACCATCACGCCGACGCCCGCGGCTGTCGTGCCCAAACCAAGCGCCTCCGTGCCGGCAAAAGCCTCGCCGGCCGTTCGTCCTGCAACTCGGAAACCATCTGCCGGCCGGCGCAGCGCGCAACTGCTTCGGCGCCCTTCGCACGATGACTCGCCGGCAGCAGATGAGGTCGTGGTTCGACGTTCTCCGGCGCCTCGGCCGAAGCCCCAGCCCTCAGCGGCAAAGCTGAGGCAGCAATCGGATAAGGATTAGCCGGGACATTTGAAGATACGCAGTATGCTGCAGGGCTGTCCAAGTTAGCCGTGGACCTGCTGCCACTTCCCATGCTGCGTCATCCTGAGTGCAGCCCGAACCGAGCGCGAGCGAGGTGAGGGCAAGCGAAGCGCCAACGATCGTCAGGGGAATCACAGAACCAAGATCCTTCGCTTGCGACCGCGCGGCCCTGAGAACGGGCCCAAAACAAGAAGCCACGCGGTCGCAAGCTGAGGATGACATTCTGAGGAAATTGGTGGTGATGAAAGTAAAGACCTAACCTGGACAAACCTGCAGCATGCTGAGTCTCGACATTTTCACATTTACGACGGTCTGCCCGTGTAATGCTCCTCCCGGTGCACGCTGGCGTGGTCTTCCAGTGATTCCAGGTGGGTGATGACTTCGGCGGGAAGATCAAGCCCCTCTACCAGACGTTCTTCTACCTGGGTCGCGACGCGGTGCGCCTCGCCGAGCGGGACTCCGTGGGGGAACAGCAGGTGGACTTCGACCAGCAAGCGGTTTCCGGTGGTGCGGAAGCGCAGGCCGTGGTACTGCACACCGAGTTCGTTCGAAAGCTCATCGAGCCGGTTGCGCAGCGTGCGTCCGACCTCGGGATCGGAGTAATCGAGCAGGCCGGTGGCCGAGCGCCAGATCAGGCGTCCTCCCGACCAGACGATGTTCAAGGCCACGGCGATGGCGCACAGCGGGTCGAAGGGCTTCCATCCCGTCACCAGCACCAGGCACAGGCCGCCCACCACGCCGAAGCTGGTCCAACTGTCGGTGAGGACGTGCTTGCCGTTGGCTTCCAGGATGAGCGAGTGCGTGCGGCGCCCAGTGCGTACCAGGTACCAACCCAGCCCGGCGTTGATCACCGCCGCGGCCAGCACGAACAGCGTGCCCAAGCCGAGGTTTTCCAGCCGCAGCCCGGCCAGCCACTTCTCGATCGCCGCGTAGATGATGGCGATGGCGGCGAGCACAATCATCGCCCCTTCGAATCCCGCGGAGAAGAAGGTGATCCGCTCGTAGCCATAGAGGAACTTGTGATTGGCTGGACGCGAACTCAGCCACAGGCTGAAGGCGGCAAAGGAGACGGCAACCACGTGGATGACCGACTCGGCAGCATCGGAGAGGATGGCGGCCGAGCCGGTGAGCAAGTATGCCCCAACCTTGCCCACCAGCATGACCACACCGAAGACCAGCGACAGGCGCATGGCAAAGCGCTGGTCGCGGCGTTCGCGCTCGAGGCGGTCGTGAGTTCCCACGCTCGCATTGTAATGGAGCCCGGAAAGGCGGGATACTCCGGCTATGATGGGGGCTTTGATCCGGGACTTCACTCTTGGCGCCCGCATTTCGCGCCGGTCGCTTGTTCACAGGCGTGCTAAAACACAAAGACAGCACACCATCCAGCCACAATGAATGAGGACTGAGTGCTGGATGCTCCTTTGCTGAGTGCTTACTTCGTTGTGGGCGTAACCAGCTTCTCCGTGCTGGGCGCGAACTTCTCCACCAGCTCCGAGTAGTCCTTCTTTTCCAGTCCATGGACTTGGCGATTGTACTCGTCCACTTTGGCCGAGTAGTTCATGGAGCAGAACTTCGGGCCGCACATGGAGCAGAAGGCTGCCTGCTTGTAGTAGTCGTCGGCCAGGGTTTCGTCGTGCATGGAGCGCGCCGTCTCGGGGTCGAGCGAGAGCGCGAACTGCTTCTCCCAGTCAAAGGTGTAGCGGGCGTAGCTGATGGCGTCGTCGCGGTCGCGCGCGCCCTGGCGGTGCCGGGCGATGTCGGCGGCGTGGGCGGCGATCTTGTAGGCGATGATGCCGTCCTTCACGTCCTTGTCGTTGGGCAGCCCCAGGTGCTCCTTGGGGGTTACATAGCAGAGCATGGCGGCGCCGTGCCAGCCGATCATAGCCGCGCCAATAGCGGAGGTGATGTGGTCATAGCCAGGCGCGATGTCGGTAACCAGCGGCCCCAGCGTGTAGAACGGCGCCTCGTGGCAGTGCTTCACTTCCTCGTCTACCTGCTCCTTGATCTTGTCCAGCGGGATGTGGCCGGGGCCTTCGATCATCACCTGCACATCGTGCTTCCAGGCGATCTCGGTGAGCTCGCCCAGAGTGCGGAGTTCGGCGAACTGGGCTTCATCGCTGGCATCGGCCACGCAGCCGGGGCGCAGGCCGTCGCCGAGCGAGAACGACACGTCGTACTTCTTGAAGATCTTGACGATGTCCTCGAAGCGGTCGTAGAGGAAGTTCTGCTTGCGGTGATGGGCCATCCACTGCGCCAGAATCGCGCCGCCACGGCTGACGATCCCGGTGATGCGCTTCGATACCAGCGGCAGGTACTGGATCAGGACGCCGGCGTGGATGGTCATGTAATCCACGCCCTGCTGCGCCTGCTCTTCGATGACTTCCAGCATGATGTCGGCGGTAAGGTCTTCGATCTTCTTGACCCGCGAGATTCCCTCGTAGATGGGCACGGTGCCGATGGGCACGGGCGAGTGCCGCAGGATGGCTTCGCGGATCTGCGGGATATCGCCGCCGGTGGAGAGGTCCATCACCGTGTCGGCGCCGTAGTGCACCGAGGTGTGCAGCTTTTTGAGTTCCTCGTCAATGTTCGAGCTTACGGCGGAGTTGCCGATGTTGGCGTTGATCTTGCACAGCGAGGCCACACCGATGCACATCGGCTCCAGCTCAGGATGATTGATGTTGGCGGGGATGATCATGCGCCCGCGGGCCACCTCATCGCGCACCAGCTCGGGCGTGAGCTTCTCGCGCTCGGCCACGTAGAGCATCTCTTCCGTGGCCAGACCCTTGCGGGCATAGTGCATCTGCGAGAAGTTGCCGTCGCTGTTCTCCGCCCTGCGGCGCGCGATCCAGTCGGCGCGCAGCTTGGGCGCGCCGTCGCCGTTTCCAGAATGCTGGAAGCCGTTTGCGCTCATGGTGGGCCCTTCCCCTCTTCTAGAATCCACTATTATACGCCGGAGGTTTCGCCGCCGATGCAAGCAATGAGCCGGAGCCGGGGATTAGTCATTCGTAAATTGCTCGGCGCGAGCAATCATGGCTCACTTTACAAATCACCAATTACAAATTACCAATCCCCCTGGCCTGTCCTTCCGTACAATGCCGCCGAGGCAGAGATTCGTCCCCTGTCGCCTTGACCCCCGCCGCCCACGGGATTAGAGTCTTAGGAGCATGTCCGGGGTGAACAGCAAATACGTGAAGTTCGGTGTGGCCACCGGGATCATCATCCTTGGGCTCGCCTATCTGGCATTCACCGGGGTGCAGCAGAGCAAGAGCTACTACGTGACCATCAAAGAGCTGCGCACGATGGATTCCAGCGTCTATGCCAAGCGCCTGCGCGTGGCCGGTAACGTGGCGCCGGGCTCCATCAAGCGCCAGGGCTCGCATGTGGAGTTCACCCTGGTGGAGCAGGATCTGACGCTGCCCGTGGTCTATAACGGCTCCGAAGCGCCCCCCGACACCTTCGTGGACAACGCCCAGGCGCTGGCCGAGGGCAGCTACGGGCACGACGGCGTCTTCCACGCCAAGATGCTGCAAGCCAAGTGCGCCTCGAAATACGCGCCCAAGGACCAGCAACAGGGGACGCCCGCGAAAGCCCCGGCGACGCAGCGCACAGAGAACTCTTCCTCCAGTTCGGTTTACTGAGGCTGCTGCGCTGCCCAGCGAAACCAAGCCGCTTTCCGCCGCACCTGGTGCGGAGGCGCCCCCCATCAGCCTGGAAAAAGTCAGCAAGATCTTTGGCCGCTTTGCGGCCCTGCGCGAGGTAACGGCCAGTTTCCAACCGGGCCGCGTGTACGCCATCTTCGGCGATAACGGCGCCGGCAAATCCACCCTGCTGCGCGTGATCTGCGGACTGGCGCGGCCGACGGCCGGCACGATCCATATCTTCGGCAGCCGCGAGCGTAGCGACTTCACCGCGCGCTTGGGCTACATGGGCCATGCCCCGCTGCTCTATGACGAGATGACCGGCATGGAAAATCTGCGCTACTTCGCGGGACTCTATGGGATCGGCGACAACGCGCGCTGCCAGCAGGCCATTGTTGCGGTCGGCCTCGACCCCGCGCTCACGAGACACGTCGGCGAATATTCGCAGGGCATGCGGCAGCGGTTGTCGCTGGCGCGGGCGGCGATCCACGACCCTGAGATCCTGTTGCTCGATGAACCCTTCTCCAACCTCGATCCCGGCTCGGCGCGCGCCATGGGACGGCTGGTGGCCGAGATGCGCGACCGCAGCAAGACGATCCTCGTGGTAACCCACCAGGCGGCGCATCTGGCCGATATCGCCGACGAGTCGCTGTGGATGGCGGCGGGCCGCATCGCTGCCTGGGAGCGGGGAATCACCGCGGCGGACCGCGCGGCGGCTTCGGCGGTGCTGTCATGAGCTCACTCGCCGCCGTCACCGCCTCCAACCTGCGCAAGGACCTGCGTTTGGAGTGGCGTTCCAAGGACGCCGTGAACGCCATGCTGTTCTTCGCGCTGCTGGTGGTGGTGATCTTCAGCTTCGCCTTCGATCCCACAGCCGAGGAGTCGCGGCAGATCGCGGGCGGGCTGGTGTGGGTGGCGTTCCTGTTCGCCGCCATCGTCGCCCTGAATCAGGCGTGGATGCGCGAGCTGCGCAACCAGGTGCTCGATGCCTACCGCGTCTCGCCCGCGCCCGCCAACGCGCTGTTCCTGGGCAAGGCGCTGGGCAATTTTCTCTTCATCTGTGCGGTGGAAGCGCTGCTGATGCCGCTGTTCGTGGTGTTCTACAACCTGCGTTCGGTTGGACCCGCGTGGCAGCTCGTGCCGGTGTTTCTGCTGGGGACGTGGGCGCTGGTGGTGGTAGGGACGTTCTTTGCCGCCATCTCCCTGCACACCCGCAGCCGGGAAGTGATGCTGCCGCTGATCCTGTTCCCCATTTCGATCCCGGCGCTGCTGGGGATGGTCGAGGCCACCACCATGGTCCTGACGGGAATCGAGACGCCGGCTTTCTGGATCAGCCTGCTGGTGGTTTACGATGTAGTCTTTACGACCGTCTGTCTCTTACTTTTTGAAACGGTGTTACACGCGGAATGAAATTCAGGATACTTGCCGTCATCACCTTCCTGCTGCTCTCCTATGCGCTCTACCAGGGCATGTGGGCGGCGCCGCGGGAAGCGACCATGGGCGAGATCCAGCGCATCTTCTACTACCACGTGCCCTCGGCCTGGACTTCGTTCCTCTGCTTCTTTGCTAACTTCATTGCCTCGGTCGTCTACCTGGCGCGACGCAACCTGAAAGCTGATGCCTTCGCGGTTTCGACCGCCGAGGTCGGAGTGGTGTTCTGCACGGTAGTGCTGGTGACCGGGCCGCTGTGGGCGCGGCCGGTGTGGGGCATCTGGTGGACCTGGGACGCGCGCCTGACGACCACCCTGGTGCTGTGGCTGATCTACGTCAGCTACCTCATCCTGCGGCGATACTCGACCGGCCAGGCGACGCCCACGCTGGCCGCGGCGCTCGCCATCTTCGGCTTCATCGACGTGCCCATCGTGTACATGTCCATCCGCTGGTGGCGCACGCAGCACCCGCAGCCGGTGATCGCCGGCGGGCAAGGCTCCGGGCTCGATCCGCGCATGTGGCAGGCGGTGCTGTGGAATTGGGCGGCGTTCATGGCGTTTGCCGCGCTGCTGATCTGGGTGCGCTACCGGCTGGAGCGCGCGCGCCAGGAACTCGATGAGGCGCACGCACTCAGGGCCGTCGGCCAGGCAGAAGGGAGTTTCACGAGATGATCCACAGTGTCACCAATCTCTACATTGCTTACGCCGCGACCTGGGTAATCCACATCGGGTACCTGCTCTTGTTGGGCGCCAAGGCCAAGAAGCTGCGGGAGGAAGCCCGCGAGCTCGGCACCATCAAGTAAAACGGTAGTCATATCCCGGTCGGGTATTTAACGGGTGAAGGGGCACGCCTTTCAGGCGTGCCGAAAAGGCAGGTAAGAGTTCGGCTTCAGCCGCTGGGGAAGTCTCCCTCAGGGCCTAAAGGCCAGATCATCGCTGGGCGTAGCGGCACGGCTGAAAGCCGTGCCCTTTCACCTTTCAAGGCTTGGACACATCACCTGTGGAGCCGCTCTAAACCATGAAACCGGCCCTTCGCACCACGCTGCGCGTTATCGCTGTTGCCTGCTTCGTCTTTTTCGTGATCGGACTGCTGTTCGCGGTCCCGCCGTTCATTCAGCAAGTGAAGGTGCTCCGCCACTGGCCGGCGGCCGAGGCCCTGGTGGTTCGCAGCGAGGTGGTGCCCCTGCCCACGGATTCCGGACAGATGCTCTATGACACGCTGCTCGTGCTCTCTTACCAGGTGAACGGTCGTGCCTACGTGAGCAGCGTCAACTCGCTTCACCAGAGCACCAGTTACGAGCGCAAGAAGAAGCAGGCGGAGCGCTTTCCCGCGGGCAGCCGTACCGAAGTGCGCTACAACCCGAGCGATCCCGGCGATATCCGCATACAGGCTGGCTACAACGTCCACTTTTTCGCCATACCCGTTTTTATCAGCGGGGTGGCGGCGATCTTCGGCGTGCTGGCGCTGCTTTTCTTCGCCGCCAGCCGGCGCAGACCCGCGCGAGCGCTAACGGGAAATCCAGCTTAGATATCCGATGCCCACGCGCATGTGATGGTGAAGAGCGTCGGGAACAGCCGCCGCCAGGCACAGGCCCAGAATGGCCTGCGCGATCGCCAGCGTGTAAATGTTGCGATAACGGCGGAAGAGTTCGCAGAACGCAAACCCGGCGGCCAAAGTCGCGGGAACCAGCACCGGGTTGGGGAAGTGGGCCAGCGCGAACAGTCCAGCCGCGGCCCACACGGCTTTGCGGCTGCCCAGCAGCCGCTCCAGCCGCAGGAAGAAGAACGACTCGAGCATGAACTGCTGCTGGAAGGTCCAGACCAGGTACCCGAAGCCTGCCGCCAGGAGAGTGCGCCGCAGTAGTTGGGGATGGAGCGTGCCAGCCAAGTGCGCTGCGAAAAGCATCGCTGCGCCGGCCACCGTGGCCAGCCCTACGATCGAGAGCGAGCGCACGAATCCCGTCCAGCCCAGCCCAAGTTCCCGCAGCGAGGGCCGGTGATAAACGGTCGCGCCAATGATCCACAACGCGACTGCTACCGCCCAAGCCCAGCGCAGTTCCCCTTCGCTCCACAGCGCAGCTTGCAGCAACCCGTAGCCGACGGCCAGTTCCCATAGCGGGCTGCGACTGGAGGTAGCCTCAGGCTCGACCGGTTCTGGGGGAGCGGGAAGTTTCGCGGCCTCTGCCGAGGACGGATCAAGGGCGGCACTCATGGACCGATTCTCCGGGGCGCTTTATGAGATGCCGGGGAAGGGCACGACGTGGCTGAAAGTCGCAGCGGCGGGCGCGCGAAGGTCGACCCACCCGAAGTTCATCCCTACGATGCCGGCTCTACGGCGGGAAGAGGATTGGGCATTGGCCGGGTGTCGTTGAACACGTATGCGAACTCGCGCTCTCCCAATCTTTTTGCGATCCAGGCGTCCAACGCGGAACGGGATTCGGCCGCCAGCCGGGTGAAGCGCAGTCCTGCCCTGCCCTTTTCGTTGGCCCAAACCACCTGCGCCTGGGCTTCGATCACAGCCGGACAACCGGGGAGCCGGAGCCGCACTCCCAGCGTCTCTCCGCGCCCGAGCGGTAGCGGCGCCTGAAGCCCAATCCCGCCTTGCCCCACGTCGCGGGTGCGAGCCTCGACCGTCTTCCCGCCGGAACACAGCGGAAGGGCGGCGTCGTCGATGCGCACGCGGCAGTAACGGAACATGGTGAACTCCATTTGCTGACGGGCGCGGCGCAGCGCACGCCAGGTCTGCTCTAACGCCAGTGGCCGGGGAAGCACGTGGTCGGCCTGGCCGGCGAAGGGCGCTTCGGCCGGGCTGTCTGCCGGGCCGATCACGAACAGCGGCGCGCTGCGACTGCTGGCTGCGGTCCGCAATTGCCCGATCACCTCTTCCACGCCAGGGGCGTCACAATCCAGGACGGCCACGTCGAAATGCTTACGCCGCAGGCATTCGGTGGCCTGCGCTGCGCGGTTGCAGATCTCCACCCCGATTCCCAAATCGCGGAGCACACTGCGAAGTTGGTACAGGACTTGTTGGTCGGTGGTCAAGACCAGCGATTGCAGGGCCATGGGTTTGTCGTGCCGGCTCGGTCAGCCGGTCCTTTTTCGGGGAAGGTGCGGGGATAGCCGGCGGTGCTTGCCGGCCTGCCGGCTTCAGGTAGTGCGAGTGAGGTCCCGGCGCCCCAGTTCGCGCTTGCAAAAAGTGTGTCACAACAAGATGCGATTCGTAACGTTACCGAGGTGTGCTGGCAGCCGCGCATTCGACACGGGTCCAGGACTGCATAAAAACCGCCACCGAGAGGGGCCATGTCCGCCGGCTGGCAGGTTCGCGACTTGCGGCCCGCCACGGTTGCTCGTACCATCTTCTGCATGACTCGCATGGTTTGCTTGGCTGTTGCCCTGCTGCTATTCTCGTCTGCCCTGTTCGCCGGTGATAAGAGAGAAGAGGACCGCGCGCGTGCTTGCGGCGAAGTCCTGCAGGAAGTCCTCGACATCCCCGAGAACATCCCTCCCGACCTGCTCAACAAGGCCGAGTGCGTGGTGGTCATCCCCGGCACCAAGAAGTTTGCCATCGGAGTGGGTGGCAGCTTCGGACGCGGCGCCATGTCGTGCCGCACCGGCAGCAACTACACCGGGCCGTGGAGCGCGCCGGCTCTGTACGCGCTGGAAGGCGCCAACATCGGGTTTCAGCTCGGCGGCCAGGAGACGGATTTCGTTCTGCTGGTGATGAATCCCAAGGGAGTGGGGTCGCTGCTCAGGAGCAAGGTGAAGCTGGGCGCCGATGCCGCCGCCGCCGCCGGACCCAAGGGCCGCGATGCGGCCGCCGCCACCGATGTGCTGATGCGGGCGGAGATCCTTACCTACTCGCGCTCGCGCGGCTTGTTCGCGGGAATCTCCCTGGAAGGCTCCACCTTGCGCCAGGACAACAGCGCCAACCGCAAGCTCTACGGACGCGAGCTGAGCGCGCGCGAAATCGTCAGCGGCAAAGTCGGAGTGCCGGCTGCGGGGCAGGAGATGGTCGCCACGTTGCGCAAGCACTCGCCGAAGAATTTGTCCGACCCCAAGTCGCTGCGCACGACCAAATCCAGACCCTGAAAACGTGTCATTCCGAGCGCAGCGAGGAATCTATGCTTTTCCAGCCCACGCCGAAGAAATACCTAGATGCCTCGCTCCCCTCGGCATGACACATCGTTGGCCGCTGGCTACGTCTCCCGCCAACTGCTGAGCACCGCATCCCAAGCCACCTCGCCGGCATGGATGGCGAGGTCCTGCACCGTCACGTCTGTGTCTTCCACCTCGCCGGTGCTGACGGCGAACAGCACATCGCCATCGTGTTCGGTGTGGAATGGCTGGATGGCGCGGGCCATCGAAGTGTGCGTCTGGATCGCGAGTCTGCCCAGCTCCAAGTGCCGCACGCGGCGATTGATGACCAGGAGGGTGAGCGTGGTGTTCTCGAGAGGCGCGCCGGGCGGCGTCTCCAGTTGACGCTTGCGTTGGCCAGTGCCGTCGACGAGGTCGGCGGCGAAGCTGGTGCGCAGCCCGGATTCAGGGGCGCGATTGCCGCGCACCACGCGCCCTTGGCGGTCCACGATGGCGCCCACGGCGTTGACCACGGTAAAGACCGCGATCTTGAGGCGGCCGATCTGGCGAAAGGCTCCGCCCTGCCCGGCCGATTCCATGTAGCGCGGACCGAAAAGCTTCCCCACGTGCACCGAGCGGCCCGCGCCGCGGGCCCCCAGCGGGAAGCGCCCGGGACGCGCCGCCGCGAGCGCCGCCCGTCCCAACTCCTTGTCGGGATAGATGGCATTGGAGCGGTGGCGGAAGTCGTACACTACCGCGCCGGTGACCGTGGGCACGCGTTCCCAGTGGGTGGCCTGACGATCCCTCGCCAGCAGTTCCGCCATCACCCCGGCCGCCGCTTCCAGGCCGTAGCTGGCGCCGCCGGCAAACACCACGGCCCGCACCGTGGGGCGCTCGTGACCGAGCCGCAGGCGATCGGTGTTGACCGTGGCCGCCGCGCCCCCGCGGACGTCAACGGCGGCCATGGTACCCGCCGGGAAGTAGAACACGGTGGCGCCCGTCGGACCTTCTTCGTACTCGGCCACCCCGGTGTGCAGGTCGGGAAAATCAAGCTCCAGCGCCGGACTGGTGAAGGAGGTCAGGGGAACGAGGCTGGAGTGGCCGGTCATTGCGTCGAGGCACGACATTACAGCACGCAGCCCTGCGCCGGACAAGCTATCCCGACACACGCGATACAATTCCCCCGGCGTCAGCATGTCTCGGAGCGCAGAACCTAAATCGGTCCAGGTGCAACTGGCAGCCGGTACCGGTGTGGACATCGAATGGCAGGACGGACATCGCAGTCACTACAGCTTCTCCTACCTGCGCTCCGTCTGTCCATGTGCGGCGTGTTCGGCGCGGCGCGCCGCCCAGGGCTGGCAGCCGGGCGCTCCCCGCACCATGCGCTTCGACGACCTGGGGACGCTGGGCGCAGCGGTGCGCGCGGTGAAAGCGGAACCCGTGGGCAAGTACGCTCTGCGCTTTCACTGGGACGACGGCCATCGCGACGGCGACTACTCCTGGGACTTCCTGCGCGAAGTCTGTCCCTGTGCCGCCTGTGCCCGCGCGAAAGATGATGTTTCTGCCGTATGAGGGTCGCAGCGCAGGCGGGTTGCGGCGGGAGTGTGTTCCCGGACTCCTGATGCACTTTGGTAATCTGTGCTCGGGGAGCGGGTGGGCCTACGCTGGTGTCCTATGGCACCGAAACCGCAGCCGCCGAACGGTTCCGCAAAAGGGCGGCGGTGGCATCGCTTCCGCTTCGACGTGCCGGTGCGGGTCGTGCTGCGGCGCGACGCCCGCGACCTGGAGTTCGCAGGACGCGGAACCGGGATGAATGAGGGTGGGATCGGGATCGCCCTCGACCTGGACGCGCCGTTGCAGGTCGGCAATCAGGTGCAGGTCGAGTTCACCCCTCCCTACGCAGAGCTGACCGTGCGCGTCCGCGGGGAGGTGCGCAATGCCGCCGGAAACCTCTATGGTGTGGAATTTCTGGCCGACGACGCCGCCGAGCAACAGGAAGTCGGGTTGTTCCGGCGCATGCTGCGTGCCGCTGCCGGCCGCCTGAGCGAGTAACCGCGCACTTCTTTCCCTGGCCTTTCGCCAAACTTCCGAAAACAAAAAGGACGAGCCTCGCAAGGCTCGCCCTTCGATCGCCCAGGTCTTCTTCTACGCAGCTTTGCCCGCGGCGATCTTGTGGGTGGTGAACAGATCGACGTCGAAGGTGAGGATCTTGGGAGCGACCTCCAGCATCGGTTTCAGCAGCTCCTCGACCTTCAGGAACTGCTCACGCCGATACAGCTCGGCATCTTCCGCGGTTATCCAGAAACTGAGGGCAATCCCGCAAACGTTGTGCAGTTCCAGCGGTCACAGCGGTGTGTGCCGGTTCTTCGATGCTCGGCGGACGCGCGAGCAAGCGCTACACTTTGTGGACCTGCTGCGGAATGGAGTTCTCGAACTTGACGTCCACGGCACGCAACGCCGCCCGTTTCCTCGGGTCCGCCTCCAGGGCCTCCAGGTAACGGACGATCTGAAGCCCGTTTCTCACCTGGTCTTCGATGGCTCGCTGCACCGCATTGCGGGTGTAGAACTGCCAGATGTACCAGCCGACCGCGCAGAACAGGCTGAAGGAGACAGTGGAATGGATCAAGTCCGACACATCGGTGCTCACCTGCCAGTGACGCAGGCACCACTCCGTTGCCCAATAGGACAGCAGTCTGGCCGCGCCGACCACGAGACCGATCAGTAGTCCTCCCATCCGGTTCATCGAGAAAAGCGCCTCCTCACCTGCCTTGGCTCACTCCCTACAACTTAGGACGTTTTCGCGGATCGTCAAAGGCAATTTTCGAACTCGCTATCCAGTTTGGATTCAAGTCCATAGCAGGCTGTCCACTCTGTGTGCATCAACAACGGTGCGCAGCCGCACTTTCGGCATAAGGACAACGGCGTTCCAACCCGTGTATTTGGCGGCTGGCATGAGCCTGGTGGCTCTCGCTGGCCGATCTTCGAAGTTCGTCTGCTACTGTGGAAAAATGCTCTCGCGGGCACATCCGTCTTGACACCAGTTCCCGAACAGCATAGATTGCGCCGCACTCACGGGCTGTGCCGGCCCTTCGCGTCCGCCGAACTCCGCATTCCTCCCCTGTGGCGGCGCTGGTTCTTCCCCATTGAGCCTTTGGGTACGCCACGTGAGATGACACGAGGAGTGACTTCCATGAGAGAGAACAGATTGCTGCTGGGGATCCTAGCCTCATTGTTTGTGCTCTACGTTGCGGTGCCGGCGGGAGCATGGCATCGCGCACATGCCAAGATCTTCGCCATCCTGCCGAGCGGCGCCACCGGGCCGGAAGGACTCACCGTGGGCCCGGACGGCAAGGTGTACGTTGCCACCTTTGGTTTCAGTAGCCAGGGTCCGGCTAGCGGACACGGCCAACTCTACGTCTTCGATCCTGACGGCCAGCTGCGGCGGCAGGTCACGGTGCAGGGGTCGACGCCGTTCCTGCTCGGTCTGGCATTCCATCCCACCACCCACGAGCTCCTAGTCCTCGATTCGGCGGCGGGCGGGGGCGGACCTTCCCAGGTCTTCCGCGTGGATCCGCTCACCGGCAACTCGTCGGTGTTCATGACCGTGACCGGGGGCGCGGGTCTGAATGCGCTTACCTTCGACAAAAACGGCAATGTTTACGTCTCCGACTCTTTCCAGGGCATCATCTGGAAGTGCGAGGCGGTTTGCGGCCATGCCGGCACGGCCTGGGTGACCAACTCTCTGCTGAGCACATCCGGTGTGCCTCCGTTCGGCGCCAACGGCTTGCAGTTCAACCACGCCGGCACCGCGCTGTTCGTCGCCAATACCGGCAATGACACGCTGGTCCAGATCGCCATCAATGCGGATGGCAGCCCCGGCAGCGTTTCCGTCTTCGTCAACAGCATCAACGGCGCCGACGGCATCGCCATCGACAGGCACGACAATATCTGGGTGGCGGCCAACCAGGCGGATGAGATCGTGGTGGTCGACAAGACGGGAAAAGTGATCGCCAAGCTGGGGGACTTCGAAGGCGTGAGTGAGCATGGGGTACCGCACGGGCTGCTGTTCCCGGCAAGTCTGGCGTTCAGCGCCGACGGCGAGTGGCTGTACGTAACCAATCTCGCGCTCGATCTGCGGCTCTTCGGCCTGCCGGCCGTGGATTCCCAGTGGTGCGCCCAGGTGAAGCGCTATACCGTGTCCAAGATCCGGGCGCGCATCCCGCGCATCGGCGAGGATGAGGACCACGACCGCGACTAGCGGCCCACCCTGGGCGCGGGTGCCCCACCCTTGGCTGATTTTGCCAGGGTGGGTCGTTCTAATGTGTCGCCAGCGGCTGCGAGGTTTGCAGCCGCGCGCGGTAGATGGTGTTCTTCCCCGGCATTTCGGCGATCACGTCGGCGTGCACGATGTAATTCCCACGTGGCAGGCTGGAGCCGAAGACGATTTCGGGAATGGTGGCCTGCCCAGCGAAGGTGAATTGCTGATAGCCGAGCACGAAAGCCTTGCCGATCTCGTTCACCGCCACCACGATCATGGTCAGGTCAGCGTCGCTGGCGGTCTGGTTGGCGAGCTTGACCGAGCCGGCGATGCCGTCCTGCGTGACCGCAGGAGCGCTCTTCCACTCCACCACCAGCGCCGCGATCACCGCCAGCGTGAACTCGCGGCTGCGGGTGTCTGCTGGATCGTCCGCATCGCTCACCTCCACCGCAAAGTGGAATTGTCCGAGAGCCGTGGGCGTGCCCGAGATCTTGCCCGAGACCGGATCCAGGTCCAACCCCGGAGGCAGGCTGCCGGCGATCACCTCCCAGGCCCGCGGCGGCACGCCGCCGGTGGCGGTCAGCTTGGCCTCGTAACTCGTGGTAAGGATCGCTCTGGGCAGCGTCTTCTCGGTGGTGATCTCGAGGGGCGCTCCCACTTCTTGCGCGGCGCAAGCGACGGTGGAGATGCCGAGCAGCAGCGCGGCCAGCAGGGAGGATCTCATCGGATTCATCCCAATTGTACCGTTGCCGGGCTCGACCGAACCGCACGAAGGGTGAGAAAGTTGGCGCCTGCGCCGGTCGCAAGCTGCTGGCGGGGCGCCGTTGACTTGCGCCCGCGGCCCACACTAACATGCGCGCACCTGGAACAAGGAGGCGCCATGGCCCACTGCACGCAATGCGGAGCTGCACTCGCCGAAGATGCTCGTTTTTGCCCGAGCTGTGGCCGGTCCCAACCCGCCAGCGGGACGCCGGCCGCTCCATCCGCTCTTTCCGGGCTCTCGGAAAACACAGCGGCGCTGCTGAGTTATGTGCTCGGCTGGATCACGGGGCTGATCTTCTTCCTCATCGACAGCCGTCCCTTCGTGCGCTTCCACGCCGCCCAGTCCCTGGTCACCTTCGGAGGCTTGCACATCATCCGCATGGCGCTCAGCGCCGTTTTCGGCTTCGGATGGTGGTACTACGGCGGCTGGGCGAACCTGGGCATCGGCGCCTTGCTGATCGGGTGCCTGGGATTGCTTTCCCTGGTGCTGTGGGTCGTGTGCATGGTGAAGGCGTACCAGGGCGTCCGCTTCAAGGTGCCGGTCGCCGGCGATATCGCCGAAAGCATCGCCGGACGCTAGGGCGGCAGTTCGCAGGGCCTCTCAGGCCGCGCCCCGCTCGCCAAGCGCAGCCCGGCCAATCCCATGAGCTACGACGAAGTCGCCGACAAGTTCCGCGGCTGCGCCGACTTCGCCCACTGGCCCAGGCAGAAAGCCGAGGCTGCGATAGAGTTCGTGAAGA
>JAHFUA010000160.1 GCA_023265315.1 Acidobacteriota bacterium | reverse complement strand
GCAGCCGAGATGGCCTCCGTTCCCCCGCCTGATGGCAACGGTATTCGGCTTCCTGAAATCGCACTGGCGCCGGAGCGCATTACTGGGAGCGATACCACCGTTGATATCGTGGCAAGAGCCCGCGAATTGACCGACGCCGATGGCGCTGCTTTGGCGCTCCCGGACCAATGCGGAAGCCTCGTCTGTCAGGCCAGCCTTGGCAAGGCCCCAAAGGTGGGAGACCCTCTGAGCCCCAGCGCGGGACTGCCCGGCCAGTGCATTCGTACAGGTCAGGTGGTGAGTTGCGAGGATGCTGATCTAGATCTACGAGTGCCATTCGCAGTATCGCGCGACTTGGGACTGCAATCGATTGTAGTCGTCCCCCTCCGGGCGAATGGGAAAACTGTCGGTGTTTTGGAGGTGACCTCGTGCGCAAAAGCGGCGTTCACTTCCGACCACATCGCGGCTTTGCAACAACTCGCCGTAGAAGCATCGTCTATTGGGCCTTCCCATGTTGACCATGAGGCCGGTAATGGCTTTGTTCCGGTCACCAAGGTTACTCGGTTGCTGCAAGGGAAGAGCTACCACGACCCCGTCTTTATTCAAGACTCGGAGCATTGCAAATCCGCAGAGGAGTTGATTTCCAAGCTGCGCGCCTCTTCCCCCAGAGAGATGGGTCGTAAATCCGATGGCTCGCAGCCGAAGCCGTCTTTGCGCGATCGCTACACCAAACTGGCCGGGGTCGCTAAACGCCGTAAGCCGGCGGATTTCTCCTTGAAATCTGAGGCCTCGGCCCAGCAGGTGCCATGGCTGTGGGCTTCAATATTGATGGCCGGGACGATTTTGGTGGGAACGTTCGCGGGTTGGGTACTCTTGGTCGTGGAGGCACCGGCCGATTTTGCACCGCGCTTCGCGCCGCCGTCTGTGACGTATGGGCGGGTACGCACGATTAGGTTGGATCCTAAACGAGAAAAATCGCATCCGGCGAGTGTCGAAAAACGTTCCGATGGCCGAGTTGAACTGCCGGAGGCGGTTGCCGTCAAGCAACTACTTTCGTCAGTCGACCCGAAATATCCGGAAGAGGCGGCCCTCAGACAGATCTCAGGCGTGGTTTCGCTAACGCTGCTCATAGATCGGTCCGGCTCTGTGCAAGGGATTGAAGAGGTTCGTGGCAATCGTATTCTCGCCGATGCCGCTAAGAAAGCAGTCTGGCAATGGCAGTACCGGCGCTTCCTGTTTCACGGCCAGGCCGTCGATACGCTTACTCGAGTACGGTTCCTATTCACTTCGCCGGGAACATAGTCCTTGATGATCTTCGCCATATCACTGGTTAGAACCGCCTTCTCGCCCCGGCACCCTTCTTGGCATAGACCGATCGATGCGGTCGTTCTGTAATCCACTGATTTACAACCCTTTCATGCAGGTACCGACGTAATGTCCGCCCAGAGCCTCAACCGGTGTAAGGTGACAGCAGCGGTGGAGGGTCGGAGATCCCTCGATCCGGCCCTGCTGGCGCCCAAGCAGCAGGTGTGGGGTTCTACCGATGGTGATGGGGGGAGTTGTCCAACTGGGCATTGCCGGCTGCGCAGCGGCGCTTCTTTTTTTGTTTCTGCGCCAGTTGCCCGCGCTCGCCGCTTTGCGATGGTGGTTCGCCGCATCCAGCGTCGGAGTCGCGGCCCTGCTTCTGGAGCTGTTAGCTCTCGTTCACCCGGCTCCGCCGGAGGCGCCGCTGCTCTTGATCGTTGCTCTCCTGTGCGGCTGCGCGCAGATCTACCTGGCCGCCCGTGGACTTCTGGGCTTGACTGGAAACCGCCGGCTCTGGACATACGTTTCGCTGGCGACCGCTCTTTCGCTGCTCCTTGGCGTCGCTCTTGTGGCGATGCTTGCTGGCCCTGCTGACCAGAAGATTAACGCGATCGCGGCATCGCGCAAACTTGTCCTGCCGATCCTCTGTGGCATTCTCGGATTTCACCTTTGGTCAAATTGTGCTTCGCCGACAAAGGACACACAGGTGCTTTCCGCATTGCTTTTGTTGGGGTTCCTTGGGGGATTGCTACAGCCCATGGCCGGCTTCGCTCTTTTTCCCCAGACGCTAGCGAATCTGCTGCCGCTGGAGTCGCCCGTATGGGCGGGCATCAGCCAGTGCGGAGTTGCCCTGGCCATGGCCCAAATGGTTTACGCCGACACGCGGGCCCGTGGCGCGGAACTCCGCACTGGCTGGGAGCGCTTGCACCAGCTTGTGGATTCAGTGGAATACGCCATCTGCGAAGTAGATACCAAAGGGTGCCTGACGTTCGTGAACCAGGCCGCCTCGGCGATGCTCGCACCCGGCCGGCCGAGCCTTACCGGGGTGCAGATGGCGGAGGTACTTGGCCCGGCCGACGACCCATCCTCCGCCCAGTCACTGCGAGAGTTGATCCTTCGCCCGACTGCTCCGGTGCACCTCGCCAAAGCCCGTATCCAGCGCGGGGATGAGCCCGCGATTCTGGCAGAATGGTCCTCCCGCACGGTTGCTCACAATGGAAACATAGCCGGCGCAGTAGTTACTCTGCGTGACATTACGCAGGAACAAGCGGCAGAGCGTTTCGCCCACCTTCGCAGCGAGTTGCTCGAGATGATCGCACGAAACAAACCGGTGGAGGAGATCGCCGCGCTTCTGGCAACCGCCGTCGAAGCCCGGATGCCGGGCTTCTGCTGCTCGGTTCTGGTGTGTGAGGGCGATTGTTTCTCTGTAGCCGCCGCTCCCACGGTGCCCGATGCTTTGCGTGCCGCCATGAACGGACTGCCGTCTAGCCGGTTCATGACGTCGCAAAACGATACGCAGAAGAAAAACTGGCACAACGATTGGGAAGGCAGGTTACAAACGATTTCCACCTCCCATGGTTTCGCCGGAACTTGGGCCGAGCTCCTGGTTTCAACGGCGAACGAACTGCTGGGGACCATTGTCCTGAATGGCCCTGAAATGACTGGGCTGTCGCGCCAACAGCGGGACACTCTCCGGAAAGCTGCGCGATTGGCGACATTGGCGGTGGAACATCACCGCTCCCTGCAACGTCTGCTGCATCAGGGCCATCACGATTCGCTAACCGGTCTGCCGAATCGGCTGCTTTTTGCCGACCGTCTGAAGCAGGCGCTGGCGCGCGCCCAGCGAACCGGCACCCAGATCGCCCTGATGTGCATCGATCTCGACCGCTTCAAATACGTCAACGATACGCTCGGCCATGACGTGGGGGACCATTTCCTCCAGCAGGTAAGCGTCCGGCTTGCAGCCCGCATTCGGGCCAGCGACACTCTGGCCCGTACGGGTGGTGACGAGTTCACGGCGGTTATTGCCGATGTTCGAGATCGGCATGACGCAGAGAAACTCGCCGATTCGCTGCTGGCTTCTCTGCGCGATCCTTTCGACGTGGAAGGCCACACGCTCTATGGAGCCGCCTCCATCGGAATTGCGGTCTATCCCAAGGATGGCACCGATGCGGACACGTTGCATCGGAACGCCGACCGCGTGATGTATCGGGCCAAGGCGCAGGGTAGGAATGTCGTGTGCTGTTTTTCCTCGGACGATGCTCGCGACAGCGCCGACAGCATGGAAATCGAACTCCACCTCCATCGCGCCATCGAGCAAGGTAATTTCGCTATCCATTTCCAGCCGCAGCTAACTTGTGACCGTCGCCTGCTGGGCTTCGAGGCGCTGCTGCGGTTCCGTCATCCCAAACTTGGGCTGGTTCCTCCCAGCCGGTTCATACCCATTGCTGAAGAGAGCGGTCTCATTCTGCCGGTCGGAGAATGGGTGCTGCACGAGGTGTGCCGGCAGATCGCAGAATGGCAAAGCAAGGGATTGCGCGCAGTGCGGGTCGCCGTCAATGTGTCTCCTTTGCAGTTTGCGCGGGCAGATTTTTCCAAGACCGTTGCCCGTGCGCTCCGCACCGCGCGCGTGCAACCCGATCTGCTGGAATTGGAACTCACCGAGGGAGTGTTGATGAGCACGGCGCACGACTCCCCGCGGCAGATCGACGTGATCGCGGAAACCGGAGTCAGGCTCGCGGTGGATGACTTTGGAACGGGCTACTCGTCATTGAATTACTTGCATCAATTGCCCCTGCACGTGCTCAAGATAGACCGCTCGTTCATAGGCAAAATGCTCGAACCGGCCGGTACCCGCTCCATCGTCGAGGCCATCATCTCCCTGGCCCATGGGCTGAACCTGCAGACGGTGGCGGAGGGGGTGGAGCACGACGATCAACTCGCCATCCTGCAGGCGGCTGGTTGCGATCTGATCCAAGGCTACATCTTCTCCCCGCCCCTCCCCGCGGCGGAAGCCTCTCGCCTCCTATGGCAGGAGACCATGGCCGACCCCAGCACCGCCGTGATGGCCCGCCCGGTGAACCCGTCTTCACCCTCAAAGACTGTCTATGCCAGGTCGGTTGTAGGCGAGCCCAGCGTGGCCGCTCCTCCTGTTCGCAGATGGCGTAAGTGAGATGGACGCCGGAGCGCCGCCGCCCTTTTTATCCTGGTTGACTTACGGGCCCTAGCCCCGAGGCAGCCACGAGAGCAGCGACAACGGCACGGGGCTCGTCACCGCTCACGCAGCCTGTGGGACGTCAGTGTCTTGGGTATCGCTGAGCAGGTGCTCAGTAGCTGAGGCTTCTAGCTCATGCTCCACCCGTTCCAACAGCAGTCGCACAACGTCCTCGTCGAATTCTCTGCTGGCGGCAATCGCCTTGGCGCGTTTGGCGGCTCTCAGTGCTGTTCTGATTGTTAATGTGTCTGTCATGAGCGTACTTTGCCATGCTTATTCAACCCCACGAGGCGCACACGATTCTCAGTGATTGCCGTCACACATGCGGTGGTCAACTAACCCCGTCTCGGTGAAGACAGGCGATAGACGCCAGCTGCTTGCATCCTGGATGGACTTACTTTTTCAAGCGCATTTGTTTGGCGGGGGGAAGAGCTTCGCTTCTCACAAAGGGCCTGAACTTTTGGCAGTGCTTCGGCGACCACAGGGCTCGAATAGCACGTTTGGGCCACGCCCGCCACCTTTGGGCGATTGTGTTCTTTTCGCGCCGGTCTCATGCTTGCCCGCGCGCTGTTTCATTGAGTCTCGGAAGCCTGACGCAGCAGGGGCGAAACCGTCGTCCAGCGCGGGGAGAGCAAAGGTGCTCCATGTCACAATGGATGAGTTTTCCTGTGCGAAACCGCAATGTGTTTCACAGTGGCGCCACCTTCATCTCTCTACACAGGACGGGTTCGCAAGCTATGTTGCTGAATTTAGGCTGCCAGGCGTGGTGACGCTTGGTTGTTAAGTGTGGAAGAGTGCTTGCGGGTTACATGGCCGCGTCACTCTAATTAACCTACCTCCCCGGCCCTCGAAAGAGGGCGCAATGGTTTCGCTCCCCCGTAAAGTGTGGGCCTTTTCACTCCTCCAAAAGCTCACAGGTTCGTCGCTGTCCTGAAGTGTCGGGAACAGCAAGAAATCCGATCCCGGTCTTTTGAGCGGGGAGGTCAAGACATGCGTTCTATTAGATATGTTCCTGTGGTCGCGATCATGGTTGCTCTGGCCTTCGTGGCCATTCACGGAGCCGTGCCCCAGGTGCCTACGGGAACATGGCAGCCCACAGCGGTGCCCATGAGCCAGGCGCGCACGGGCGCAGCCTCGGTGTTGTTGCCGGACGGCCGCATCCTGATCATCGGCGGAGCCGACAGCAGTGGCGCCGTGCT
>JAHFUA010000062.1 GCA_023265315.1 Acidobacteriota bacterium | reverse complement strand
CGCCGGCGCGCATTCCCGCGGGCAAATGCCATTCCAGGCGCGGAGGCTCTCCGGAATCGCCGGGATTGATCCAGTAGATGTGCCATCCCTTCTCCAGCCGGAAGTGGAGCCCGAGCAGGATCCCATGTCCAGGCTGAATGCTCTGCTGCTCTGCCAGCAGTTCCACCGTTCCCTGGGGGATTGCAGCCTTGCCGCCGTCAGCGACGGCTCGTGCTGGCAGGCACAGCAGAACCAGCGCCAGCGGCTTCCACACACGTTGCGGGTTGCGAATCATCCGATAGATTGGACGAGCGCCGCCGCCAGAGGTTGCGACTTTCACCAGGCAATGCAGTGGTGGCGCACCGGGAATCGAACTTGAGGCGTCTTCCGCGGCCCATTCGGCAGCTTCGCTTCGCTCGGCTGCTCAGGGCAGGCTAGAACCTGAGCCGCGGGCCGAAATCCCTTCGACTCGCTGCGCTCGCTCAGGGCAGGCTCTGAGCGAAGCGAAGGACCCATAAAAGAATGGTGAGCGCGGCAGGAATCGAACCTGCAACCTACTGATTAAGAGTCAGTTGCTCTGCCAATTGAGCTACGCGCCCTTCCGCGAGGAGGTGCGGGCGGGACTGTCACCCATCGAAGCACCACCGAGACAGCCGGAGCGCCTGCGAACAGCCGCCCTCTGAATATAACAGTCCCACGGCGCAGATGCCAAGGCATCGCGCCAACCAAGATGCGGCGCGTTGCGCTTGTTCGGAACACATCTCGCTCGGTATCATTCGCTGTTTCGCGCCGGGCGGGAGGTGACTCTCATGCCGAAGTTCGCTGCCAATCTCTCGATGCTGTTCACCGAGCTCGATTTTCTCGCGCGCTTCGCGGCGGCCGCGCGCTGCGGGTTCGCGGGCGTGGAGTATCTGTTCCCCTACGCTTACCCCAAGGAGCAACTTGCCGCAACCCTCCGCCAGCACGGTCTGAAGCAGGTGCTGCACAATCTGCCGGCGGGAAACTGGGAGCGCGGCGAGCGCGGCATTGCCTGCCATCTGGACCGCGTCGGCGAATTCCAGGAAGGCGTGGAGCGGGCCATCGAATACGCGCGCGCTCTCGGCTGCCGGCAGATCAACTGTCTGGCCGGCATTGCCCCCGAGAGCCTGACGCTTAACCGCAGCCGCGAGGTCTTCGTCGGCAACTTGAAGTGGGCTGCACCGCGCCTGGCCGAGCACGGCATCAAGCTGCTGATCGAGCCCATCAACACCTGCGACATTCCCGGCTTCTTTCTGACAAACACGGCGCAGGCGCTCGAGATCATACGCGACGCGAACGAGCCCAATCTCTATCTGCAATACGACGTCTACCACATGCAGATGATGGAAGGTAATCTGGCCGACACCATCCGCAAGAACCTGGCGCGCATCGCGCACATACAGGTCGCCGACGTTCCCGGACGCCACGAGCCCGGCACCGGCGAGATCAACTATGCGTTCCTCTTCCGGCATCTGGACGCGATCGGCTACCAGGGCTGGGTGGGATGCGAATACAAGCCGCTCGCCAAGACCGAAGACGGTCTGGCATGGCTTACACCTTACGAGCGCGCGACGGCGCGTGCCTAGCGAGGAAAACCCATGAAAGTTGGATTCATCGGGCTGGGCATCATGGGACGTCCCATGGCGGGACGCCTGATCGACGGCGGTCATGAACTCTATCTGCATAGCCGCAAGCCGGCGCCCAAGGAGCTGACCGACAAGGGCGGGCGCGATTGCCGCTCCGGCCGCGAGCTCGCATCGCACAGCGAGATCATCATCCTCATGGTTCCGGATACGCCCAACGTCGAGGCCGTGCTCTTCGGCCCCGAGGGCGTCGCACAAGGCCTGGCGCCGGGCAAGACCGTGGTGGACATGAGCTCCATCTCGCCCCTCGCCACCAAAGATTTTGCGCGGCGCATCCACGAGCTCGGCGGCGAGTATCTGGACGCGCCCGTCTCCGGCGGCGAGGTCGGCGCCAAGCAGGGCACGCTGACCATCATGGTGGGCGGCAGCGAGCAGGCGTTCGCCCGCGTCCAGCCGCTGTTCGAGCTGATGGGCAAGAACATCACGCTGGTCGGCGGCAACGGCGACGGACAAACGACCAAGGTCGCCAACCAGATCATCGTGGCGCTCACCATCGAAGCCGTGGGCGAGGCGCTGCTGTTTGCCTCGAAAGCCGGCGCCGATCCTGCCATGGTGCGCAAGGCGCTGATGGGAGGCTTCGCCTCGTCGCGCATCCTCGAGGTCCACGGCGAGCGCATGATCAACCGCACCTTCGATCCCGGCTTCCGCATCGAGCTGCACCAGAAGGACCTGAACCTGGCGCTCTCCGGGGCGCGGGCGCTGCAATTGAGCCTGCCCAACACCGCCACCTGCCAGGAGCTGTTCAACGCCTGCGCCGCGCACGGCGGCTCCGGCTGGGACCACTCGGCGATGGTGCGCGCGCTTGAAGACCTCGCCAACCACGAGATCGGATCGGAGGAGCGGCAGAAGGGCGCAGCGTAGTCTTTGAAAGGGCGCGGCTTTGAGCCGCGCCGTCACCAGCCCCACTCAAGATCGTCATCCCGAGCGACGCGCGACCAAGCGAAACGCGCGGGAGCGCGAGTCGAGGGATCAACATTTCGACCAGATCCACGGCAATTCATCCCGCCAGGGTTTCGATGCGCGGAGGCTTGGCAGGGGGATCGCTGTTCGGACCTTTTGCCAGCAAGCCCAGCAGCAATCCCGCCAGACTCCGTTCCTCGCCGTTCTTTCCATCGAACTTCCCTTGCTCGGTGCTGGCGGCTTTCGGCTGCGGCTGCTCGCCCTCGGCAAGCTCCGGCTGCGGCTGCTCGGCCATGAAGTTCTTCAGGTTGGCGCAGGCGATCTGCACCGAATAAAGCAGCAACGCGCAGCGCTTGAATTCAACACCACCCCTCACCAGCATGCGCATCACCCGCATAAGGGCGAACTGCAGGCTGGTGGCATCCTCGATGAAGGGCAGAAAGGGTTCCAGGTCTTCCGCGTCTATCGCGGGATACTGGATGCGGTTGTGGAAGTAGCAATGGCTCTCCCCGTGCAGCGCGGGCGAGCCGCAGTGCCGGCCGTTCAGCCGGATGTGCTGGCAGCGCGGCGCCGCGTTGCCAAAGCCGCGCAGTTGCCTTCGATGAACCTTTCCTCTGGAAGTGCTTCTTACGCCCACTATGCGGGCTGGGTTCATTCCTCCTACCTACCCACGGCTTGCGCCGTGGGCTATGATCTGGCGCGCGCTACGCGCGCTTTTCGCATCGTTTACTCCGCCATCGACCTGCACTTTGGCTTGCGACATATTCTCTGAGGCCGTGGCGCTTCAACCATCCCGGTTCACCATAAAAGATCGGGCCAGGCCCGAAGCGCGCGTGATACCCTTCCCACTCCGCTCAAGGAACCCGGCACGAGCCGTGGGTCAAGACTGGAATAGACTGCAAGCCCGCGTAGCGGGCAACAGAACGTAGCCCACGGCGTGAGCCGTGGGAAAATTCCCGGGGGAAAGCCAGCCCGCGAAGCGGGCGTAAGAAATGCCCCACACCTACTCCAGCCTGCTCGTTCACGTGGTATTCAGCACCAAGGGCCGCGTCCGCTCAATCGATGCGGGAATCCGTCCCGATCTTTTAGCGTACATGGGCGGCATAGTTCGCGAGATGCGTGGAGTGGCACGAGTAATCAATGGCACCGAGGACCACGTCCACATGCTGATCAGTCTGCCAGCCGATATCTCGGTAGCAGAGTGCCTGCGGGTTGTGAAAACAAATTCCTCGCGGTGGGTACATGAGAGGTTTCCCCATCACCGGAGCTTCGCATGGCAGACAGGATATGGCGCCTTCTCGGTGAGCGCCTCAAACGAAAGGCAGGTGATCAAGTACATCCAGGACCAGGAGCGGCACCACCGGAGGATGACGTTTGAGGAGGAATTCATCGCCTTGTTGCGGAAGCACGGCATTGCGTTCGATGAACGTTTCCTCTGGAAGTGATTCTTACGCCCGCTTCGCGGGCTGGCCTTTTCTCCGACATTTTCCCACGGCTCACGCCGTGGGCTACGATCTTCTGCCCGCTACGCGGGCTGAGGTTGCGACCCTGACTGGCCTCCATCGGGCCCAGACTCTCGTGCGCACAGGCAACTCTTGAGGCTCGCGCTCGGGATCACAGTTGGGAAACGATGCTGCGGCGCGGCTGAAAGCCGCGCCCCTCCGAGACACCGGCGCCGCGATTCATGCCAGGCAATCAGGGAATTCGCGTCAGGGGCTAGCCGTACCGCAAGAGGGTTCTACGACTTCAACGCCGCGTGCGCGGGCTGCACCGCGGGAGCGTGCGTGGGTGTGACGGCCGGCTGCTGCAGCCACTGGCGGATGCGCGGCAGCGCGCGACGCGCCGCCTCTTCTCCGGCGCGCACCAGGGCGGGGGCGCGATCGAAGGCGTCGTAAGCCACGCCCTGCACCTCCGGCTCCATGACCACGTCCGCGTCCGCTTGCCAGAGGCTGCTCATCTTGGTCTGCGCGATGGAGAAGGACTGCCCGATAACGTCGAACACGCTGCGGGGCGGATGCGAGTTCACCCAGTGGGCCTTGAGATAAACCGCCAGCACGCGCTCGGCGCCCATCTGGCGCAGCGGCGTGGTCGGCACCGAGTAGGCCAGCATGCCGTCCACCATCAGGCGGCCGTTCAGGGTGACCGGCAGGAACATTCCCGGATAGGCGCAACTGGCGCGGATTGGCCCGATCAGCTCGCCGGAGCGGAACACCACCGCCTCTCCCGTAACAAAATCGGTCGCGATCACCGCCAGCGGTATCCGCAGCTCTTCGAAGCTTTTAACTTTGAGCCAGCGTCGCAGCATGGCGGTCATGCGGTCATTGCTGGCGAAGCCCAGGCGCGACACCGTCCAGCGGGCGAAATCGCGGAAGCGCACCAGTCCGGCGATCTCCGCCATTTCCTTCGGGCAAACGCCGCTGGCGTACACCGCCCCGATCAGCGCGCCCACGCTGGTGCCGGCAATGAAGTTGATGGGGACCTTTTCTTCTTCGAGAACTTTAAGGACGCCGATGTGCGCCAAGCCGCGGGCAAAACCGCCGCCCAGCGCCAGTCCGATGCTGGGAACGTGGTCGGTGGGCTGGACTGGAGGAACATCCCGATTCAGCTCGCGATGGAAGGCTCGGAGAGAGCGTACCAGCTTCGATAGTGTCCCCACTCCCGTTCTCACCCCCGTCCGGCGGGGAATTCCGGACCTGTAAGCTAGGATGCAGGTTGCTCTCAATATGATGCAGCACATCCCAGCCTTGCCCCAAGGTGCCGCAGGTGTCCGGACAGGGTTACAAAGGTAATCGCATCCGATGACGCGCGAGTTCTCTGCCGGAGGAGTGGTGGTGCGGCAGATGCGCGGCCGCTGGTGGCTGACCGCCATCGAACCCGCGGGCCGCTCGCCATCCGGCAAGAAAACCATTTGGGCGCTGCCCAAGGGCCTGGTGGACGAGGGTGAGCGCCCCGAGCAGACCGCCCTCCGCGAAGTGCGGGAAGAAACCGGCGTGGAGGCCACGCTGGTCGGCAAGCTGGGTGATATCAAGTACGTCTACACGCGAAGCTGGGCGGGCGGCGAGCGCGTGTTCAAGGTGGTCAGCTTCTACCTGCTGCGGTACGTTTCCGGCAAGCTGGGCGAGATCGCGCCCGAAATGCGCATCGAGGTCGGGCGCGTTGAATGGATCCCGCTCGAAGATGCGCCCCGCCAGCTCGCCTACAAGGGCGAGCGCGAGATGGCGGCCAAGGCGCTCGAGTACGTCACGCGCAATCCTGAACTGAAATCCCTTGAAAACTAGAAACCCATCACAGAGGCACACGAGACACGGAGGAATTCCAATTCCCATTCTAAAGATGCCAGGCCAAAATGCGCGCCCCCCTATCTCCGTGCTTCCGTGGTTGATTTTTGATGAGAGTGTCCCGCCCCTGCGAGCTTCGACCACCAAGTCTGTGACGTACGTCACACTGCTGTGTGACGTTATATCATTCAAAAGAAGCGACTTACATCACGATTTCCCTTGACGCCCTCGGAGCCGTGGTCCTAGACTCAGGTTAACTAAATAGGGGCGCGCGTCGTTGCCATCCTCACCCCCACATCCACTTCGACGCGCGCTTGCTTTTTTGCGGACTCCCTGGTTCTCCCCCTCCCTCCCCACCACCCGTCATGAAACCGGCTCCCGGGCGTAGCCGGTTCGTCTGGATTATCATGCTGTCCTCATGCTCAAACGCATTCACAAGGTAGCTGTCCTGGGCGCCGGAACCATGGGCGCGCGCATCGCCGCCCACCTGGCCAACGCCGGTGTGCCGTCATTGCTGCTCGACATCGTTCCCCCCGATGGTGACGCCAAGGCCCGCAACAAAATTGCCCACGCCGGCCTGGAGGCCGCCATCAAGTCGAAGCCTGCGGCCTTCTTTGAGCCCTCACTGGCGCGGCTGATCACCGTCGGTAACTTCGAGGACAACCTGGGCTGGGTGGCCGAAGCCGACTGGATCATCGAGGCCGTAGCCGAGAACCTCGAGATCAAGCGCTCTCTGCTGAAGAAGGTGGAGGCGGCGCGCCGTCCCGGCACCATCATTACCACCAACACCAGCGGCCTGCCGGTCGCGAAGATTGCCGAAGGCTTCTCGGAAGATTTTCGCCAGTGCTGGTTCGGAACGCATTTCTTCAATCCGCCGCGCTACATGCGCCTGCTGGAAATCATCCCCACGGCGGACACCGACCGCGCCGCCCTCGACGCCATCGCGCACTTCGCCGACTTGCGCCTGGGCAAGGGCGTGGTCTATGCCAAGGACACGCCCAACTTCATCGGCAACCGCATCGGCACGTTTTCCGTGCTCAACGCTATTCGCTTGATGCAGGAACTTGATCTCTCCATCGAAGAGGTGGACGCGCTCACCGGCTCGGCCGTGGGCTGGCCAAAGTCCGCCACCTTCCGCACCATCGATCTGGTTGGGCTCGACATTTTGACCAGCGTGGTCTCGAATTTTCTGCGCAACGTGCGCGACGAGCGCTCCGAGCTGGAAGCGCCGTCGTTCGTCCACCAGATGCTGGAGCGCAAGTGGCTGGGCGACAAGACCAACGGCGGCTTCTACAAAAAGATCAAGCACGAAGGAAAAGAAGAACGCCTCGGACTCGACTGGAAGACGCTCGAGTACCGCCCGCAGCAGCGGCCGAAGTTCGCCGCCCTCGAAAGGGCCAAGCAGGTGGAGGACACGCGCGAGCGCCTGCGCATGCTGCTCGCCGGCGATCCCAAGAAAGACAAGGCTGCGGCCTTCCTGTGGACCGCGCTGGCCGACCTGTGGACGTACTCGGCAAACCGCGTCCCGGAGATCTCAGATTCCATCGTCGAGATCGACCGCGCCATGCACCTGGGCTTCAACTGGGAGATGGGGCCGTTCGAGCTGTGGGATGCAGCCGGCGTCGAACCCACGGTCGCGCGCATGAAGAAGGAAGGACGCGCCGTCGCGGCGAATGTCGAGAAGTTGCTCGCCTCGGGCAAGAAGTCCTGGTACGAGGATGCGCCGTCGTCACCCTCGGGCCGCGCGTATTTCGATCCCTGCACTGATGGCTATCGTCCCGTGCAGGTGCCCGTGGGCGTGTGGTCGGTCGAGGTCGCAAAGAAAGCCAAAGGCGTGGTGAAGAAGAATGCCGGCTGCTCGCTGGTGGACTTGGGCGATGGCGTCGCCTGCCTCGAGTTCCACTCCAAGGCTAATTCGCTTGGGGGCGACATCGTGCAACTGATCTCGCAGACCTTGAAGCCTGGCGGGCCCGGCGACGCATTCGACGCCTTCGTCATCACCAACGACGCGCACAACTTCTCCGTGGGCGCCAACATCATGCTGCTGCTGATGTGGGCGCAGGAGGAAGAATGGGACGAGGTGGACCTCGCCGTCCGCCAGTTCCAGGCTATGACCCAGGCTATCAAGTTCTCGCCCAAGCCGGTGGTGGCGGCACCCTTTGGCATGACCCTCGGCGGGGGCTGCGAGATCTCGCTGCACGCGGCCGCGCGCACGCCCCACGCCGAGCTCTACATGGGGCTGGTGGAGGTCGGAGTCGGGCTGCTGCCCGGCGCCGGCGGCTGCAAAGAGATGCTGCTGCGCGCGGTGGACGCCGCCACTGCGGTCCGGCCGGACGGGCGCGGCGAGTCGGTCGAGATCATGGAAGCCGTGAAGCGGACGTTTGAGACCATCGGCATGGCCAAGGTCTCCATGTCTGCCAGCGAGGCGCGCCATCTCGGCTTCCTCTCCGAGGGCGACGAGATTGTGATGAACCGCGAGCGCGTGCTGGCCGACGCCAAGGCGCGCGCGCTGGAGATGGTCCGCGCCGGTTACAAGCCGCCCGTGCCGCGCTCCGACATCCCTGCGCCTGGGGAAAACATCCTGGCGACGCTCAAGCTCGGCATTCATCTAATGCGTCAGGGCGACTACATCACCGATCACGAGGTGAAGATCGGCAACAAGGTCGCTGAAGTGCTCTGCGGCGGGCGGGTTTCGCCGGGGATGCCGGTGAGTGAGCAGTACATCCTGGATTTGGAACGCGAGGCGTTCAAATCGCTGGCCGGCGAGCGTAAGACGCAGGAAAGAATTCAGCACACGCTTAAAACGGGAAAACCGTTACGGAACTAATTCACCGCCGAGACGCCAAGGTCGCCGAGGTTTTTGAAATTGTTTTCCCGGCGTACTCGGCGTCTCGGCGGTAAAACAACTGGGAAAATCGTATGAGAGATGTCGTAATCGCCTCCTCCGTCCGCACTGCGGTTGGCAAAGCTTACAAGGGCACACTGCGCGCCACACGGCCCGATGACCTTGCGGCCGTCGCCATCAAAGGCGCGCTGGAACGCGTGCCGCAGCTCGATCCCAGAGAAATCGAAGACGTGGTCCTGGGCTGCGCCATGCCCGAAGCCGAGCAAGGGATGAACGTGGCCCGCATCGCTTCGCTGCGCGCCGGCCTGCCCGTTGAAGTATCGGCCATGACTATCAACCGCTTCTGCTCGTCCGGGCTGCAGGCCATCGCCATCGTGGCCGACCGCATCGCGGCCGGCGCCTACGACGTGGCCGTCGCCGGCGGCACCGAGTCCATGACTATGATCCCCATGGGCGGGCACAAGGTCTCGGCCAATCCCTGGCTGGTGGACCACTATCCCGACGCTTACCTCTCGATGGGGCTTACCGCCGAGCGGCTGGCCAAGCGCTGCGGCATCACCCGCGAGCAGGCGGACGAGTTCTCGCTGGGCTCGCATCAGAAGGCGCTTGCCGCCATCCAGGCCGGCAAGTTCGAGGACGAGATCGTGCCCGTGCCGGTCAGCTTCACCACGCCCAACGGGTCGAAGCCGAAGCGGATCGACATTGTCTTCAAAGTGGACGAAGGCCCGCGCGCCGACACCACCCTCGCAGCCCTGGCCGCGCTCAAGCCCGCGTTCCACGCCCATGGCACGGTGACCGCCGGCAACTCGTCCCAGATGTCCGACGGCGCGGCCGCCGCCGTGCTGATGTCAGCCGAGCGCGCAAAAGCACTCGGCATCAAGCCGCTGGCGCGTTTTGTCGCCTTCGCGACCGCCGGATACAAACCGGAAGAAATGGGACTCGGTCCGGTGTTCGCCATCCCCAAGGCGCTGAAGATGGCCGGCCTGAAGCTGGATGACATCGCCGTGATTGAACTGAACGAAGCCTTCGCCGCGCAGTCGCTAACGGTGATCAAGGAGGGCGGCCTCGACCCGGCGAAGATCAATCCCAATGGCGGCGCCATCGCCCTGGGGCACCCCCTGGGCTGCACCGGCGCCAAGCTGACGGCGACCGTGATTCGCGAGCTCAAGCGCCGCAACGGGCGCTATGGGTTAGTGACCATGTGCGTGGGCGGCGGCATGGGCGCGGCCGGCATTTTCGAAAACCTGCAATGAATTCCACCACGGAGGCACGGAGACACAGAGCAATCTGTTTGATATCCTCCGTGTCTCAGTGTCTCCGTGGTGGATTTTGTACTAGAGAGGACTTATGGCAACGGTAGCAGTCCCCAAGGTCAGGATTACCGGCGGCAGTTTTCTGCTGGAAGAACGCAATCCTAACGACATCTTTACGCCGGAAGACTTCAGCGAAGAACACCTGCAGATCGCCAAGACGGCGGAAGAGTTCGCCACTAACGAGATCGTGCCCGCCGCCGAGAAGCTGGAGCACAAAGACTGGGCGATGGCGCGCGAGCTGATCAAGAAGGCCAGCGAGCTGGGGCTGAGTTCGGTGGACATCCCCGAAGCCTACGGCGGCACCGACATGGACAAGGTGTCGTCCTGCATCATCGCCGACAAGATCGCGAAATACGCCGGCTTCGCCACCACCTGGGGCGGTCACACCGGCATCGGCACGCTGCCCATCGTCTACTTCGGCACGGCGGAGCAGAAGCAGAAGTATCTGCCGCGGCTGGCTGCGGGCGAGATCGTCGGGGCCTACGCGCTTTCCGAATCCTCCTCGGGCTCGGACGCGCTCAACTGCCGCGCCCGCGCGCAGCTCTCGCCTGACGGCAAGCACTACATCCTGAACGGCGAGAAAATGTGGATCACCAACGGCGGCTTCGCCGACCTGTTCACCGTCTTCGCCAAGGTTGACGGTGAAAAGTTCACGGCTTTTCTGGTGGAAAAAGATTTCCCCGGATTCGCGGTGGGCGCGGAAGAGCACAAGATGGGCATCCGCGGCTCCTCCACCTGTCCGCTGATCCTCACCGACTGCAAAGTGCCGGCGGAGAACCTGCTGGGCGAAGTCGGCAAAGGCCACGTGATCGCCTTCAACATCCTGAACGTAGGCCGCTTCAAGCTGGGGGCCATGTGCGTGGGCGGCGCGCGCAATTCCCTGCAAGCGGCGGTCGAGTACGCCAAGCAGCGCAAGGCCTTCGGCAAAGTGATCGCCGACTTTGGGCTGATCCGCGAGAAGCTGGCCGACATGGCGGTGGGCGTGTACACCGGCGAGTCCATGGTGTACCGCACCATCGGCATGATCGACGTTGCGCTCTCGGAGATCGACAAATCCGGGGCCAATGCTGCGACCGAGATCCGCAAAGCCATCGAGGAATACGCCGTCGAGTGCTCGATCATCAAGGTGTGGGGCTCGGAGATGGTGGATTTCGTGGTCGACGAGACGGTGCAGATCTATGGCGGCTACGGCTTCGTCGAGGAGTATCCCGCCGAGCGCGTCTACCGCGACGCCCGCGTGAACCGCATCTTCGAAGGCACCAACGAGATCAACCGCCTGATCATCACCGGGTGGCTGCTGAAGCGCGCCATGAGCGGCCAGATCCCGCTGCTGCCCGCCATTAAGAAGCTGATGGATGAAGTGCTCTCCGGGCCGTCAATGAGCGAAGGTGCAGAAGGCGCGCTGACCGTTGAGCGCGCGATGCTGGCCAACGCCAAGAAGATCTCGCTCTTCGCTTCCGGAGCGGCCTCGCAAAGATACATGCAGGCGCTGGCGGACCAGCAGGAGATCATGGGCGCGCTGGCCGACATCGTGATCGAGACCTACGCCGCGGAATCGGCGCTGCTGCGCGCGCAGAAGATGATCGAGCGCCAGGGTGAGTCCGCCGCGCACCTGGCCGTCACCATGGCCCGTGTTTACCTGCAGCACGCGCTGGAGGAGATCGAGACTTCGGCGCGCAAGGTGATCACCGCCGTCGCCGATGGCGACATGCTGCGCACGCAACTGGCGATCCTGAAGCGGCTCTCCAAGTACGAGCCCTGCAACACCATCGCCTTGCGCCAGCAGATCGCGCAGCGCGTGATCGAGGCGGGGAAGTACGTAACCGTTTAAGAACGCCACGGGATTTGCACGGATGTTTGTTCATCAGTGGTGATGGGCTTCGCTGCGCCCGAAGTTGCAGCTCGAAGACTTCAAGAAAAACCTATGAGCATCAGTGGTGATCCGCGTGATGCGTGGCGTCGTCGGGACTTTCCGGCTCGTTGTTCCGCCGCCAGTTCTCCATGTGTTCCGCCGTAGCCGGCGTGGGCTCGGCGGGCGGCTGGCGCGCCTTGACATCGGTCATGTAGCCGCCTTTGCAGACAACCGTCCCGGGAACCTTGGGATCGGCGTTTGAGATCCTGACTTCGCCTTCCAGGCAGATGAAGTGGGTTGTGTCCGGAACCGAGGCATCGGCGCCAAAATCAGTTCCGATCACGCCCGCAACCGCCGTCGCTGTGCGCAATTCGAAACGCTGCCCTGGTGGTTTCGTGAGCCGCACGCGCACCTTGCCGTAGGTCAGCTCGAGCGAGCTCTGGTTCGAAGCGGCAGCTTGCCGCACCACGCGCACCTCGGATTTCGGCCCCAGCGAGATCAGCGACTGGTCGAGCAGCATCACGCGGACGCGTCCCTGCTGGTCGGTCCGCAACAGGTCGTTCCAGGCAACGTCGGTTCCTTTCTCTGCCGGGAGTTCGGCAGCGCTGCGCTGGATGGTGGCCTGCGGCCGCACGGCATCGACGGCGCCGGCCTTCTGCGCTTGGGCCGTGGCGCCTGCCAGCACGCATGCCAGCAGCGCCAACGCAAAGCAGCATCGGTTGGTCTTCGTGCTCATTTTCCCAACTCCCCACAGCGCGGGACCGCGCGGCGCGTTACAATAGCACGCTTTTGGAGAGAGGGGGATCGATGATTCGACTGCGCCGCAGTGCCGCGGTTCTTGCCGCCGTCGCTATTTGTTCCGTGCTTGCGTTGGCTCAGCAAGACAAGAGCAAGCGTCCCAGCCCGCCGGGATCGGCCGAGTGCCAGTTCGCCGGCGGCAAGACCGTGCACATCGACTACAGCCGTCCGTTCATGAAAGGCCGCAAGATTTACGGCGGCCTGGTGCCCTACGACAAAGAGTGGCGCACCGGCGCCAACGAGGCCACTACGTTCGTCGCGAACACCAACCTGGATGTCGGCGGCGCCAAAGTCCCGGCCGGCAATTACACGCTGTTCACCCTCCCGTCGCATAAGCAGTGGACGCTGATCATCAGCAAGAAGACCGGCGAATGGGGAATTCCCTATCCCCAGGGCGAGGACTTGGCGCGCGTCCCGATGAGGTCACAAGAACTCTCGAGCCCGGTGGAACAGTTCACCATCTCCTTTGAACGCACCGCGCCGGAGGCCTGTACGCTGCGCCTGGACTGGGAAACCACGCGGGCCGAGGTGAGCGTTCGAGAGCAGAAGTAACGGAACGGCCAGGGCTGGGTTGAACGCCGTCCTGGTCTGGACTAGACTTTTCCTGTCCTCATAGCTCTGGTGCCGGGAGGTGGCCATGCCGGTTTACGATTACGTCTGCAAAGACTGCCATAAGAGCTTCGAACTGGTCCTAACCTTAACCGAACACGACAAAGACAAGATCGTTTGTCCCAAGTGCGGCAGCAAGAACGTGGAGCAGGAGATGACCGAGTTCTTCGCCGTGACTTCGAAGAAAAGCTAACCACAGAGGCCGCAGAGGAGTTTTCGACCTCCTCCTTTGCCTCTGTGTCTCTGTGGTGAACCGGCTTCTAATCCGCCGCCGCCGGCTGCTGTTGCGGCTTCCAGCGCAGGATGGGCTTGCGAGCAGCCGTGACCTCGTCCAGACGGGAGACGCGGGTGGTGTGCGGCGCCTCCAGCACCAGTTTGGGATCCTTTTCGCATTCCTCGGCAATCGAGCGCATGGCGTCGATGAACAGGTCCAGCTCTTCCTTGGACTCGCTCTCCGTGGGCTCGATCATCAGCGCGCCGTGCACGATCAGCGGGAACGAGACCGTGTAGGGGTGGAAGCCGTAGTCGATGAGCCGCTTGGCGATGTCGCCGGTCTTGATGCCGTTCTTGGTCTGCAGGTGGTCGCTGAAGACCACTTCGTGCATGGTGGGGGTCGCGTAGGGCAGCTCGTAGCAGCCTTCCAGCTTCTTGCGGATGTAATTGGCGTTGAGCACGGCGTCTTCCGTGGTCTGCCGCAGGCCGTCCGGCCCGTTGGCCATGATGTAGGCCAGCGCGCGCACCAGCATCCCGAAATTGCCGTAGAAGGCGCGCACCCGGCCGATCGACTGCGGGCGGTCATAATCGAAGGCCAGCGCGCCGTTGGGCTTGCTGACGATCACCGGCACCGGCAGGAACGGCTCGAGGATCTGCCTGCACACCACCGGTCCCGAGCCCGGACCGCCGCCGCCATGCGGCGTCGAGAAAGTCTTGTGCAGGTTCATGTGCATGACGTCCACGCCGCGGTCGCCGGGACGCGCCTTGCCCACCAGCGCGTTCATGTTGGCGCCGTCCATGTAGAGCAGCGCGCCCTTGGCGTGCAGGATCTCGGCGATCTTGGCGATCTCCCGCTCGAACACGCCCAGGGTGTTGGGATTGGTGATCATCAGCGCAGCCACGTCTTCATTGGTCTGCGCGATTAGCGATGGGATGTCCACCATCCCGGCGGCGTTCGACTTCAGGTTCTCGACCGCGTAGCCGGCAATGGCCGCGGTGGCGGGATTGGTGCCGTGCGCCGAATCGGGGATAAGGATCTTCTGGCGCGGGTTCCCCTTCGACTCGAGATAGGCGCGGATCAGCAGGATGCCGGTCAGTTCGCCGTGCGCGCCCGCCGCCGGCTGCAGCGTGACCGCGTCCATGCCGGTGATCTCGATGAGGCACTTGGAGAGCACCTTCATGATCAACAGCCCGCCCTGCGAAATCTTCTCCGGCTGGTACGGGTGCGCGCCCGCCAGGCCTTCCATGCGCGACGCCACCTCGTTTACCCGCGGGTTGTACTTCATGGTGCACGAGCCCAGCGGGTACAGGCCCGTGTCCACGCCATAGTTCCAGGTGGAAAGCCGGGTGAAGTGGCGGATGATCTCGATCTCGCTCACCTCGGGCATGTTCCCTAGATCGCTGCGGGCGGCTGTACCCAGAGCTTTGGCGGGATCAACTTCCGGCACGTCCAACTCCGGCAGCTTCCACGCATACTTGCCGGGCGACGACTTCTCGAAGATCAGGCCCTCGTTCTGGTTGACGTGGGTGGTGGCTTTGCGGATGCTCATGGCGCCACCTCCTTCACCACCGCGTCGATCTGCGCGCGCGTCGTCATCTCCGTGCAGCACCACAGGGCCGTGTTCCCCAGTTCGGGATAGAACTTCTTCAGCGGTAACCCGCCGACCACTTTTTTCTCCAGCAGGCGTTCGTTCATCGCCTTGGGGTCTTCCTTGGTCTGGACCACGAACTCGTTGAACCGCGGCGCTCCGCCGAAGAGCACCTTGGCTTTCTTGCCGAACTCGCCGGCGGCGTAGGCGGCTTTCGAGAGATTGTGCTTGGCCAGCTCTTTCAGGCCTTCACGCCCATACACGGTCATGAAGATGGTGGACATCAGAGCCACCAGCGCCTGGTTGGTGCAGATGTTGGAGGTCGCCTTCTCGCGGCGGATGTGCTGCTCGCGAGTGGTGAGCGTGAGGCAGAAGGCGCGCTTTCCGTTCTTGTCGTGGGTCTCGCCCACCAGCCGGCCCGGCATCTGGCGCACGAACTTTTCTTTGGTGGCGATCACGCCCGCGTAGGGCCCGCCGAAGCCCGGAGGCACACCGAACGACTGCGCCTCCATGCCCACGATGTCGGCCTCGACCGGAGGCTTCACGATGCCCAGCGAAACTGCCTCTGAGATCATGACCACCAGCAGCGCGCCTTTGCGGTGGGCGATGTCGGCTGCGGCGGGCACGTCCTCGATGGTCCCGAAGAAGTTCGGCGACTGGATCAGGACGCAGGCCGTCGCGTCGGTGACCGCCTGGTCCAGCGCCTTCAGGTCCACGCGCCCGTTCTCAAGAAAGCCGACCGTGGTGATCGGCACTCCCTGATGGCGAGCGTAAGTGACGAGCACTTCGCGGTATTCGGGATGCACGCTGCGCGCCACCACCGCTCCGTGCCGTCCCGTCACCCGCGCCGCCATCATCACCGTCTCCGGCGTGGCGGTGGAGCCGTCGTACATGGAGGCGTTGGCCACCTCCATGCCTGTCAGCTCGCATATCATGGTCTGGAATTCGAAGATGGCCTGCAGCGTGCCCTGCGCCAGCTCCGGCTGGTAAGGGGTGTAGGCGGTGAAGAATTCGCCGCGCGAAATCAGCGAATCAATCACCACCGGGCGGTAGTGGTGGTACGCGCCCGCGCCCAGAAACGACGTATAGCCCGCGCCGTTCTCGGCCGAGCGCTGGCGGAAGTAGTCCACAATCTCCGATTCCGCAAAGGCGCGCGGCAGGTTGAGGTCGCCCTTGACGCGAAACTCGACAGGGATGGGCGCGAACAGGTCATCAATTGTACGAACGCCGATCTCGCACAGCATCAGCCCGCGCTCGGCGTCGGATTTGGGAAGATAGCGCATGGGTGCACCATTGAGTAAATTTGGTAATTGAGTAATTGGGTAATTGAAAACCGCACGCGCGTCTTCACGGCGGCCCTTCACTTACCCACTTACCAAATTACCCAATCACCAACTCCCTAGCCTCTCTCCGCCGCGTACTTCTCGTAATCCGCGGACGACATCAGCTTGCCCGCCTCGCCCTTGTCCTTCAGCTTGATCTTGATCATCCAGGCGCCGTAGGGGTCCTGGTTGACTTTCTCGGGCGTATTGGCCAGCTCCTCATTGATGGCGGCGACGGTGCCGCTGGCGGGCGCAAACAGCTCCGAAACCGCCTTCACCGACTCCACCGTGCCGAAGGGCTTGCCGGCCGTGATCTCGGCGCCCACCTTGGGCAGCTCGACGAACACGATGTCCCCCAGCGCATTCTGGGCGTAATCGGTGATGCCGACCACGCCGGTGTCGCCTTCGATCTTCAGCCACTCGTCGTCTTTGGTGTACTTCAGCTCACTCGGATAGTTCATTTTTCTCTCGTAGCGCCGGCGTCCCGCCGCCGCTTATTTTTTCGGACGTTTATAAAACGGCGTGGGTACGACCTTAGCTTTCACCTTCTGCCCGCGGATCTCCACGTTCAGCACCGACCCGATCTCCGCCTGGCCGGGCGGCACGTAGGCCAGCGCGATGTTCTTCTTCAAGAAGGGCGCCACCGAGCCGCTGGTCACGTAGCCGATCTGGCGGCCGGTGTCGTCCACGATGGGATAGCCGTCGCGCGCTATGCCGCGCTCGATCATCTCCAGGCCCACCAGCCTGCGCGTGGTCCCTTGCGCCTTGATTCTCTCCAGCGCCGGCTTGCCGATGAACTCCGGCTGCTCCAGCTTGCACCAGCGGTCCAGGCCCGCTTCGAAGACGTTGATCTTCTCCGAGATTTCGTGGCCGTAGAGCGCCATTTTGGACTCCAGCCGCAGAGTGTTGCGCGCGCCCAGGCCGCAGGGGATCGCTCCGAATTCCCTGCCCGCCTCCAGCACCTCGTGCCACACACGCGCGCTGATCTGCGGGTCGGCGGGGATGTAGATCTCGAAGCCGTCCTCGCCGGTGTAGCCGGTGCGCGCGATCATGGTGTTCTTGAGGCCGCAGACCGTGCCGAAGGTAAACCAATAGTTCTTGATCAATGAGAGATCGGTGTCGGTCAGCTTCTGCAGCAGCGTGTGCGCTTGCGGTCCCTGGATGGCGATCTGAGTGAAATCGTCGCTGACGTTCTCCGCCTTGCAGCGGAACCCGCCGACATTCTCCGCAACCCATCCGGCGTCCTTCTCCCGCGTGCCGGCGTTGATGACGAAATAGTAATGATCGTCGGCGATCTTGTGGACGATGATGTCGTCCACGAAGGTCCCCTCCGGATAAAGCATGGCCGAGTAGTGCGCCTGGTCGGGCACGAGCCGCGAGGCGTCGTTCATGGAGATGTGCTGCACCGCATCCAGCGCCTGCGGCCCGGTGAAGCGGATGTCGCCCATGTGGCTGACGTCGAAAATGCCCACCCCGGTGCGCACCGCCAGGTGCTCGGCCAGCACGCCGCCGGTCGCGGGATATTCCACCGGCATGTGCCAGCCGCCAAAATCCACCATCTTGGCGCCCATCTGGCGATGGACCGGGTTAAGCGCAGTTTTTCGCAGGGTCGGGTTGGCCTCGGCCACGGTGGACAAGAGAGACCTTCCTGTACGGGCGCGCGCAGTTGGCGGAACGTGACAACTTAGCACCGAGCGTGCGGTGCGTCAACGCCTGCCCTGGCGGCCGTGACCACCGTGACTTGAGCCCTGCGACGAAGCGCGCTACTCTCGGCGCATGGCTTTTGTCTGCGCGCAATGCGACCAGGAAGAAAAACGTTGCGAGTGTGACCGCTTCTGCATTCTCTGCCAGGGCTGGGACAACGTCCGCCTGTGCAACGACGGCCAGTACTACTGCCTGAACTGCCGCGAAGCCTGCGACCTCCAGGCGCAGAGCTAGAGTCGGTTTCTCGTTTCCGGTTTCTCGTTTCTCGACAGAGGCGTTCGCCCGCCGATAAACTCTCTGGCGCATGCCAGGGTTCTCATTCCATCCGCTCACGCCCGAACGCTGGCCGGACCTCGAGCGCCTGTTCGGGCCGCGCGGCGCCTGCGCCGGATGCTGGTGCATGTGGTGGCGGCTCGCCCGCGGGGAATGGAACCGCGGCCAGGGCGAGGGCAATCGCAAGGCTTTCCGTAAGCTGGTCCGCTCGGGCGCCGAACCCGGCGTGCTGGCCTATGCCGGCGGCGAGCCCGTGGGCTGGTGCGCTGTCGCTCCTCGCGAGCAATATCCTGCGCTCAACCGCAGCCGTATCCTCAAGCCGGTGGACGATCAGCCCGTGTGGTCGGTGACCTGCTTCTTCATCGCGCACGGCTTCCGGCATAAGGGGTTATCGACCGAGCTGCTTGAGGCTGCGGTTGATTTCGGCCGCGCCCGGGGCGCGAAGATCGTCGAGGGGTATCCGCACGACGCGAAGAAAGCGACCGCCGATGTGTTCGTTTTCACCGGCCTTGCCTCGGCGTTTCGCAAAGCGGGATTCAAAGAAGTGGCAAGGCGGTCGAAAACGAGGCCGATCATGCGAAGGAGTTTCTAGTTTCTTGTTTCTCGGCAGAAGCTTTCGGCCGGAGCGATTGCATCAGGCCGTTGACAAGTCGAGAGACGGCACCACATCTTGCCAGGAGTTCCTCCAGACGGTCTTTTGGCAAATAACCCAGCGCATTGCCAAGGAGCAGTTGGGTTTCGAGTTCGGAAAGCGAACCTTTGGCATGACCGAGAAACTGCTCGAATTCCCCTCGCGAATTGCGGCCTTGCCCCTCAGCAATGTTGGAAACAACGGAAACCACCGCACGCCGGATCTGACTTGTTAGTCCGTACATTTCGCTCTTCGGAAATAGGTCGGTGTCGCGGTAGACCTCGATGACGAGTGAAAACGCCTTCTGCCACGCAATAAGGTCCCGATAAGAGTTTGACAAGGTAAGCTCCTGTTCCCCTCGTCCCCGCTGGTTCTTTCGAGAAACGAGAAACCAGAAACGAGAACCCCCTAGATCACCACCGCTTCCTTGTACTCCCCAAACACCTTGCGCAAGCTGTCCGAGATCTCGCCCACCGTGCAGTAGCTCTCGACCGCCTGGATGATGCGGGGCATCAGGTTCTCGCCCGAGCGGGCGGCGTCCTCGACCGCCTGGAGCGCCGCCTTCGATTTCTGCTGGTCGCGGCGGGCGCGCAGCGCGCGCAGCCGCTCGACCTGCTTGCGCTCCAGCGTCTCGTCCACGCGGTACAAGGGGACTGACGTCGCCTCGTCGGTGGCGAAGCGGTTCACGCCCACGACCACCGTCTCCAGCCGGTCCACCGCCTGCTGGAAGTCGTAGGCGGCATTCTGGATCTCGGCCTGCACATAGCCGCGCTCGATGGCCTTGAGCATGCCGCCCATGGCTTCGATCTTGTCGAGATATTCGCGGGCGCGCTGCTCGATCTGGTTGGTAAG
>JAHFUA010000159.1 GCA_023265315.1 Acidobacteriota bacterium | reverse complement strand
ACCGACCTTCTCCACGACAGAGTTGATCGGGCCGGTGTAGGCGACGGCTGCGGCCGGCTTACCGGCGGGGGTGGTACCCTTCACCGAGGTCATGCCCATGGCGCCCAGTGCGATCGAGGCCATGGTAATGCCCACAGCGACAAAGGTCACCAGAACCAGGTCCATCTTCCAGCGGTAGAGCATCTGTCCCGCGACCAGACCCATGATGGCCAGCATCAGGATGCCGAAGGGGACATCGGCACGGGGATCGAAGATGCCCGCCAGGATGCCCACGAACGCGCCCGCCAGCAGCAGCAGGTAGAAGAAGATGAACACGAACAGGATCGTCCGCGTGCGCGGGGCGATCAACCGGTGCGCAATGGCGGACAGCGAATTGCCATCGTTCCGTACCGCCACCATGATGGCGGAATAGTCACTGGCCCATCCAATGAAGGTCACGCCCAGCACCAGCCACAGCAGCGAAGGCAGCCAGCCCCAGATCGTGACCGCCACGATCGGCCCCACGATGGGACCGGCGGCGGCGATGGATTTGAAGTGATAGCCGTAGAGTACGTTGCGGCCCGTGGGCATGTAATCCACCCCGTCCATGTACATGCGTGCCGGAGTGGCTTTCTTGGTGTCGGGTTGAACTACCTCGCGGTCAATGCGCCGCGCATAGCGGGTGTAGGCCAGCCAGATCATCACCGCGCCCAGCACCGCCACCACGGTGGCATTCATGGGACGGTGGGTTATAGCAAACCCGCCCGCCACCACGATGGGGATCAGCAGAAGGACTAGAATTGTGACGCGGATATTCATCTCGAACTCCTCCCGGAACTTGAGTTCCGATGAGCGAAAGAGAACCTTGAGGATAGCGACACTACCCTGATCGGCTGATCCTGTTGAAAGGACGGGAGACCTGGCCGGATCGGGCGTGCCCTTTCGTGCATCACTATCCGCCGGGGAGCCCCGACAGTATGTGATGCCCGTCACCGCCGGGGGTGAGATGGTACCACGGGCTTGGTTGGGGTCCCTGGGTTCCGCTACTCTACTTTGTTGCTTTTTTCAACTAGGAGGTTGCAATGGCTGAAACTCCATCCACCATGGCCCCGCTGGGCATGAAGGCCGCCCATTTCCGCCTGCCCGACGTAGTCACCGGCCGGACTGTGTCGCTGGACGATTGCAAGAGTGCCCCGGCGCTGCTGGTCATGTTCATCTGCAACCATTGTCCCTATGTAAAACACGTTCGCGAACACCTGGCGCAACTGGTGCGCGAGTACCAGGCCCGGGGCGTGGCCGTGGTCGGCATCAGTTCCAACGACGTGACCCAGTTCCCCGCGGACGGTCCCGAGGGCATGAAAGAAGAGGCCCGGACCGTGGGCTACACCTTCCCCTATCTCTATGACAAGGACCAGGAGGTCGCAAAGCAATACCGCGCCGCCTGCACGCCGGATTTCTTTGTGTTCGACAAGAACCGCCAGCTGGTTTACCGCGGCCAAATGGACGACAGCCGCCCCTCGAGCGGCCGTCCCGTCACCGGCAAGGACCTGCGCGCCGCGCTCAATGCCGTGCTGGCCGGCCGTTCGGTTCCGGCCAATCAGAAGCCGAGTCTGGGCTGCAACATCAAGTGGAAAGAGAAGAACGCGCCGGCATACGCCGCCCTCGCCACGAAGTAAAGGTGTAAAGACGCAGCTCGCTTCGTCTTTCATTCATTCAGGGTTCACTTGCTTGTAGATTCAGGTCGCACGCGGTTACGGCGCGGGGTCCCTTTTCTTTAGCAGCAATTTGTCGCCGTGCTGATGCGAGGGGCGGAAGGAAGTGTGACAAAAGTCATCGCCAAGGATGTGTCATTGGATTAAAAGTGTGGAACACAAGAGGGAGCCGGGCATGTTCACCCCGCCCAAGAATATCATTCGGCTTGCTTCGGTCGTACGTCACTCGCTGATCCAAGCAAACACCCATCCCGCCGCGCGCTCCTGTGGGCGCTGCTGCGGTGACAGTCACACCTAGCGGAGGAAATCCCAATGTTCACACGTATGATGACTTGCACACTGAAGCTGGACAAGAAAGAAGAGTTTTTGGAAGCTGCACGCCAACTGCGAAGCGCTTACAAGGACCAGACCGGCTTTGTCGACCTGCTCACCTTCATCTCGGACGATCGTCCTGGCCACGCGCTCGTTGTCGCTGTCTGGAGGACGAAGTCGGATTCCCAGGAGTTCTACAAGACTGCTGCTCCGCTGCTGGATCTGAAGCCTTTCCTTGAGGAGCAACAGATCGAGCATTACTACCTCGAGACTTCGAGCGTGTTCAAGATTGCCAGCGGCAAGGCCGCCTAAGTGTGGTTACGTTGTGATTTCTGATTCCTGATTGCGTGTTTGCCGGCAGTACGGTCACCGCGGGCCGCACAGAGAAAATCCGGAATCAGGAATCCGAATCCCAACGCGAGTACTCGGCCAACACCCCCGGTACCAGTTCACTGTCATTGCTCTGGGCGCGGTGTTCCAACCGCTGCCATGCCTGTTGGAATTGCTCTGTCACGTTAATTGCCGCTAAAAGCTCTATTCGCAAAGTGACAATCGGCAATTGGAATCATGGTGTAAAAACGCAGCATGCTGCGTCTCTACGTTCGAAAGGTTTGTGTCAGGGCACGCCTCTAGATCCACCGGAACCATTTCACCGCCAGCAGGAACGACAGCCCGCCCCAAATTGCCATGATCGCCAGCCGCGTTCCCTGGGCGGCCAAGGGTGCGCCCTCCAGGATGGTGGCGCGCAGCGCGTCATTCAGCGCGGTCAGCGGCAGCGCCTTGATAAACGGCAGCAGCATCGCGGGAAAGCGCTCGTAAGAGAAGAACACGCCCGAGAACACCCACATGGGCAGCATGACCACGTTGATCAGCCCGCTGACGGTCTCGATCTTCTGGGCGCGGCTGGCGGTCAGCAGGCCCAGCCCGCCGAAGCTCAGCGCCCCCACCGTCCCAATAAGAAGGATCGTGAGGAGCGAACCCAACACGCGCATGTGGAACACCAGCATGCCGAAGCCCAGCAGCAGCGCTACCTCGATCAGCATCAGCACCAGCCGGCTCGAGCTCAGGGCCAGAAGGAAGTCGCTGCGGCGCATGGGCGTTGCCAGGTAGCGCTTGAGCAGTTTGCGCTGGCGCATGTCCACCAGCGCGAAACCGATCCCCCACATGCCTGAGTTCATCAGGTTCATGCCCAACAGGCCGGGGATCAGGAAGTCGATATAGCGCGAGCCCGGCTCCATGGCGGTCTCGCTGGAGGTGGCAACCAAGTCCTTGCGGCCAGCGGCTGCCTGCAGTGCGTCATCCACCTGCGCGCGCGCCAGCACGCTCTCCGGACGCGCTGGATCGTAGCGATAGCGCACGCCGCCCTCCGCCTGCGGGATCACCACCAGCGCATACTTGCCGAGGCGGAAACGGTTGAAGGCTTCTCCCTCGGAAAGCATATCGGCGTGGATGCCAGCGTGCTGGGGCGAGGCTTCGAGCCAGTTAATGATGCGCCGCGCTCCCGGGCCGGCGACCACGGCAATGCTGGTCACGCCCGCGGGCTTGTCGCGGAAGGCGATCCCCAACCCGAGCGCCAGCAGCAGCGGAAAGACGAACACCCAGAAGACCACTTCTGGCTCGCGCCACAGCTCCTTCATGCGCGCGGTGAGCAGTCCACGATAGCCGGCCCAGCGGCCATTGGAGCGCGCGGAGTGAGGCGCCGACGCACCAGGCCGCGCTGGCGTGAGACCGGCCTGTTCTTCTACCTTCATCCGCTACTCCCTACTCGCCACTTCCTACTCGCTAGTCCCTGCTTCCTATTCGTCCCGCAAATGCCTGCCCGTCAGATGAACGAACACATCCTCCAGGCTCGCCTGGCGGGTGGTCAGGTGGACCAGCCGCCAGCCGCGCTCTGCCACCGCGTCAAGCAGCGCAGGGATGGTGTGGTGGGCTTCGCGCACGCTGAGCAAGGTAAGACCGTCTTCTTCGTGCACGGATTCCACGCCGGGCAGAGCTTGCCAGAGTTCTCGCCCCGTCCCATCTAAGGCCGGAGTGACCGCGAACTCAACCATGTTCTGGCCGCAGTAGCGCTTGATCAGCTCCGCAGGCGTGCCCTCGGCGATGATCTTCCCCTGATCGATGATAGCGAGCCGGTCGCACAAGCGCTCGGCTTCGTCCATGTAGTGGGTGGTGAGCAACACCGTGCCCCCGCGCTGCTGGAATTGCCGCACGATCTCCCAGAGCTGGCGCCGGCTCTGCGGGTCGAGGCCGGTGGTGGGCTCGTCGAGAAACAAAATCCTGGGATTGCCTACTAAGGCGGCGGCCACGGCCAGCCGCTGACGTTGTCCGCCGGAGAGCTTGCCGACCCAGGTGTCGGCTTTTTCCTTGAGCGCCATGTCTTCCATCACCGCTTCGGGCGAGCCTGGGCGTTCATAGAAATTCGAGAACAACCGCAGCGTCTCGCGCACAGTAAGCTTTTCCGAGAAGCGCGTCTCCTGGAGCGAGATGCCCAGCAACTCGCGCAGCTCGCGCTGGTGCGCGTCCCAGTTGCGGCCAAAGATCTCGACTTCGCCAGAAGTAGGCCGGAGCAACCCTTCCAGGATCTCGATGGTCGTGGTCTTTCCCGCACCGTTCGGGCCCAGCAGGCCAAAGCACTCTCCGAGGCGGATCTCGAGGTCGAGACCGCGCACGGCTTCCACCTTGCCGTCGTAGGTCTTGAACAGATTGCGGCAGCGGACTACCACATCCCCTGTGTTGTTCATGATGTCGGACCGATCTGGGTGGAACAGGGCTTCAGCCCTGCATGAATGGCGGCGCTGGTGTCCGGCTTTAGCCGCTGAGGTCCGTAATGAAGCTGCGATTCTCGGAGTACCTCAGGGGCTGAAGCCCACAATTCAAAGCGTCGCGGAGATGCAGGCCTAAAGGCCTGCTCCACCCTGCTGAGTGATCCAGCATCCATGAGGGAATGATAACGTAACGCCGACGTCCCGCCGGCTGGCCCGGCCAAATCGGCGTGATAGTATTTTTGGTTTCCCACCTGTCCAACAGGTCTCCGATGAATAACGCCTCTCGCCGCCTGCCGTTCCGCGCCACCCTCGCCCTGGTCCTGATTCTGGTGCTCGCCCCGCTTCCTTCCTCGGGCTGGGGGGCCGAGGGACACCTGATGATCAACCAGATCGCCGCCAGCCACATTCCGAAGGACATGCCGAAGTTCTTCCGCCAGGCCGGGGTGCGGCTCGGCTATCTGGCCTCGGAGCCCGATCGCTGGCGCGACAAGCGGGACGCGCAGTTGAAGTACGCGCAAGAGCCCGAACACTTCATCGACCTCGAGCGCGTGGATTGGATGGCCGAATTCCCCCGCGACCGCTGGCAGTTCGTGCACGCGCTCTACGAGAAGCGCGCCACCGTGGCCAATCCCGACGATCTGCTGCCGGAAAAAGTCGGCCTGCTGCCCTATGAAACCATGGAGGTCTACCAGCGTCTGCGCGAGGCCTTCCGGCAGTATCGCCAGCTCCGGAACGATCGTAAGCCCACCGAAGCGGTCGAGCAGGACATTATTTTCTACGCCGGATGGCTGGGGCACTATGTCGGCGACACCTCCCAGCCCCTGCATACAACTATTCACTACGATGGCTGGGTCGGCCCCAATCCCAACCGGTATACGGTGCACGTTGAACCAACCCCAACCGCGCCCGGCCTGCACTGGAAATTTGAGGGAAGCTTCGTG
>JAHFUA010000061.1 GCA_023265315.1 Acidobacteriota bacterium | reverse complement strand
TACGTGCGCACGCGCTCCTTGTGGCTGCCCTGGGGGATTCACTTAGGATGGAACGCGGCGCTGGCCCTGGGATATGGGCTGGTGGTGAGCGGCTATTCGGAGTTCTCCGTGCTCGTCATAGGCAGCACCCAAGGCCCGCGCTGGCTGACCGGAGGGGAATACGGCATCGAGGCCAGTGCCACGGCGACGGTGGTCATTGCGGTGGCGATTTTGGTGCTGGTGGCGCTGGTGAAGCCGCGGGTAGCGCCGGAGATCATCGTCGGCAGTGGGCGGCCGCCGCGCATCACCCCTGACCAAGGTCCCGCCGGCGACATCCAATAATCGGGACCGACCGGCGGCAGTTGCAAAAACCCCGCTGCAGGCGAATCATAGCAGTAGCGCCCGCAGAGAGTCCCGTGACCTATCGCCGTGCCGCAGTCCTCGTCTTGCTGCTTCTTGCCCTGAGCGGGTGGGCGGAGTCGAAATCTGCGGACTCCAAGCCTGCACCCAAGGCGCAGCGCCAGCCGATGTCGCAGCAGACGCGCTTCTACATTATCCGCGGTCTGCAATCCGAGATCGCCTTTGCGCGCCGGCCGTTCCCCATGGGGACCAAGGGGCTCACCTTGCGCGAGGACGGCACGGTTACGCCCGCGGGCCCCCAACTCGACAAGGAAATTGCGGTGCTGGGCCCGGCTGTCCGTCCCGGCGACCGCGTGCGCATCACCGACGTGAAGGTGGCCAAGAACTACATCCTGTTCGAAATCAACGGCGGTCCCAAGAAAAAGAAGAAGTGGTACCAGCACATCGAGGTGGGCGCATCGGCGGGCGGCCCGATGGTGACGAAGCCGCAGCAGCAGACTCCCGACAATCCCCGGGGAACGCTGCTGATCCTGGCCTTCAAGGATTTCGTACCCGAGATCGCGCCCGACGCGCTCAAACAGATGCTGCACCCGGTGCTGGACTTCAGCAGCAAGTCCGCCGCCGAGGCTTACCTGGACACCATCCCGCCCAAGGCCAGGGAGGCCATCAAGAACCACCAGGTGCTGGTGGGCATGAATCAGGACATGGTGATCTACGCCAAGGGGCGGCCGGAGAAGAAGATCCGCGAGACCTACGACCACGGCAAGCCGTACGAGGAGTGGATCTACGGCCAACCTCCAAAGGATGTGGAGTTCGTGCGCTTCTCCGGCCCCGAGGTAGTGCAGGTGAAGATCATGAAGGTGGACGGGGAAAAGATCGTCCGCACCGAAAAAGAGGTGGACCTGAAGGAGGTTCGCGAGGCCGAGGCGCGCAAGCGCGAACAGGAGGCCGCGAAGCCGCAGCCCGTGCAGAACCGCCCCACGCTGCGGCGTCCGGGCGAAGAAGACGAGGCGAGCCCGCCGCAGCGCCCAACGCCTTCTGGCCCTGAGCCGGTGGATCCCAACCAGCGTGATCCCACCCTGGGACCGCCGCGCGACCAGCCGCCCGCGCCGCAGAGTCCCGCTCCGCCAGGCGATCCCAGCGCGCCAGGACGTTAGTAGCGCCGGCGTCTCGCCGGCTGTGCTCAGGAAAACGAGTGTTGTCGGAAAATGAACGCCGGAGTTGGCGCGAAATGCCTGGGCCTTTTACACTGTCCCGGTGAAGATCGCGCTCGGCCAGATCAATCCCACGGTTGGCGATTTCGAGGGGAACTCCGCCAGGATCATCGAGTTCGCACGGCGCGCCCGCGAGGGAGGAGCGGAGCTGGCGATCTTTCCCGAGCTGTGCGTGTGCGGTTACCCGCCGCGCGATCTGGTGGAAAAGCCTTCTTTCGTCGAGGCCAACTGCCGGACGGCAGCCCGGATCGCGGAGAGCACGCGCGGCATCGCGGTGATCTGCGGCCTGGTGACGCCGGCGCAGTCGGAGACCGGCAAATCGGTGATGAATTCGGCAGCCCTGCTGCGTGACGGCCGCATCGAGTTCCTCCAGTCGAAGATGCTACTGCCCACCTACGACGTCTTCGACGAGATGCGCAACTTCGCCCCCGCCAAGAAGCAGGAGGTCATTCCTTTGGCCGGACGCAAGCTGGCGCTCACCATCTGCGAGGACGCGTGGAACGACAAGCACTTCTGGGACCGCCGCCTCTACGGCATCGACCCGGTGGAGATGCTGATGACGGCCGGCGGCAACTTCCTCATCAACATCTCGGCCTCGCCGTTCCATATCGGCAAGCGCGAGTTCCGCACGCGCATGCTGGCGGCCATCACCCGCGAGTACAAGGCGCCGCTGGTGATGGTGAACCAGGTGGGCGGCAATGACCAACTGGTCTTCGACGGGTCTAGTCTGGCTCTCGGGCCCGACGGCCAGGTAGTGGCGCAAGCCAAGTCGTTCGAGGAAGACTTGGTCTTCCTCGACACCGAAACCTTGGCCGGCGACCTCCACCCGCAAGTGGAGGGCATCGAGGCCAGCGCTTACGCCGCGCTGGTGCTGGGCACGCGCGACTACGTGCGCAAGTGCGGCTTCCAGCGGGTGATCATCGGGCTGAGCGGGGGCATCGATTCGGCGCTCACCGCCGTGATCGCAGTGGACGCCCTCGGTCCCGACAACGTCACCGGCGTGGGCATGCCGGGGCCGTACTCCTCGCGCGGCTCCATCGACGACGCCCGCACGCTCGCCACCAACCTCGGCATCCGTTTCGAAACGCTGCCGATCGGCGACGTCTTCGACGATTTTCGCAAGACGGTCAAGCCGGCCTTTGCCGGGCGTCGCGAGGACGTGACCGAGGAGAACATCCAGGCGCGCATCCGGGGCACGCTGCTGATGGCGCTCTCCAACAAGTTCGGGGCACTGGTGCTGAGCACCGGCAACAAGTCGGAGCTGGCGGTGGGCTACTGCACGCTTTACGGCGACATGGTGGGCGGCATGGCGGTGATCTCCGACGTGCCCAAGACCTTGGTCTACCGCCTGGCGCACTACGTGAACTCGCGCCGGCCGGTGATCCCGCAAGCGACGCTGGAGAAGCCGCCCTCGGCCGAGCTGCGTCCCAACCAGACCGACCAGGACACGCTGCCGCCCTACGAGGTGCTCGATACCATCCTGGAAGACTACATCGAAGATTTGAAGACCCCGGAGCAGATCGCGGCGGAGCGGCACTATGACCTGGCGCTGGTGCGCAAAGTCGCGCGCATGGTCGAACGCAGCGAGTACAAGCGCCAGCAGGCCGCACCCGGGATCAAGATCACCCAGAAAGCCTTCGGCATGGGCCGGCGTTTCCCCATCGCCCAAAAATCGGACGTGTGAGAAAGGACACCATGCAGCGCGCGCTGTTCCTCCTGATCGTATTGCTGGCGGCAACGAGCTGGGGCCAGCAGACGGCGACGACCAACCTGCCCGCCACGCCATCTCCGCAGCGGCTGCCCTCTAAGGCCACCGTGGAGTCGTTCATGCAGCACTGGTTCGGTTACGACTCCAGCATCACCTGGCAGGTAGCACAGATCCAGCCCGCGGAAGTACCCGGGTTCGCCCAGGTGGTCTTGGCGCTCGAGAAGGGGGGGCAGCGGCAGCAGATGGTGCTCTACGTCACTCCCGACGAGAAACACGCCTTCAGCGGCGAAGTCATCCCCTTCGGCGCCGACCCCTTCGCGCCCACGCGCAAGGAGCTGGCTGCGAGCACCACTGGTGTCGCGCGCGGCCCGGCCGGTGCCAGCCTGACTATTGTCGAGTTCAGCGATTTGCAATGTCCGCACTGCAAGACCGCGCAACCCATCGTGGACAAGCTGATGGCCGACTTTCCCAACGCGCGCCTGGTCTTCCAGCAGTTCCCCATCGAGGCACTGCATCTCTGGGCCTTCAAGGCGGCCACCTGGGCGGAGTGCATCGGGCGGGAAAACAACGCGGCGTTCTGGAAATTCGTGAACGGAGTTTATGACGACCAGCTCAACATCGATGCGCAGAATGCGGATGCCAAGATGAAGGAGCACGCTGCCGCCGCCGGTGCCGCCGCCGCCCAGGCCGCCACCTGCGGCTCTAGCCCTGAGGCCGCCAAGGCGGTGCGCGACTCGCTCGCGCTGGGCAAGGCCGTCGGCGTCAGCGGCACCCCCACCGTGTTCCTCAACGGCCGCAAGATCGGCAGCATCACCAGCCTTTCCTACGAGATGCTCAAGGACCTGGCGCGCTTCGCGGAGAGCCCGGCATCGAAGTAGCCCGCAGTAGCAGGATCTAGTAGAGACGCAGCAGGCTGCAGGGAAACCCAGGCAATCCCCAGGGAGTGTCATCCTGAGCTTGCGACCGCGTGGTTTCTTGTTTGCGGCCGCTTGTGCGGCCGCGCGGTCGCAAGCGAAGGATCTTGACATTGCCGTTCCTCGGCACGAACGTCTGCTGAGCTCCTCTGACAGCATGGATTGCCACAAAAATGCGCAGATCCTTCGCTCGCCCTCGGCTCGCTTGTACTCGGCTCGGGCGGCTCAGGATGACATCCCTGACAAACCTAATTTGGACAGCCCTGCAGCAAGCTGCGTCACTTCCCTTACCAAGCTGACCTGGCAAGCCACTCAACCGGCTCGTCTACGTCTTGTCATTCAAACCTGGGCAGGACTCACGCTACAATAAGCTCCGTGGACATCTACGAGGAGATCGTCAAACTGCGCCGCGACGGACGCCGCGGGGCGCTGGCCACCATCGTCAACGTGCGCGGCTCTATCCCCTCGTTCGAGACCGCCAAGATGCTGGTGCGCGACGACGGCTCCATCTCCGGTACCATCGGCGGCGGCTGCGTCGAGGCCGAGGTCTGGCAGGCCGCCCGCGAGGTCATGGAATCGGAGAAGCCCCGCACCCTCACCTTCAACCTGAACAACAATCCAAAGTACGATTCTGGCTTGGTTTGCGGCGGTACTCTTGAAGTATTTGTTGAACCTGTGCTTCCGGTTTCGAATCTCTACCTGTTCGGCGCCGGGCACGTGGCGCAGAGCCTCTACAAGGTGGCGCGGCTCGCCGGCTTCGACGTCACCGTCATCGACGACCGCGAGAGCTACGCCAACCGCGAGCGCTTCCCCGACGCCCGCGACATCTACGCCGAGGATTTCGACAAGGCCATGGCGCAACTGGCGCCGCCGGAGGCGTCGTTCATCGTGATCGTCACCCGCGGCCACCGCGACGACATGCGGGTGCTGCGCTGGGCGCTGGAGCAGCCCGCGCGCTACCTCGGCATGATCGGCTCCCGGCGCAAGGTGCTCGCCATCTACAAGGAGTTGGAGAAGGAAGGCATCGCGCACGAAAAGTTCGAGCGCGTGCACGCGCCCGTCGGGTTGGACATCGGCGCCATCACGCCCGAGGAGATCGCCGTGGCTATCACCGCCGAGATGATCGCCGTGCGCCGGCATGCCGAGCCCGGAGTGCGGTCGTTGCGCTACGTGGGAAAGGCAGAGTCGGAGCCAGCAGAGAATTTGTAATTTGGTAATTTGTAACTTGTAATTTTGTAAAGTTCTCGGCTCCGACGAAAAATCCTTCCCTCACAACGCTCTCCACTACTTTACAAATTACCAATTACCGATTACCAATTACTTATGGCTCGTTCTCCCAGCTTCTGCGGCGTGATCCTGGCGGCCGGCGAATCGTCCCGCATGGGACGCGACAAGGCGCTGCTCGCCTGGCCTCCCGGTCCGGCCGGGCGCTCAACTTTCCTCTCTGCCACCATTGAGCTCCTGCAGCCGCGGAGCGACATGGTCATCGTGGTGGCGGGCAAGAACGCCGGCTCGCTCCGTCCCATCGTGGACGCCGCGGCCGGCTACCTGGTCGAGAACCGCCATCCCGAACGCGGACAGTTCAGCTCTCTCCAGCTCGGATTGCAGGAGGTGCTGAACCACGGACGCGATGCCGCCATCGTCGCCCTGGTGGACCGCCCTCCGGCGCAGCCGCGCACCCTCGCCCGTTTGTGCGAGGCTTTCAGCCACGCCTATGAGAGCGGCAAGTGGGCGGTGGTGCCCGAGCACGGCGGCCGCCACGGGCATCCCATCCTCATCGGCCGCGAGATGATCGAGGCCTTCCTGCGCGCGCCCGCCACCTCCACCGCGCGCGAGGTCGAGCATTCGCTCGAGCCGCGCATCCTCTATGTGCCGGTGGACGATCCTAACGTGGTCGCCAACGTGGACACCCTGGAAGACTATGAACGTCTGGCGCAAGCGAGAGCGCAAATGCCTTGAGCTCCGGCTGCTACACGCCCGGATCACTCGCCAGGGTGGAGCAGGCCTTTTGGCCTGCACTAAAGAGGAATGTTAACTTGTGGGCTTTAGCCCCTGAGGTCCCTCAGCGGCTAAAGCCGAATAACATTGACACCCCCACCTATGCAGGGCTGAAGCCCTGCTCCACCCTGGCAGTCCTATGAATAAGCCAGGCCAGAAGGCTTCCGGATCGACATTTGTGCAGTCGGTGCTCGATCTTAAGCCGCGCCTCGCGGTCTTCGATTGCGACGGCACGCTGTGGGCGGGCGACGCCGGCGAAGCCTTCTTCTACTGGGCGATGGAGCACGGGCTGATGGCGCGCGACGTTGCCGCGTTTGCCGTCTATCGTTATCGCGACTACAAGGCCGGCAAGGTGGACGAGGAGACCATGTGCGGCGAGATGGTCACCTGCCACGCCGGGTTCTCGGTGGCGGAGCTGGAGCGCGGCGCGGAAGAGTTTTTTGAGGAGAAGATCGCCGTGCACATCTTTCCGCCCATGCAGGAGCTTGCTCAGGAGTTGGGCAAGCGCGGCTGCGAGGTGTGGGCCGTCTCCTCGACCAACGAGTGGGTGGTGCGCGCCGGGGCGCGCCGCTTCGGCATCCCGCCGGACCGCGTGCTCGCCGCCTGCGCCGCCATCGAAGACGGCCGCTGTTCATCGCGCCTCGTGCGCGTGCCCACCGGCGACGGCAAAGCGATTGCTCTGCGCGAGCACTTTCCCGACGGAGCCATCGACGCCGCCTTCGGCAACACCGTCCACGATGTGGCCATGCTGTCGCTGGCCCGGCACGCCTTCGCCATCTCTCCCGATGCCAGCCTTGAGGCTATCGCCCGGGAGCGCGGCTGGAGGGTTTACCATCCGGAAGAAGATCTGAGCATCAACTCACGTTGATTGCCGGGCGAGGGCGCTCCCCTCCACGTGAGCTACTCTTTCACCGCCACCGCCACGCCGTCGCGCAACGGAATGATGACCGGGAACAATTCGCGCGAGCTGTACAACATGCGGTTGAATTCCTGGATGGCGCGGGTCGTGGCCAGCTCCGGCTCTTTCTGCGTGACGCGTCCGCTCCACAGCACGTTGTCGGTGACGAACAGCCCGCCGGGCTTCAGCCGCGGCACCGCCAGGCGCAAGACGCGCGGGTAGTCTTCCTTGTCCACGTCGTTGAAGATGATGTCGAGCGACTCCGGCTTGTGCTCCGACAGGATTTCCAGGGCATCGCCGGTGCGCACCTGCACGCGCTCCGCCACCCCGGCGCGCAGGAAGTTCCGGCGCGCCTGCTCAGCGTTCTTGGGATCGCCGTCGGTGTAGATGACGCGCCCCTCCCGGCCCAGGCCCCGCGCCCACCAGATGGTCGAATAGCCGATGGCCGAGCCCATCTCAAACACGGTGCGGGCGCCCGAGATGCGCGCCAGCAACTGGAAGAGCCGTCCCACCGCTGGACCGACGATGGGAATCTTGCGGCGCGCGGCCTCGTCCTCCATCTCAACCAGCACCTCGTCGCGTGGGGGAAGGAGATCGTAGATGTACTGCTCGACCGGCTCCTGGGTGATGCTCGACATCATCCAGTAAGCGCGTTGCGGAGGCTTGGGTGCGGGCTTGGTCATGGAAGTCGGTCGGTGATCGTTAGTCGTTGGTCGTTGGCCCTCGGCTAGAGCGGATCGACAGTTGATGTGTCCAAGTCTTGTGAAGGGGCACGGCTTTCAGCCGTGCCGTTAACATCCACACATAAACTGGCCTTTAGGCCCTGAGAAAGTTCCCCTCAGCGGCTAAAGCCGCGCCGTCAGCAATCTCTTACGGCACGCCTGAAAGGCGTGCCCCTTCACACGCGGATACAGCAATTGTCAATCTACTCCAAACCAACAGCTAAGAAATCGTCTGGCCCGGCTTCATCTCCAGGATCTCGGCATCCTTCACCAGCTTCTTCAGCGCGGCGGGCGTGCCGGTCAGCAGCGGAAAGGTGCCGAAGTGCATGGGGATGACCGTCTTGGGCTTGAGCAACCGGCAGGCGTAGGCGGCCTCATGCGGCGACATGGTGAAATGGTCGCCGATGGGCAGCATCACGATCTCCGGCGCGTAGAGTTCGCGGATGATCTGCATGTCACCGAAGACATTGGTGTCGCCCGCGTGGTAGATCTTCACCCCGTTCTCGAACTCGATGACGTAGCCGCAGGCCTCGCCGCCGTAGACGATCTGGTCGCCGTCCTGAATGCCGCAGGAGTGCTCGGCGTGCACCATGGTGATGCGCACGTCACCAACCTTCTGCGTGCCTCCCTTGTTCATGGGCGAGATCTGTTTGGCGCCCTTCTTTTCCATCCAAACGCACAGTTCGTAGATGCCGACGACGGTGGGATTGTGCTGTTTGGCGATGGCCACCGCGTCACCGATGTGGTCGAAGTGGCCGTGGGTGCACAGCATCACGTCCAGCTTCTTGACCTTCTTCTCGCCCTCGGGACACATGGGATTCCCCATCACCCAGGGATCGACCAGCAGGGTCTTGCCGCCCGGAGTTTCGATGCGGAAGGTGGCGTGTCCCAGCCAGGTCAGCTTGATGCCTTTCAGATTCATGAGTTCACCTTGCTGATGAAACCCACAAATTCTAGCCGCCAGTGACGGGGGCTGCAATGACCGGGGGCGTTATCGAAGATGTGGCGGACTTTGGCTGGCTTGGCTGCGTTCATGTAAGACTGGGTCGTTGGTCCCTTCGCTCCGCTCAGGGCGGGCTAAAAACGGTCGTTGGTCGTCGGCCAGAACCATGGCGACCGACGACCGAGAGCCGACGACCGACGACGGCTCTAATACGCCCATTTCAGCAGCGTCGCCCCCACGGTGAAGCCCGCGCCCACGGCGGCGAGCAGCACGGTCGAACCTTTCCTCAGGATCCCCTTCTGGCGCGCGGTCTCCATGGCCAGCGGGATAGTGCCGGCGGTGGTGTTGCCGTACTCGTCGATGTTGATGATGACGCTCTCGGGGCGCAACTGCAGGCGGTCGCCGGTGGCGGTGATGATCCGCCGGTTGGCCTGGTGGGGGATGAAAGCGTCCACGTCTTTGCCGCTCAGGCCGTTGCGGGCCAGCAGCTTCTCGCAGACTTCGGTCATCTTGCGCACGGCGTACTTGAACACCGCCTGGCCGTCCTGGTGAACGTAGTGCATCTTCTTCTCCACGGTCTCGTGCGTCGAAGGATGCAGGCTGCCCCCGCCCGGCATGTAGAGGGAGCAGCCGCCGGAGCCGTCGATCTCGTGCAGGTAGTCGATGACGCCGAGGGAATTGCCGTCGGCGGGCTCGAGCAGCACCGCGCCGGCGCCGTCGCCGAAGATCACGCAGGTGGCGCGGTCGGTGTAATCGATGATCGAGGACATCACGTCGGAGCCGATGACCAGCACCTTCTTGTGCGCCCCGGTGGCGACGTATTGCGTGCCGCACTGGAGCGCATACAGGAACGCGGAGCAGGCGGCGGAAACGTCGAATCCCCACGCTCCCGGGCAGCCCAGCTTGTGCTGCACCAGGCAGGCAGTCGCCGGGAAGAACATGTCAGGGGTGACGGTGGCCACGATGATCAGCTCGATCTCGGAGGGTGCGATGCCGCGCTCTTCCAGCGCCGCGCGGGCGGCCTCGACCGCCAGGTCCGAACTGGCCACGCCTTTGTCCACGATGTGCCGCTGGCGGATGCCGGTACGCTCGATGATCCACTGGCTGGAGGTGTCCACCATCTTCTCGAGGTCATCATTGGTGAGCAGCCGCGGCGGAACGTAGGTCCCCAGCGCCGTGATCTTCGCCCCTGGCTTATTCGGCAAGGCGCGCTCCTTTGCAAAATTCGTATTCTGAACTATGCAGGCGGGGAAAGTCTATGTGGAAGCGGCCACTAGCCTCTAGCTACTAGCTGCTGGCCTGAAACGTGAAGCCACAAGCTAGCAGCTAGGAGCTAGAGGCAAAAGCCAAAAAAAGGCGCCGAGCACCCCGCTGCACACCCAACGACCCGTTACCGTTGCTTCCTTCCGGACCTGGCGGGGTTGGCGGGATTTGGTTGCGCGGGACCCGGCGCCAGGAAGGCATTTTATCATTGAGCCATTGGGTCATTGAGTCATTGACACCGGAGTCTCAGCGGCCCAATCATCTGTCTAAATGAAACAATGACTCAATGGCTCAATGACCCAATCGCCCAATCCATCGCAGACGCAATCGGCCATTGAGCGATACTTCCAGGTCTCGCTCTACCTGCTGATCGTCACCGGGTTCGCGACCCTGGCCAGCACCGGCAAGCTGGACGCGCCGGCGCTGCTCCTGGTCTCCCTTGCCCTGCTCTACCGCGGATACCTGCTGGTCTGCGGACGCAGGCTGCAACTGCCGGAGCGCTGGACCTCATACCTCACCCTGGGGTACGTGGTCTTCTACGTCTGTGACCTGTTCTTCCTTTCCGGGAGTTTCGTTTCCGCCACCGTCCACCTGGTGCTGTTCACCATGGTGGTGAAGATCTTCTCGGTGCAGCGCGACCGCGACCACGTCTACCTGGCCATCATTTCCTTCCTGTCGGTGCTGGCGGCGGCGGTGCTCACGGTGGATGCAGTCTTCTTCGCCTCGTTTTGCGTGTTCCTGCTGCTGGCGGCCTCGACCTTCATCAGCATGGAAATGAGGCGTTCCTCCGCACGCGCGGCAGCGGCGTTCCACACCCTGCCTTCCGGGACGCGACGGCTGACCGGACCGCTTTCCACCACCGCCCTGGCCCTGGCGCTGGGAACGGCACTGGGCTCATCGCTGATCTTCTTCATCATGCCGCGGCTTTCGACGGGATATCTGAGCGCATACGCGCCGCGCAATGCCCTGGTCAGCGGCTTCAGCGACGAGGTGCAACTGGGCGAGATCGGCCAGATCCAGCAATCGGACACGGTTGTGATGCACATCCAGATTGACGGCGACACCCGCGGCGTGCACGACCTGAAGTGGCGCGGTGTGGCGCTGCGGGCGTTCGATGGCGTACGCTGGTCGAACCCGCAGCAGCAGGCGACAGCGCTCAGCGATCCTGACGGCAACTTCGACCTGAGCACGACGCGCGCAGCCACGGTGGCCGCACTCCCGCCGCATCTGGTGCGCTATCGCGTACTCATGGAGCCGATCGGCGCCAACGTCTTTTTCCTGGCGCCTCGGCCACGCTCGCTTTCCGGCAATTACCGCATGATCACGGTGGACGAAGGCGGTGCGGTGTACAACGGCGATCGCGAACATGCCATCGGCTCCTACCGCGCCACATCTGATCTCGGCCAGCCCTCGCCGGAGGAGCTGCGCCACGCAACCGCAGAGATACCGCCCAAGATTGCCCTCCAGTATCTTCAATTACCGCCTCTTGATCCCCGCCTGCCGCCGCTGGCCCGCGACATCACCGTGCTGGCGCCCACGGCGTATGACAAGGCAGAGGCCATCGAGGGCTACCTGCAGAAGCAATACGGTTACACGTTGCAACTGCCCAGCTCGCCGCAACGCGATCCCGTAGCCTACTTCCTGTTCGAGCGCAAGGCCGGACACTGCGAGTTCTTCGCCTCGTCCATGGCGCTCATGCTGAGAACGCTGGGGATTCCTGCGCGGGTGGTGAACGGCTTCCGCGGTGGGGAATTCAATTCCGTGACTGGCAGCTACATCGTTCGGGGCCGCGATGCGCACTCCTGGGTGGAAGCTTACTTCCCGCGCTACGGCTGGATCACTTTGGATCCCACGCCGCCGGGAGCCGCGGCGGTGCCCGGCACCTGGAACCGCGCCGGCCTCTACGTGGATGCACTGCGAGAGTTCTGGCGAGAGTGGGTAATCAACTACGACTTTGCCCACCAGATGTCGCTTTCGAACAACGTGGCGGTCCGCAGCCGGCGTCTGGTGGAGGGCACGCGCCTGTGGGCCAGCCGACGCTATGCCGAGCTGCTGGAGCGGGCCCGCCAGGTGGAGGCGCAGGCCGAGAAATCATCGAGGCGGATTGGAGGGATGGCGCTGGGAGTGATTGCGCTTGCGATCCTGCTGCTGAATCTCCGCCGGCTGCGGCGAATGGTGCGGGTGCGGCGTCTGGTGCGCAATCCCGCGAGCGCGCCGCAAGCCGCCGCCAGCATCTGGTACGGGCGCATGCTCCGCTCGCTCGGCCGCCGCGGCTGGCACAAGCTGCCCGAGCACACGCCCAAGGAGTTCGTGGGAACCATTCGCGATGTGAAACTCCGCGGACCGGTGGCAGCCTTCACCGATCACTACGAGCGCGCCCGCTTCGGCAAATCCGCCCAGGACGCGCAGGCGCTCCCCGAAATCTACGAAGAAATAAGGAAGTCTTAACCACCGAGAGGCCGAGCACGGCTTTTTTCTTCTCCACCCCCAAGATGTCATTCCGAGCGAAGCGAGGAATCTATGCATTTGTCCTACAGCTAGGTATTGCAAATCGCCCCGAAGGGAATCAACAGCCTGGAGAAGATGACTCTCCTCGGTACCATGAACCCTGAACGTTAAATACATAGATTCCTCGCTCCGCTCGGAATGACCCTTATATTGTTTTTTCTATTCTTCCCGGCGTCCTCGGTGTCTCGGCGCTTTTCTTTTCGGTTTTTCATTTAAAATCGAATCATTGGATGTCTGATCACACTCCCACAGTAGAACCCGTGAAAGTCGGCTTCGTCAGCCTGGGCTGTCCCAAGAACCTGGTGGATAGCGAGGTGATGATGGGCCTGCTGGCGCGCGCCGGCGCCGAGATCACGCCGCGGGCCGAAGAAGCCGACGTGATCGTGGTCAACACCTGCTCGTTCATCGACACCGCGCAGCAGGAGTCGGTCAACACCATCCTGGAGATGGCCGGGCACAAGGCCGCGGGGCGGGCCAAGAAGCTGGTGGTCGCCGGCTGCCTGGTCGAGCGCTTCCGTAACGAGATCCGGAAGAACATCCCGGAAGTGGACGCAGTGGTGGGCACAGGCGAACTGGAAAGCATCCTTTCCGCCGCCGGCATCGCGCCGACCGCGCCGCCTAACGGGAACTCGCCCTTGGTTGTTCTGCCATGCCGGCCGGAAGCCGCGGTGCGCGCGGAACAAGGACGCTTCACCCGCGAGCAGTGGGACGGCGCCATCGCGGATCTGCCCAACTACCTTTACGATGAGAACACGCCGCGCGTGCTGGCAACGCCGCGCTGGTCGGCGTACATCAAGATCGCCGAGGGCTGCGACCATCCTTGCTCGTTCTGCATCATCCCGCAACTGCGAGGCGAGTTCCGCTCGCGGGGCTTCGAGTCGGTAGTGGCTGAGGCGGAGCGCCTGGCGCAAAGCGGCGTGCGCGAGATCACCCTCATCGGCCAGGACACCACCTGCTACGGCGAAGATCTCGGCCTGAAAGATGCCCTGCCGCGGCTGCTCGAGAGACTCGCGCTCATCGAAGACCTGCGCTGGGTCCGCTTTCTCTACGCGTATCCCAACAAGATCACCGGGCGGCTGCTGCAGACGATCGCCCGTCACGAGAAGATCTGTTCTTACATCGACGTCCCCTTGCAGCATGCGTCGGCCGAGGTGCTGAAGCGCATGAAGCGCGGCGGCGGGTACCACGTCTTCCTGCGCTCGATCGAGAAGATGCGCCGCACCCTTCCCGGGCTGGCGCTGCGGACGTCGTTCATCACCGGCTTCCCCGGAGAAACGGAGCGCGACTTCGAGGAGCTGTGCGAGTTCGTGTGCGCGGCCGAGTTCGACTGGCTGGGCGTCTTCGGCTACTCCGACGAGGAAGGCGCCGCCAGTTATGCGCTTGGTGGCAAGGTGCCGGCGAGAGAGATCGAGCGCCGGCGCCGCAAGCTGATGCAGATCCAGAAACGGATCAGCCGGCGCAAGAAGAAAGCGCTGGTCGGCCGTAGATTTGAGCTTCTGCTTGAGGGAGCGTCCGCGGAAACCGAGCTGCTGTGGGAAGGCCGCACCGAGATGCACGCCCCGGAGATCGACGGCAAAGTGTTCGTCAACGATTTCGGCGACCACACCGAGGTGCGACCCGGTGAGTTCCACCCCTGCGAGGTGACCGAGGCGCACGATTACGATCTGGTCGTAAAGCTGGTTTAGCCACGGATCTGCACGGATTTGAACAGTCAAATCCGCGTTTATCCGTGTGCATCTGCGGCAAAATAGTTCGATGGCGAAGCGTAAACGCGTTCTCAGCCTGGTCTGCCCGACGTGCAAGAGGCCGGTGCTGCGCTCGGACACCGAGTTTCCCTTCTGCTCGGAGCGCTGCCGGCTGATCGACCTCGGCAAGTGGGCGAGCGACGGTTACGTGGTCTCGACGCCGATCTTCGATCCCGACGAACCGGAGCAACCGCGCCCGGCAGAGCACCATCACGGCAAGAAACCCGAGGGAGGCGCCGATTCCGGAAAAACCGATCACTAACGGCACGGACGATCCCAGCCTCTCCGAGCAAAACCGCCCCGAGCGTACGATGTGGGCGTGGGCGGTGGGAACGCTGGTGGGAGTCGGGTTCTGGCGTCCGGGCTCCGGCACCTGGGCGTCGGCCATCACCGCAGCCGCCTGGTGGGCCGGCGCGCATTACCTCATCCCCATGCGCTTGCAATGGATCGCCGCCACCGTCCTGGTGTGCCTGGTTCTGATCATCGGGATCCCGGCTGCCGGGATCGTGGCGCGCGAGTGCGAGCAGGAGGACCCCTCGCACGTGGTGATCGACGAGGTGGCCGGGCAGTTGATCGCGCTCCTCGGGGTTCCGCTGCGTTGGCAATCGGTGATTCTCGGCTTTATACTCTTCCGGGTTTTCGACATTTGGAAGCCGCCACCGCTGCGCCGCCTGGAGAGGATCGAGGGCGGCGCCGGTATTGTGCTCGACGACGTGGGAGCCGGCCTGTACGCGCTGGCCATCGTCCAGGCGCTGATTCATTGGCGCGTCCTGGGCTGAGCCGACACGGGGCAGCGGGTGCAGCATCTGAGTAGCTGGATATGGGGATCTCGGACCGCCTGCTGGGAAAGAAGAACGTTAACGGCAAGCCGCACATCGAGACGGTGATGCCCGCCGCAGCTCTGCCCGGCGGCGAGGTGCGGATCATCGGCAGCGGGCTGAAGCCGCCGGAACTGCGCCGGCCGCGGGTGCAGTTCGGCAACGTGGAGGGCGCGGTGGTCATAGCCGCCGATGATTTCGTGATCGCCCGCGTCCCCGATGGCGCCGTCACCGGCCCGGTGGTGGTCGCTACCAACGGTTCGGTGTCGAACGGGCACGAGGTCCAGGTGGCGGTGCCCATCGCCGAGAACCTGCACCCGGTGGCCAACCCCGCGCTGGACGCGGAAGGCAACATCTACGTCACTTTTTCCGGCTCGCGCGGGCAGAAAGTCCCGGTTTCCATTTACAAGATCGATACCAACTACCAGGTGAAACCGTTCCTCTCCGACATGATGAACGCCACCGCGGTCGCCTTCGACCGCGCCGGCCAGCTCTACGTTTCCTCGCGGCACGACGGCACCGTGTACAAAGTCGCGCCCAACGGCACCATGTCCTCCTACGCCGAGGGAATGGGCGTCGCCACTGGCATCGCCTTCGACCGCCAGGAGAACCTCTACGTCGGCGACCGCACCGGGACCATCTTCAAGATCAGCCGCGACCGCCAGATCTACGTGTATGCGACGCTGGAGGCCAGCGTGTCGGCTTATCACTTGGCGTTTAGCCCGGCGGGAGTGCTGCACGTCGCCGGGCCCACCACTTCCAGCTACGACGCCGTGTACTCCGTCGACTCACAGGGCACGGTCTCAGTCTTCTATCGTGGCCTGGGACGCCCGCAGGGACTGGCCTTCGATGTAGATGGCAATCTCTACGTGGCGGCGTCGCTCGGGGGCAAACGCGGCATCGTGCGCGTCACGCCCGACCATAAGGCGTCACTGGTCGTCTCCGGACAGGGCCTGGTGGGACTCGCCTTCGCGCCCGGACGCTCCGCCATCCTCGCCACCCAGAGCGCCGTCCATCACCTCTCGTGGGGGATTCAGGGGAAGGCGCTGCTGGATTAGCAGTCAGCACTCAGCAGTCAGCACTCAGCAATCAGCCAGACTCACTGGGGACGGCCGCCCTCGGCCGTCCGGGCACGACCAAAGTCGCGCCTAGTCTTGGTTGGCTGAGTGCTGAATGCTGATTGCTGAATGCTGACTGCTGAATGCTAGACTTTTCCCGTGGACGCCGAGATCATCGCCATTGGCTCGGAGCTGCTGACTCCCTTCCGCCAGGACACCAATTCCCTTTACCTCACCGGGCACCTGAACCAGCTTGGTGTTGAGGTCGCCTTCAAGACTGTCGTCGGCGACACGCGCGCGCACCTGGTGCAAGTGGCCAAAACCGCGCTCAGCCGCACCGACATGATCATCCTTATAGGCGGGCTGGGGCCGACCGAGGACGACCTGACGCGAGAGGCCGTGGCCGCCGCGCTCGGCCTGGAGCTGCGGCGTGATCCCGAGCTGGTGGCGGCGCTCTACGCGCGCTTCGCCGCGCTCCGCCGCCAGATGCCGGAGAACAACGAGCGCCAGTGCGACGTGATCGCCGGGGCCGCCGTCCTGCCCAACGAACAAGGCACCGCACCCGGCCAGTGGATCGAAGGCAACTACGCAGGCAGGAAAAAGATCATCCTGCTGCTGCCCGGCCCGCCCTGGGAACTGAGATTGATGTTCGAGAAGCAGGTGCTGGAGCGGCTGCGGGCCGCGCTGCCGCCGGCATTCATCGCGACGCGCATCATCAAGGTCGCGATGGTGCCGGAATCCACCTGCGATGCGCGCATCGCTCCCATCTATAAGAAGTACGCCGACGTGCAGACCACCATCCTGGCCGATGCCGGCGAGATTCAGCTCCACTTGCGCTCGCGTACAGACTCGCTGGCGGCAGCGCAGCAGCGCGTGGATGCGCTCGCCGACGAGCTGGAGGACGAGCTCGGGGACACTGTCTTTTCGACCGGCGGCGAATCGCTGGAACAGATCGTTGCCTATTACCTGGAGATGCGCGGTGCTACCATCGCCGTCGCCGAATCCTGCACCGGCGGCATGATCGCCGAGCGCCTAACTTCGATCAGCGGCAGCTCGCGGTACTTCCTCGGCGGCGCCGTGGTGTACTCGAACGAACTGAAGACGGCGATGGCGGATGTGCCGGAGCTGCTGATCGCGCAGCACGGCGCCGTCAGCAAGCAGGTGGCGGCGGCGCTGGCGGAGGGCATCCGCCGCCGCTCGAATTCCACCATCGGCGTGGGCGTGACCGGCGTCGCCGGCCCTACCGGCGGCACCGAAGAGAAGCCCGTCGGCTTGGTGTTCCACGCCGTCGCCGACGGCGTGCAGACAGAAGTCGTGGAACGCAAGTTCATCGGCGACCGCGAGCGCGTGCGCCGATGGGCAATGAGGCAGGCGCTGGATCTGGTGAGGAGAAAGCTGATGTGAAATTGGACAATTGATTCATTGAGCCATTGAGTCATTGGGCCATTGCGGCCCGGCTTTTAGTGACCCAATAACTCAATCGCCCAATGGCTCAATCCTCGTATGAGACTCTTCCTCGCTCTCGACATCGACCCCTTGATCCGCGGCCGGATTGCGCAATTCATGGACGGCGTGCGCGGATTTGCGCCCGACGCGCGCTGGGTCTCGGCCGAGTCGCTGCACATCACGCTGAAGTTCATCGGCGAGTGGCCGGGCGAGCGGCTCCAGGAACTGAAGCGGGCGCTCGCGGGAGTGCGCGGCCAGCCGGCAGAGATCACGTTTTCCGGCACCGGCTTCTTTCCCACGCCAAAGTCGGCGCGGGTGTTCTGGATTGGAATCCAGGCCGGACCGGAGCTGGCGTCGCTTGCCGGGGCCGTCGATGCCACCACGTCCGTCCTCGGGATCGAAAAAGAGCAGCGACCGTTCGCGCCCCACCTCACGCTGGCGCGCACTGGCTCGGGCCGGCCGCGGCGCGTGTCTTCCGACCGCGCCAATTCCAGCTTCGGACGTCTGCAGGAAAAGTTGGCGGCGATGCCTGCGCCGGCCTTCGGTACAATGAGCCCACACGAGTTCCTCCTGTACGAGAGCAAGTTGTTACCGAAAGGGGCGGAATATACGAAGCTGCAAAGCTTCCCCCTGTGACCGGACATCAGGTGACGGGCGGATGCCTTTGCTGACGAGCGACAGCCTGCCCCGAGCTTGTCGAGGGGACCAACGACTCCCTTATGTCCTTCTACATCGCCACTGCCGTCGTCGCCTACCTGCTGGGATCAATCCCCTTCGGGTACATCCTGGTGCGCGCTTTCCGCGGTAGGGATATACGCGCCTCGGGCAGCGGCAACATCGGAGCCACCAATGTGGCACGCTCTTCGCCCGCTCTGGGCGCGCTCACTCTGCTTCTGGATGCAACCAAAGGTCTCCTGGCTGTGACGGCGGGATCGCTGCTCGCGATCAGCGCCAGCCGCGCCGCCGCGCGCCCGCCGCTTTACGCCTTTGCCGCGATTGCCGCCCTGTTCGCCGTGGTCGGACACATGTTCCCCATGTGGCTGAAGTTCCGGGGCGGTAAAGGAGTAGCCACCAGCGTCGGAGTCTTCCTGGCGCTGGCGCCGAAGACGCTGCTGGTTGCGCTGGCGCTCTTCGTGGCACTGGTCGCGGTATTCCGGTACGTGTCGCTGGGATCGATCATCGTCGCGGCGGCATTCCCGCTGATCGCTTATGCACTCCACGACTACCATTCCTCTCCTGCCATTCTGGCCGCCATGACCGCTATCGCTGTGCTCATCATCCTCAAGCACCGCGAGAACATCCATCGCCTGCTCGCGGGCACGGAGAGCCGCTTCGTGCTGAAGAGGACGCGGACGTGAGCGAGATCGCCATCATCGGCGGAGGCGCCTGGGGCACGGGGCTGGCTATCGTGCTTGGGCGCAAGGGCGTGCACCGGGTCCGGATGTGGGTGTATGAGAAGGAAGTCTGCGAGTCCATCAACCGGCGGCACGAGAACGAACTTTTCCTGCGCGGGCAGCGCATCCCCGAAGCCGTGCGCGCCACCAACAGCCTGCAAGAGGCGCTCGGCGGCGCGGAGATCGTGGTGAGCGTGATGCCTTCGCACCACGTGCGCCGCGTCTTTCGCGAAATGCAGCTGCACCTTAGCCCGGAAATGCTGTTCGTCAGCGCCACCAAGGGCCTGGAGAACGAGACCTTGCTGCGCGTGACCGAGGTAATCAAGGAAGTGCTGGGGGTGCGCGCGAAGGACGGTTTCGATCCCCGCATTGGCGCGCTGAGCGGGCCTTCCTTCGCGCAGGAGGTGGCGCGCGGCGATCCCACGGCGATTACCATCGCTTCCGGCGACACCGACCTGGCGCGGCGTGTGCAGGCCGACTTCAGCGATCCCTGCTTCCGGGTTTACACCAACGACGACGTGACCGGCGTGGAGATGGGCGGAGCGCTGAAGAACATCATCGCCATCGCCGCCGGGGTCTGCGACGGGCTAGGGCTGGGTCATAACAGCGTGGCCGCGCTCGTCACCCGCGGGTTGGCCGAAATCACTCGCCTCGCGGTGGCCAGGGGCGCGCGCCGCGACACCCTGGCCGGCCTTTCCGGCATGGGCGACCTGGTGCTCACCTGCACCGGAGGCCTCTCCCGCAACCGCACCGTAGGAGTGGAACTGGGCCGCGGCCGCAAGCTGGCGGAGATCATCGCCAGCATGCACGGCATGGTGGCCGAAGGCGTGCTCACCACCAACGCCGCCGTGGGCCTGGCCTGCAAGATGAAGATCGAGATGCCCATCACCCAGCAGATGCATGCCATTCTGCACCAGGGCAAGCCCCCGCGCGACGCCATCCACGAGCTGATGACCCGGCCGGGCAAGGGGGAGAATTTGTAATTGGTAATTTGGTAATTTGAAAGTGATAGCGGCCGCGCGCTCCTCTCCCGCCCGACTGTTCCGGTCACTTTCGTAACTTATTCCGGCGGCTTCGTGGGGAAAAGACCCAGAAGCCTCACGGTACAATCCGGCAGGAACATGAAATTCTCGGCCAAAGCGCTGGTTCCGGCGCGGATTCCCATCCTCTACCTGATGCTGGCGGTGCTCACCGTCGT
>JAHFUA010000060.1 GCA_023265315.1 Acidobacteriota bacterium | reverse complement strand
GCGATTCTTCCGCCCCATCCAGGACCTGAGCGAGAAGTACAACATCCTGCAGTCGGCCATGGCCTCCAGTGAGCGCATCTTCAAGCTGCTGGACACGCCGGCGGAGATTGCCGAGCCGGTCTCGCCTAAGAAGAGCGACGGCCCTGGGCGGATCGAGTTCGACCACGTCTGGTTCGCCTACCGCAACGTACCGGCCGGAGGGGACGGTCAGCCGGGCGACGGCAACGCGCTCGCAGGCACGCCCGACTGGGTGCTGAAGGACGTTTCCTTCACTATCGAGCCGGGGGAGACGGTGGCCATCGTAGGGCACACCGGCGCCGGCAAGAGCACCATGATCTCTCTGCTGCTGCGCTTCTACGACGTGCAGCAGGGCGCCATCCGCATCGACGGCGTGGACGTACGTGAGATGGCCCTCGCCGACTTGCGGCGGCGCTTCGGCGTGGTCTTGCAGGACCCCTTCCTGTTCAGCGGCACGGTGGGCGACAACATCCGCCTGGGCACGGAGTGGATCGAGGACCAGGCCGTGGAACAGGCCGCCCGCGACGTCAACCTGGCCGATTTCATCGCCTCGCTGCCCCAGGGTTTCCAGGAACCGGTGCGCGAGCGCGGCAGCACGCTTTCCACCGGACAGAAGCAGTTGATCTCGTTCGCGCGCGCCCTGGCCCACGATCCCCGAATCCTGGTGCTCGACGAAGCCACTTCCAGCGTGGACACTGAGACCGAGTTCAAGGTGCGCGACGCCCTTTCGCGCATGGTCGAAGGGCGGTCGTCGCTGATCGTCGCCCATCGCCTCTCCACCATCCAGCGCGCCGACAAAATCCTGGTCATGCACAAGGGCCGCCTGCGCGAGATGGGCACCCACCAACAGTTGCTGGCGCAACGCGGGATATACTGGAAGCTGTACCAGCTCCAGTACAAGGACCAGGAAATAGCGGTCAGCGCCGACGACTAGGCTTCTTTCGGGAGGGCAGGGCTTCAGCCGTGCCGCACGCGCGTTCATATTGAATTGTCATCCCGAGCAGCGCGAACCGAGTTTGTGAGGCGAGCGCGTCGTGAGGGATCTCGGTTTATGCCGCTTAGAACCAAGATCCCTCGTGGCTAAAGGCCACTCGGGCTGACAAGGGGTCAGAAGTTGTATGGCGCGGTTCAAGCTGTGTCCTCCCAGAAGGCGACTGTCATAAGAATCCATGCGACTGCTAATCTCCGCCGGCGAAGCCTCGGGCGAAATGTATGGCGCGCAGCTCATCGAGGCGCTGCGCCGGCGTGTGCCCGACCTCGAATGCTTCGGGGTGGGCGGCGAGCGCATGCAGGCCGCAGGCTGCGACCTGGTGGTGCAGTCAAAGGAACTGGCAGTGGTCGGGATTACCGAGATTCTCCCGCGCCTGCCCCAAATCTATGGCGAGTTCCGCAAGCTGGTGCGCGCGATCGACGCGCGCAAACCCCAGGCCGCCATCCTCATCGATTCGCCGGCGTTCCACTTCAAGGTTGCCCGCGAGCTGCACCGGCGCGGCATTCCGGCGATCTACTACGTTGCTCCGCAGCTCTGGGCGTGGCGCTCGGGACGGGTGCGCCTGGTGCGGCGCTATTTCAAGAAGGCGCTGGTCATCTTCCCCTTCGAGGAGCAGTGGTATCGCGAGCGTGGCGTGGATGCGGAGTATGTGGGGCATCCGCTGGCGGATCTCGAAAGGCCGTCCGAATCTTTGCAGGATTTCGTGAAGGAGCAAGGATACGAACCCGGCAAGCCGATCATCGCGCTGCTGCCGGGCAGCCGCCACAAAGAGATTCGCATGAATCTGCCTGCAATGCTGCGGACGGGCGAAATCCTCGGGTGTGATTATCAGTTCGTTTTGCCGATCGCGCCGACCATCGATCCCTGGTGGCTGGACTTGCTGGTGCAGAAGATCAATCCCAGCTGCAAGTTTATTTTGTTCACCACCAGGGACACGCGCGGCCTGGCCCACGCCCGCGCCGCGGTGGTCGCCAGCGGCACCGCTACCGTCGAAGCTGCGATGATGGGCACGCCCATGGTGGTGGTCTATCGCGTCTCGCCGCTGACGTGGACGCTGGGACGCCGGCTGGTGCACCTGAAGAACTTCGCCATGGTCAACCTGATCGCCGGCGAGCCGGTGGTACCAGAGCTGATCCAGGCAGCCTTTACCGCGGAGAACGTGGCGGCGAAGCTGCGGGAAATCCTGCCCGATGGCCCCGTCCGTGAGAAAATGGAGCGAGACTTGGCCCAGGTCCGGGCGCGGCTGAAGTCCGCTGACGATTCCCGCTCCGCCGCCGAACGGGCTGCCGATGCGGTCCTGCGGACGCTAGCGTAGCGATTTGCCGGCATTGCACTGTTTGTGCTGCAAGCGCATCTTTCCGGCGGGAATTTTCATCTTAATTTTTCAGCCGGTTCTCTGGGAGTATTCAAGGTTATGGTCCTGGCTCGACGGCTCCTGCGACGCACCGCCGTCCTTGTCGGCGCGCTGCTCTTGCTCGCCACCTTTTCGTTTGCCGCGGAGAAGCCACGCCTCCGCGTCGATGACTACGACATCACGGCCGAACTCGCGCCCAAGGCGCACAAGCTGACGGCGCGCACTCAGGTGAGGTTCACGGCGCTGGACGACATCAGCGTCGCCACCTTCGAGCTGCACAACGCGCTGCGCGTCACCAAGGTCGAGGACGCCGAGGGGCATCCGCTCTCCGCCGAGCGCGTCACCCAGGACTCCACCGTGCGGGTGCCGCTGTCGGCGGGGATCTCCAAGGGCGCCAGTTCGACGTTGACTTTCTTCTACGAAGGCGTGCTGCAGTCGGCCGACGAGAGCCCGGTCGAAGGGCTGAAGCTGGCCTATGTCGGCGAGCCGGAGTCGTATCTGCTCTATGCCGGGCGCTGGTTCCCGATGGTGGGGTATGAGACCAACCGCTTCACCGCGACCATGCACATCACCGTGCCCTCGTCGCTGATGGTGGTGGGTAGCGGGAGACAGTCCACCAGCCTGGCCACCGCGCAAGTCAACGAACCGCCGGAGGAGGAAACCGTTCTCCGCCGCGGCAAGCCGGTGAAAGCGGAGAAGGCGCGGCCGCCCAAGAGCGCGCAGGTGGCCGGCAAGACCACCTACACCTTCATCTGGGACAAGCCGAGCTTCCCCGGAACCATCCTCGCCGGCCAGTTCACCGTGACCGACACGAACCTCGGCGGAATCAACGTCCAGACCTACGTGCTGGCGGGCAAGCGGCCGCTGGCGCAGAGTTACGGCGAGACCGCGGCCAAGGAGTTCGAGTTTTTCACCTCGCTCTATGGACCGGGGCCGTCCACCACGGTGAAAGTGGTCGAACTGCCCGATGGCACCGTGCCCTCGGCCTGGGCGCCGGAGATGGCAGTGATGGCGGCGCGCGCCATCAAGGAAAAAGTCAACTACCGGCTGCTGGCCAACGCCATCGCGCACCAGTGGTGGGGAGCGTTGGTCAGCCCCGCCAACCGCGATAGCTTCTGGCTGAGCGACGGATTCGCCCGCTACTCCGAGGCGCGCTACGTGGAGCAGGCGGCCGGCGGGGCCGGCTTCGAGGAAGCCACCAAGGATATGGCAGTGGGCGCGCTTGCCTACGACACGGTGCCCCTGGGCAGCATCGGCAAGCTCGACGTCTTCTCCCCCGAATTCCAGTCGATGGTCACCGACAAGGGCGGAATGATCCTGCACATGCTGCGGTGGGTGATCGGCGATGCCGCCTTCGACAACACCATGCGCGCCTTCGCCACGCAGTACGCCTGGAAGGCGGCCAACTCTGATGACTTCCGCCAGCTGGCGGAAGCGCAGTCCGGCGAGCGCCTGACCGGCTTCTTCACTCAGTGGCTGGACTCGACCGGCGCTCCCGATTTCAAGAACAAGTACACCGTCTACCGGCTGGGGAGCAACAAGGGGTTCCGCATCGCCGGCGAGGTGCAGCAGGACCTCGACCTGTTCCGCATGCCGATCGAGGTGAAGGTCGATACCGACGGCAAGACTGAGATGAAGCGCATCGAAGTGGTGGGGACCGATTCGCCGTACGTGATCGAGACCTTCGGGCGCCCGCGGCGGATCGTGCTCGATCCCAATAACCGCGTGCTCAAGAACTCGCCGGACCTGAAAATGCGGGCCTCGATCATGCGCGGGCAGCAACTGGTGCAGCAGGGCGACTACGCCGAGGCGCTGAAGGAGTTCAACAAGGCGCTCGATGCCAACCACAACAGCTCGCTGGCTGCGTATCGCATCGCCGAAGTCTTCTTCCTGCAGCACAATTACCAGTCGGCAGCCAACTACTATCGGCAGGCCTATAACGGCGATGGGGAGCCCAAGTGGACCGAGGTATGGAGCCACATCCAGCTGGGCAAGATCTTCGACATCACCGACCAGCGTGAGCGCGCCGTCAACGAGTACCGCCAGGCGCTGCAGACTCACGACGACACCCAGGGCGCCCTGGAAGAAGCCCGCAAATACCTGCAAACTCCCTACAAGCGCGAAGTAGCGAAGGACAGCAGCGGGATGTAGGACGGTTTCTGGTTTCTCGTTGCCGGTTTCTCGAGCGAGGCCAGCGGCGCGAGCTTTTTTCTGTCGAGAAACGAGAAACTAGAAACGAGAAACGAACTTCAACCCGCTCAGCCCAGCCGTCTTTTCCGTATCCACGCCTTTCGACATCACCAGCACCTGGAACGTCTCGCCCATTCCCACCGGCGTCGCCAGGTGCTTGAGTTGTAGCGCGCGCTTGGCCCGCTCCTGGGGAAGACGGGCGTCTTCGAAAGCGTCGGAGAACTGGGTCTCCTCGCCGATGCCCATCAAAAACTGCGCCTGCGTGACGAGGCCGAGACATTCGAGGCCTGCCCGCTCGCCGGCGGCGCGCAATGCGGTGAAGTTGACGTGCGCCGTGATGTCCTGCTCCCCGGGAGCTTCGTAGGAATTATCACTGGCGGAATGCTGGCGATAGCACATAACCGTGCCGCGGTGGCGTCCGGCCAGCAGTTCCTCGCGCGTGTAGCCGTAGTCGATGATCACCACGAAACCGCGTGGCATGGCGGCGGCGATACGCGGCATCCATCGCTGCGCCTCCAGTCCCGCTTCTACGCGCTCGCCTTCTTCGGGATGGATGGAGTAACGGTCGAGGTACTCCATCTCGGCTGCCGATGCGGAGACGAAGCTTTCAACGAACCTCCCGGCTTCCCAGCCGACGCGCATAGAGCCATGACTGCTCAGCACCTCAACCGGCAGCGCGTCGAAAAACTCGTTGGCAAAGAAAATGCCGTTCCCTGTAGAGAGGTAGCTTGCTACGTCTCCAACAATGGAAGCCTTCGCCGCTTGGACGTGCTCGCGCAGCGTGGCCGCCAGCTTCTCCCGCAACGCGGCGGACGCCTCCACCAGCGTGTAGTTCAGCGCGCGGAAGAAATCCGGGAACTTCTGCCGCGACCAGTCGAGCGCGTCGCGCGCGAACAGGCCGCGCCCCGGCCCAAGCTCCACGATCTCGATGCGCTCGGGCGAGCCCAGCACGCGCCACATCTCCTCGAACTGCCGGGCCATGAGGCGTCCGAAAACGGCGTGCACGTCACTCGAGGTGTAGAAGTCGCCGGCTTTGCCGAACTGCTCCCTGCTGCGCGCGTAGTAACCCGCATCGGGATCGTAGAGGCACAGCTCCATGTAGCACGAGAACGGGATAGGGCCACGCTCGCGGATCTCCCGCTCGATGCGCTCGCGCAGGGTCATGTCCGCTCTTTCAGGTCCTGCGGCGTGCGGGTGAACATTTCGACGAAGTAATCGTGCAAGCAATCGTAGAGCTGACGCTGGAAGGTCCACTCGAATTGGGGATGGTCGAGGTCGCGCGGGTGCAGTTCGAAGTAGTAGGTGTGGACCTTCAGGCTGGGGTCTTTGAAGCGGATGATGACCTCAACACCGTCTTCCTTCGCGCGGGCGTCAAAGGCCAAGAGCGGATGTTCGTAGAGGCGGAGTTGATCGAGGACGCGTTCCAGGCGGGCATTGTCCACGAGTTGATTTAACCACAGAGGGCACAGAGGAACACAAAGGTGAGGGAGCGGGAGGCAGGAAGCAGGAACAGGACCGTTTCCTTTCCTGCTGCCTGCTTCCTTGCCTCTGTGAACCTCTGTGCCCTCTGTGGTGAACGCCCTATTCGTAGTGCAACGACTCGATGGGATCCAGCCCTGCGGCGCGGATGGCGGGCAGCATGCCGCTGATGATTCCTACCAGGCTCAGGATGATCGTGGCCACGGCCAGGGTGCTCAGGTTAATGCCGAGATGGATGTCGCCGGCGCCGCTGTTTTCGCCGAAGGCGCTCATCAGGGTAATCGAGCCGACCGTCCAGGAGATCAGGTACGCGATCACAATCCCCGCCAGTCCGCCGCTGAATGTAATCGCCAGCGCTTCAGCGAGGAATTGAAAGAGAATTTGGCGCTTCTGCGCGCCCAAGGCTTTCTCCACGCCGATCTCGCGCGTGCGCTGCTGCACCGAGACCAGCATGATGTTCATCAGGCCGATGCCGCCGATGCCCAGGGTCAGCGCGCCGATGAAGGCCAGCAGCACCTTCAGCGCGGCGGTCACGACCTTGAACTCGTCGAAATCTTCCTTAATATCGGCGATGAAAACGGCGCGGCGGTCGTCCGGACGGAAGCCGTGGTGCGCTCCGAGCACAGCCCGCACGACGCGCGCGATCTGGCGGTGGTCTTCGCCCTCATAATCCATAGCCAGGCCGCTGATGTACTGGGTGTCGTAGAGGTCGCCCATGGTACTGAATGGGATGATGACGTCCTTATTGTCATTGTCGTCGCCGCCCTGCACCTTGTGCTGGTAGATGCCGATCACCTGAAAGCTCATGCCATTGATGCGGATGTTCTGCCCCACCGCAGGCTGGCCGGAAAAGAGCCTCTGCTTGGCCTCGTCCCCCATCACTGCAACGCGCGCCCGCGTAGCTTCGTCGCGTTCGCTCAGGCCACGCCCGATCGCCGGGTCGAAGCGGCGTATGCGCTGGTACACGGGATACACGCCGATGAGGAAGAGGTTTGTGAAAGTACGAGTGTCGTGCTGGATGGTGGCCCCGGCCTGCCGGTTATTGTTCCAGTCGCCCCCCTTGATGAACATCGGAGTGATGCCCTTGATCATGGGCACTTCGTTTCGGACATAATCCACGTCGGCCACCTTCAGTTTGACTTCGCTGCCTGCTTTCGAGCCGCCGGCCTGTAACGAAGTGCGGCCCGGGAACACCATGATCATGTCCGTGCCCCAGGAGCTGAAGATCAGGTTGATGGCGCGCTCGAATCCCGAGCCGAAGGCCAGCAGGATCACCACGGTGGCGATACCCCAAGCCATCCCCAGCATGGTGAGCGCCGTGCGACGGCGGTTGTGCCGCATCGCGCCGTAAGCTTCTCTCAGCAGGTCAGCGGTCATGTTTCACTCCTGCCGCAGGGCCTCCACCGGTTCCAGCATGGCCGCCTTGCGCGCCGGGTACAGGCCGGCTGCGATCCCCGCGATCGCGAGCGAGAGCACAGCGCCGATGGCAGACACGGGCACGATCCTCGGCGTATCGAAGCCCGTCGGCAGTTGCACGCCCGAGAGCAACTTGATCACGAGCATGGCGCCGCCCACGCCGACAGCGCCGCTCAGCACGGTCAGAAATGCGCCTTCAAGGAAGAACTGGAACAGGATGTTGCGATTGGTGGCGCCCAGGGCTTTGCGCAGGCCGATCTCGCGCGTCCGCTCGCTCACCGCTACCAGCATGATGTTGATGATGCCGATGGCGCCCAGCGCCAGCGTCACCAGGCCAACTCCCCCCAGAAACCAGTCCATGGCGGTAAAGATCTTGCCCATGGTCTTCTGGTTCTTCACCGTGTCCCACTCTTCCCAGATGTCCTTGCCCTTGGGATCGAAGCCGCCGTGGTTGCGGGCGACGATCTGGTGCATCTCGTCCTTGGCCGCTTCGTTCTCATCAAAGGTGCGCGGCTGGTAATTGATGAACGAAATGGCGTTGCCTTCTTTGGAGTTGGCGCCCTTTAGCGGGAAGAGTTCCCGCATGGTATTGAAGGGGACGAAGATGCGGATGTTGGTGGCGTTCTGCTCTTCGCGGCCGATCATGGAGAGCACGCCGATCACCTGGAAGCGCACGCCGTTGAGCAGGATGGTGTTGCCCACCGCCGGCCGCCCGGGAAACATGTTCTTGGTCATCTCCCGGCCCAGCACGCAGACGCGGCGGCGTTCGGCGTTGTCATCGTCGTTGATCCACCGCCCCACCTGCAAGGGGATCGTGCGCACGTGGTCATAAATGGGCGGCACCCCCGAGACCTGGCCATTGGTGCTGGTGTAGTCGCTGACGGCGCGGATGTCGTCGCGCGCAATCACCGGCGAAAGGTTTAGCGCCAGCTTGGCTTCCCGCTTGATGTCGAGATAATCGTCGTAGGTCAGGTTGAACCATTTGGCGGAGGCGAAGCTGCCCTCGACCGCCGGCGCCCGTCCGCCGAAGAAGAAGATGATGTTCTTGCCGAAGGTCTCCAGTTCCTTGCGGTTGCCATTGCGGAAGCCTTCGCCCACGCCGATCAGCAGCAGCAGCGAGCCTACGCCCCAGGCGATCCCAAACATGGTGAGGAAGGAACGCAGCTTGTGCGCCCAGAGGGTGCGCAGGGTCTGGGCGAAGATGTCCAAAAGCATGCGCATGACCATACCTCAATCTACGCAGCCGAGGGTGGGAAAGTTCACAGTTCGCCATCACACCCCGGCCGCCAGAGGGTTGGACTGATGAGAGCGGAAAGGGTTATCGGGATTCTTGGGAGGTAGCAACGGGCCCCCACCTTTGGCCGGGGTCCATAGCAAACCCGGGGTTGGTTTGCTGGGGTGGTTGACCGGTTTTGCCCAGGGTGGGGTCTTTCGGCCCCTTGTTTTTTCCTTCGTACCCGCTAAATTCTCGGTCGTGTGGGCACCGCATGGGCTCGAAGGGCACTCTCTAGATTCTTCGCTTCGCTCAGCATGACACAAACACACCGTTGTCATCCTGAGCCGGGCGAGGGAGCTCGCCGCCGCGGGCGACCGAGCACGCGCGAAGGATCTAGACATTGCTCGCACGCCCATGCGGTTTCCTGAGACGAACGGACGGGACCAAACGAAGCGCAGGATGGGGCTCCGAATGAACACCGGGGAAGCGGGAGAAGGTGGGGAACGCCCCATGCTTCAATGAACCGCACGGGCCGCAAAAGCACGCTCTAGATCCTTCGCACGCGCTCGCTCGCGCCGCTCCCTCGCGCGGCTCAGGATGACAAACCCATTATCTCTCGCGGAAGGGTACGGCCTCGCCCCACCGTCTCCCAAGGCTGTCATTCTGAGCCGCCCGAGCCGCGTAAAACGAGGCGAGGGCGAGCGCTCGCAAGCGCGCTTGCCTCGAGTTGACGGCCTCCAGCCCCACGGCGTTGTCATCCTGAGCCGGGCAAGGGAGACCGCCATAGCGGGCGACCGAGCACGCGCGAAGGATCTGGACAATGCATGCGCGCCCATGCGGTTTCCTGAGACGAAGGGACGGTACGACTGCTCGCCCGGCCTTCGGCCAAGCAAACCTGAAGCCATTTGTCAATGCGCTCCCGGCTTGCCGGCTTCGGGATACTCATAGACCCCCCGCCAAGACTTGCGGCCCAGGCGGCCGGCTTTGACGTACTGCACCAGCAGCGGTGCGGGACGATACTTCTCGCCCAGCGTCTTGTGCAGGTATTCGAGGACGTGCAGGCGGGTATCGAGCCCGACCAGGTCCACCATCTCGAACGGCCCCATGGGGTGGTTGAGGCCCAGCTTGATGGCTTTGTCGATGTCGGCGGCGCTGGCGATGCCTTCCTGCAGCATGTGGAAGGCTTCGTTGCCGATCATGGCATTAATGCGGCTGGTGATGAAGCCCGGCGATTCCTTGATCACCACCACTTCCTTGCCCATGCAGCGGCCGGCCTCGACGCAGGCATCCACCGTGGGCTGGTCGGTCTCCAGGCCGCGCACGATCTCCAGCAGCTTCATCTTGTGCACGGGATTGAAGAAGTGCATGCCGATGCAGCGTGGCGCACGGTAGGTGACGGAAGCGATCTCGGTAATGGAGAGCGACGAGGTGTTGGACGCGAGGATGGTCTGCGGGGCGCAAATCTTATCCAGCAGGGTGAAGATCTCGATCTTGGATTCCAGCTCTTCGGGAACGGCCTCGATCACCAGTTGGGCGGCGCGCGCGGCCTCCTCAATGGAGCCGGCAAACTCGATACGCCCGAAGGCGTCGTCGGCCTGCTGACGTGACACCTTGCCCAGTTCCACACCTTTGTCGAGGTTGCCGCGGATCTCGCTCCCCGCCCGCCGCAGGCTGGCCGGAAGGATGTCCTCGAGGATGGTGCGAAAGCCGCCCAGGGCAGCGGCGTGTGCGATGCCACGCCCCATGATCCCGGCCCCAATCACGGCGATGGTCTCGATGCCGGCCATGGCCGCTAGCCCTGCTTGGGGTGCTCTAATCCTTCCAGCACCTTGGTGAAATTCGGGTCCGACTTGCGCATGTACTCCGCCAGTTGCTTCTTCTCCTCGTCGGTCAAGGTGGGAAGGCTGGTGGTAATGCGGCGCAGAGTGGCGGCAATGTCGTCCACGTAGTTCATCATGCGAATGATCTCGCCGGTTGCGGGCATGAGGGCGTTCTCCTGTGTGTCCCCGGGCAACAGTGGGGAACGGCTATTTTCGTCTGTCGGCGGAATCTTTGTCCACTAGCGTCAGCTTCCCAGCCGAAGCATGGCCGAGCGCAGCCGCGGATGCTCCTGCAGCAGACGCACGTAGCGGGTCTCGTCCGCCCCGGCTTTGGCGCGGATGATGGCCGCCAGCTTTCTTTTTTCTTCCGCCGGCCAGCGCGGGAAATCCGGTGCCAGGGCCAGCACCACCGCAAAATCCTCGAGGGCCGCGCGCTCCGGCTGCGAAAGCCGGCTTAGGTCCACGCCCAAAGCGCGGGCGAGCCTCGCGGTTGAAGCACGGCGCATCTTCTCGGGATCGCCGGCAAACCGTGCCGCCATGTAGCGGTTCACGCGGAAACCGAGGTTGCGCACGCGGAAGCGGTCCCACGCCCCGACCTCGGCCCCGGGCAGTTCGTAAAACACGTGTCCGGCGGCGAGCTTGCGCAGCGTGGCCGCAGAGGTGCGGTAGCCGGGGCGGGCCGCGATCTTCTCCTCTTCGCGCGCGAGCAAGCGGCGAACTTCGGGACGCCCGGGGCGGAATCCCAGCTTGCGATAGAACCAGAATGCGCCCGAGGCGATGGCTTCTTCGTTCTGATCTCCGAGCTGGTAGGGATACACGGAAATGCAGCGGACCCGGTGCAACTGGCTCAGCAGTCGCAGTGCCTGCGCGTAATGCCAGGCCGATTCGCCATCACGATAGGTGTAGAAGGTGTTGAAGCCCACCTCCATCCATTCGAACAGCGAGATGCCCTCGATGTAGTTGATAGGCACGCCGTTCTTCAGCGTGAATCCGGCGAGATAAGCGCGCAGCGGCAGCCGCCGCTCGCGAGGCAGGCCCCAGAGATAAATCTGCGTGCCACGCCCCGGACGCGCTTCCACGACACTCGACGAGTCACCAAGAGTGGTGCCGTAAAGCTCGCGATAGCGGACCACCATGATCTCGCGGATGAGGTCCATCACCGCCTCGCCCTCCCGCCGCGAGAGCCGCCGGACTGGCAACGGCACAGCCAATTCCTTTTCCAGTGAGACCTCGCTGCGCCGGAGCAGCGGGTTTCGGTGGTAGAAGGTTTGCCGGACTGGCCGCCAGTTGCGGGTGCGGCTGGCACGCAGATTGCCGAGTTTCCAGCTCACCGTCAGGCCGAGCGAGTTGTAGAGTTCAGCCTTCTCGCGCTCGGAGATCGGCAATCGCTCGAACCGCTCCAGCAGCCACAGCAAGGCGCCGCGGCGGCCGGAGGCAGCCCGCAGCCACTCGCGGAAAGGGACGTCGGCCTCGACGTCGGCATCGTCCGCCAGCAACGGGATGAATCGCGGCAATGTCGCCGCCAGGCGGCCTTCCTGGTCGTAATCCGTCCAGTCGATCGCAACATTGCGGGGGAAGAGTCGCGCCAGCCAGCGGACTACGTCGTAGTTCCATGTGTCCTGCATGGTGGTGCCGGCGATGCCGGAGACCTGCTCGGGATCGAACTCCGACATGTCCGCCCCCGCCGCGCGCAGGCGTTCGACGCGTTCAACAAACGAGGCGAGCAGCCGCTCGGCCTGGCGCAGCACGGCAGCATTGTGCGGGTACGCGCGGATGAACAACAGCGCGTCGTGGAACCGGATCAAGGTTTGGGGATCGCGGAACTGGCGCCGGCCGAGCACGGCCAGCAGGCGCAGAATCAGCGCGGCATTCCCGCGAGAGAAGTTGGTTTTCTCCTGCTCCAGCCGGGCCAGGAGGCGGTCGAGGGTTGGCATCGTTTCCCGTGCAGTGTACTCCGGGTGTCAAACCGGCCTGCGGGGTGGATAATGAAAAGATGCTGCGGGACAAGAACCTCATCCCACTTTCCCATCAGCACCAGCACGCGCTGGCTTTTTGCGTGCGTCTGGACCGAGCGCTCGCCCAAAGCGATCCCGACCTCTGCGAATGGCAGAACGAAATGGTGAGCATGTGGGGAAGCGAGATCCGCTTTCACTTCGAGGCGGAGGAGAAGGTCTTGTTCCCGGCGGCGAGAAAATACGCTTCCCTCCGGCCGCTGGTGAAGCAGCTGCTCTCCGAGCATCGGACGCTGCGTGGCTTCTTCGCGCGCGCTAAGAGGCGGCGCCTGGATGCCACAGCGCTCAAGACCTTCGGCGAGACCCTCTCCCAGCACATCCGCACGGAAGAACGCCAGTTGTTCGAGGAGTGCCAGCGCCAGATGCCGGCCGGCGAGATCGCCGGCGCCGGAGCCGCCATGGAGGAATACTTCGGGCAATCCGGCATGCCGGGGGCGAGTTGCGCGCTGCCTCCATCCTCGAAGCAGAAGAAACAGAAATAGTTACAGGACCCGCTCGAGCTGTACCCGAGATGTCACTGTGCCAAATCGGGCCTGTCCAAATGGGCACAGGAGCATAGTTGTGCACTGCCTTCAAAGCGAGCCAACTGGAATAATCATCGCTACCGCGATCTACGCGGAGAGGTGGCGCCAGCGAAGGCCAAAACCCGTTCCACGCTCAGCACGCGCAAGCGGAGCCAGGCCAAGGCCCGAGTGTCGCCCGCACACGGCAAGAACGGCTCTGCGCCTGATTCGCCCGCCATGCCAGAGGCGGAGGCGCTCTACCGCGGTCTGTTCAACCGCATGGCGGACGCCGTGTTCGTCATTGACGCCGAGACGCTGCGCTTTCTCGATTGCAACAACGCCGCCTGCCAGGCCTACGGTTACAGCCGCGAAGAACTGCTTGCCATGACGCCCATCCCGCTGCACCCCCCGGAAGAGCGCGAACTGGCGCTGCGCCGGCTGCGGGAGAAGAAATGGACGCAGCGTGAGTATACGCACGTCACCAAAGACGGCCGGCGGCTGGCGGTGGAGGTGCGCACCACCAACGTGCCCTACCAGGGCCGGGACGCCCACCTCAGCATCGTCCACGACGTCAGCGAGCGCCAGCAGGCCGAGGACGCTCTGCAACTCCAGTCGGCCTACCTCGAACAGTTGATCGAGAGCGCGCCGGAAGGGATCGCGGTACTGGACAACCAGCACAACCTGCTGCGCGTCAACCGCGAATTCACCCGCATGTTCGGTTACCTGCCGGAAGAGATCGTGGGCCGCCCGCTGGAGCTGCTGGTTCCGATCGAACGCATCAATGAATGCAGCTTCATCCTCAACGCCTTGGACCGGGGCCAGACTATCAATGTGGAGACCATCCGCCGCCGCCGTGACGGCTCGCCGGTGGAGGTCTCGATGCTGGGAACCCCAATCAACGTCAGTGGCAGCCCCGTGGCCCTGTATCTGATCTACCGCGACATCACCGAGAGCAAGCGGGCCGAGCGCGCCCTTATCGAGAGCGAGAGCAAGTTCCGGGCGGTGGCCGAAACCGCCGCCTCCGCCATCTACATCCACGACAACTCCCGCTTCCTCTACGTCAACCGTGCCTGCGAGCAGATTTCCGGATACAGCCGCACGGAGCTCATGGCCATGGATCCCGGGCTGCTAGTCCATCCCGAGTTTCGCGACGAGATGCGGCGGCGGGGAGAGGCGCGCCTGCGCGGAGAAAGCACGCCTTCGCGCTACGAGTTCAAGATCGTCACCAAGAGCAGCGAGATCCGCTGGCTGGACTTCAGCGCCAACTCCATCGCCTTCGAGGGCCAGCATGCCACCCTGGCCACCGCCGTGGACATCACCGAGCGCAAGCGCGCGGAGGAACTGCAGCGGGCGCTGTACCGCATCGCCGACCAGACCAGTGCGGCCACCGATCTGCAGGCGTTCTACCCGGCCATCCACAGCATCGTGGGCGAACTCATGGACGCGCGCAACTTCTACATCGCCCTGTACGACGAGGACACGGGCCGGCTCAGCTTCCCTTATTTCGTCGACCAGGAAGATCCCACGCCGGCGCCCAAGCCGCTGGGCAAGGGCCTGACCGAATATGTGTTGCGCACGGGCGAGCCGCTGCTGGCTTCTCCCGAGCGTTTTGCCGAGCTGGTGCGCTTGGGAGAAGTGGAGATGATCGGCGCTCCTTCGATCGACTGGTTGGGCGTTCCGATGAAGACGGGCGACAAAGCCTTTGGCGTCCTGGTGGTGCAGAGTTACTGCGAAAACGTCCGCTATGGCGCGCGCGACAAGGAGATCCTTAACTTCGTCGGTCAGCACGTGGCCACGGCCATTGAGCACAAGCGCGCCGAGAACGCCCTGCGGCAGTCGGAAAAACAGCTTTGGCAATCGCAGAAGATGGAAGCGGTGGGACGCCTGGCGGGCGGCGTGGCCCACGACTTCAACAACCTGCTCACCGTGATCAAGGGCTACACCGAGCTGATGCTCGAGGATCTGAAGCCCTCCGACCCCATGCGCACCGAGATGGAGGAGGTGCAAAAGGCGGCCGACCGCGCCGCCGCCCTGACCCGGCAACTGCTGGCCTTCAGCCGCCGCCAGGTGCTGGCCCCCAAGGTGGTCAACCTCAATTACCTGGTCGAGGACATGAACAAGCTCCTGCGCCGGCTGCTGGGCGAGGACATCGAGCTGTGCATCCGGCTGGATGAAAACCTGGGCAACGCCAAGGCCGATCCCGGGCAGATCGAGCAAGTCATCATGAACCTGGCGGTTAACGCTCGCGACGCCATGCCCAGGGGCGGCAAGCTCACCCTCGAAACCGCCAACCTGGAACTCGACCAGGCCTACGCGCGCGAGCATGCCATGGTCAAATCGGGCCCCTACGTGATGCTGGCCATCACCGATACCGGCTCCGGCATGGACGCCGAAACCCTCGCCCACGTCTTCGAACCCTTCTTCACCACCAAAGAACAGGGGAAGGGTACCGGGCTGGGACTCTCCACCGTGTACGGGATCGTCAAGCAGAGTGGCGGCTACATCTGGCCTTACAGCGAGCCGGGGATGGGCACCAGCTTCAAGATCTACCTGCCCCGCGTGGATGAAAAAGCGGAACGCGCGCAGGCCCGCGCCCAGGCGTCACCCGAGTTGGGAGGCACGGAAACCATCCTGCTGGTCGAGGACGAAGAGGGAGTCCGCGCGCTGACCCGCCAGCTCCTCCAACGCCACGGCTATACCGTGCTCGAGGCCGAACACGGGCAGGACGCGTTGCTCTTGTGCGAACGCTACTCCGGACCCATCCACCTGCTGCTCAGCGACGTGGTGCTGGCTGCACAGATGAGCGGCCGCGAACTGGTGCAGCGCCTTTCCCCGCTGCGGCCGGAGATGAAAGTGCTCTACATGTCCGGCTACAGCGACGAAGCCATCGTCCACCACGGCGTGCTCGCGCCCGGCACCGCCTTCCTGCAAAAGCCCTTCACCACCGAATCCCTGATGCGGAAGCTAAGGGAAGTTCTCGACAGCAAGAAAACCCATCCATAAGATCGAAGGCCGGCCGCAGCCCGCGCTGAGAAGGGTACCAAGGGTGAACGGCGGGGGAGATCCCTGACATTTTAGACCGGGCACATCCCTGACACTTTCTCCTCCGCTTCGAGGGGATGGGGTGCCGGGGAAGGGGATGCTTCCCCGTCCCTGGCCTCATCCCTGCAGAGGCTGAATTCTTTGGGCAAGGGCACGACACGCCGCTGCCAGCTGTCAAATCTTCCCAGGGGCAGGTGCGCGAAGTAGACGGTTGTGGGGAGAACGAGTGGGCCTGTTGCCGATCGATGAGCGCTGGGCTTACCCTTCCCGACACAACAAGAAGCCAACAAGAAACGCGGCCCGCAGGCCGCGTGAGCAAGATTGAAAAGAGGTCCTTCGCTTTGCTCAGGATTTCGGCCCGGGGCTCGGACGCCCCGGAAATCGCCTCAACCTACTGCCGGTTCTCCGGCAAAGCGGCGTTCTTGACCGGCTCCGCCTGTGTGGGCAGGTTGGCCGAGACAGCCTTGCCATTGATGGCGTCCTGGTGATTCGGACCCAGTCCGAGCTGGATCAGCGCGCGGGAGTCAGGAAGGGTTTTGGTCTGCCAGCCGTGGTCGGCCTGGTAGCGGGTCATGGCGTCCTTGGTCGGCTGGTCCCAGACGCCGCTGGGCTCGCCCTGCATGTAGCCTTCACGGATCAGGGCAATCTGGATCTGACGGGCGCGCTCACCCTGGATTGCTTTCTGTCCCCGCACCTTCTTGGGTTTCGATTTGCGAGACTTGGCTGAAACCAGGACCAGATAACCGCTTGCTTTCCGTGACGAAACTGCGGACAACTTTCGTTTGGATGAATTCCTAGGGTGCGTGGGCTGGGTTGTCGCGCCAGCTACGCCAGCACCCAGAATCAAGATGCCGAAGCACGCCAGCGGCTTGTGCAAAAGGTTGTGGAAAACTCTTTTGTTCCTCAAACAGACACCTCGGGAGAGGCCGACGAAGGGCGCCGCGACCTTCTCGCCGCATTGAGTTACATTGTCAACCCTGGACCGACGGGCTGGGGTCCAGCGCTGCGGCATAATAACGGGTTTGATGCCGCAGCGCCAGCCCTAAGATTGCTGCCCCAGGGTTACGGAAGGGTACCGGCCAGGAAGATGGTCCCCGCGTTGCGACCCCGCCCCTGGCGCACCAGAAAGACCACATCCTGGCCGCTCTTGAGCTGGGACTGGATCTTCTTGAAGTCGTCGTCGTTGTTAACGTGTTGCTTATTGATTTCCAGGATAACATCGCCGCGGCTCAGACCCACGTCCTCGGCGAAGGAGCCCGCCCGGACGTCCTGCACAATCACGCCCTTACCGGCGGGGATGCCCAGGCGGTCGGCGATGTCGGGAGTGATGCTGCGCACGCTGAGGCCCAGTTTGCTCTCCAGCGGCTGCTCCTCTTCGCCTCCGCCTTCCTCCTCGCCCATGCGTGCGGCAAACAGCCTGGAGCGGTCGGCGATGGTCACGGTGGCCTTGCCTTCCTTGCCGTTTCGCAGGTAGGTCAGCGTATGTTGCGTGCCGGGACGCTGGCCGGAGATATCGGCCACCAGCTCGTCGCCGTTCTTCACCGGCTTGCCGTCCACGGCGGTGATGGCGTCGCCCACCTTCAGGCCCGCCTTCTCGGCCGGGCCAGCGGGCGTAACCTCAGCAATGATCACCCCATTCTGCACGCCGTATACGCGTGCCAAGGCCGGGTTGGGTTCAGCATTGAAGAGCACTCCAATGGAGCCCCGCACCACCTTGTGATCGCTGCCGGTCAACTGGTTGTAAACCTTGACTACGGTATTGGAGGGCAGGGCGAAGCCGACGCCTTGGTATCCCATGGACTGGGTAAAGATGGCGGTATTGATGCCAATGACTTCGCCAGCCATGTTGACCAGCGGCCCGCCGGAGTTGCCGGGGTTGATGGCGGCGTCCGTCTGGATGAACGATTGGAACTGGCGCTGCGGCACGATGTTCCGCCCCTTGGCGGAGACAATGCCGGCGGTAACGGTCTCTTCCAATCCGAACGGACTGCCCACGGCCAAGACCCAGTCGCCTACCTGCATGCCGTCGGAATTGCCGAACTTGGCGGCTGGCAACGGCTGGCTGGCGTCGATCTTGATCACGGCCAGATCGGTCTCTTTGTCAGTGCCGATGACCTTGGCGTCGTGCAGCACACCTGGAGGATCGCTCTTGAGCTGCACGCGGATGCGCTCCGCCTTGTCCACCACGTGCTCATTGGTGAGGATGAAGCCTTTGGAATCGGCGATCACGCCCGATCCCAGCGAGCGCTCGCGGGAACCCTCGGGGGCTGTGCCCTGGTCTCCGCCGAAGAAGCGGTCGAAGAAATCCTGGAAGGGGTTTTGCTGATCGCCCTGTCCGGGGTGTCCTGGGGGCAGCCCGCGCCGACGTCGCGGCTTGACCACCGATTCAGTGTTGATGTTCACCACCGACGGCTCGATCTGCTTGGCGATCTGGGCAAAGGCAGAAGAGAGCTGCTGCGGCGGCGGCACGGTCAAGGGCGTGGCCGTCTCGGCCGCTTTCTGCCCTTCTTTCCCCTTCACCCCGATGGAGAAGACGCTGCCGATCAGGATGCCGACCGCCAGCGTCAGCACCACCAATAAGGTGGAAGTCACTCGACGATTTTTCATTTTCACTAGAAGACCGTTTACGCGCGGATGCATCACTTTCCCTCCGGCGAACCCGCCAAAGTCCGATTATACCTTGCAGGATGGTGTTTCCCCGGAATGGACATGTACGGAAGTACCACTAGCATTAGATGCAGCTTACGGCAAATCGTTACCCAGCTTCTCTGCCCATCGCGATTCCCGCCCCGTTTCCTACTTCTTCGCCGGGCCGGCTGGCGCTTCCCTTCAGCTCCGACAGCAGCACTCCGGCCACGATCAGCAGCGCGCCCAGGCTGGCGCGCGTCCCCAGCCGCTCCCCCAGCAGCAGGTAGGAGCTGGCCCAGGCAAACACGGGCTCGAGGACGAAGATCAACGCGGTGTGGGTGGGCGGCGTGAACTGCTGGGCCCAGGCCTGAATGGTGAAGGCGGCGGCCGTCGCCAGCAGGCCCGTGACCAGGATTGCGATCACCACGCGCGGCGACCAGACCACGTGCGGCTTCTCCAGCAGCGGGACGCTGGCCGCCATCAGCACGGCCGCCACACAGGCCTGCAAGGTCGCGATCTGCTGAAAGGGATGCGAGCGCATCGCCCGGCCCATGAAGATGATCTGGAAGCCGAAGGCCACGGCGCAGCCGAGCGTGAGGGCGTCGCCCCTGTTGACGCCCGCGAACCGGCCGCCTGTGCCGGCGTTCGGGACCGTCAGCAAATACAAGCCGGCAAACGCGGCCAGCACGCCCAGCGAGGTCCACCGGTTGATGTGCTTGCGCCAAATCAACGCCAGGAAGACCGGCACCAGCACGACGGACACCCCGGTCAGGAATGCCGACTTGGAAGGCGTGGTGTGAACCAGGCCTGTGGTCTGGAATTCGTAACCCATCCACAGCAGCGTCCCCATCCAGAGGCCGGTGCGCAGCGCGGCGGCAGTCATGCGCAGGTGTTTGCGGAAGATCAGCAGCAGCGCCGTCGCCGCGAGGGCCATGCGGACGGCGTTGAACAGCAGTGGAGATACGTCGCTGAGCACGTCCTTGATCTGAACGAAGGTCACCCCCCAGACGAAGGTCACCACCACCAGCAGCAGATGGGCTTTGAGGGAGCGGGACACGGGAGGCTTAGATTAGCAGACGCGCAGTGTGGGTGCAGATCGGGCCAATTGGGGCGATTGAGCCATGGAGTCATTGACTCATTGATTCATTGAACATCCGGGCCCCATGGCTCAATGACTCAATGAATCAATGGCTTAATTCGTAGACCGTCCTTCCTCCCACCACCGTCCTCAGCACCCGCGTCTTCAAGATTTCCGGCGCCGGCACCTTGGTGATGTCCCGGTCGAGCACCACAAAATCGGCCAGCATGCCGGGTTGGAGCAATCCTTTCTCGCGCTCGGCAAATTCCGCGTACGCCGAACCAGTGGTATAGGCGGCAATGGCCTGGTTGATGGTCAGCCTCTCCGCCGGGAAGTACTCTTGCTTGCCGTCTTCGCTGCGGCGTGTGACCGCCGCGTACAGGCCGCGGAAAGGGGTAATCGGCTCGACGGGATAGTCGGTCCCAAAGG
>JAHFUA010000158.1 GCA_023265315.1 Acidobacteriota bacterium | reverse complement strand
CCGAGCCGCGCGAAGGAGCTCCGCGACTGAGCGCGTGCGAGGAATCTGCTTTCGGCGGCTATCAAACAAGAGCAGGTCCTTCGCTTGCCCTCAGTTGCTGCGCTCCTTCGGGCGGCGCTAAGGATGACAACTTTATTTATCATTTCGGCGCGGCTGAAGCCGCGCCCCTCCGAAACAGACTCAGATTGCTACATCGCTCGTTGGAACCTCTATAATCCCCGCCATGTCTGCCCAGCCCAGCGCCAGTCAATCACAGATGTCCGCCATGCGCTCGACGGCGCGCAACATCTTCCTGCACGCGCTGGCGGAATCCAGCATCGCGAAGGCCTTCGAGCGCCACGTTGACTACGGCCGCGGGGTGCTGCGCATCAACCAGGACCTGTATGACCTGGGGAACTACAACCGTGTGCGCGTGGTCTCGCTGGGCAAGGCGGCGCACGCCATGGCGGCGGCGCTGGCCGCCAAGGTGGGCGCGGGCCTGGAGGGCATCGTGGCCTCGGTCGCCGATCCCCCGGCGCAAGTGCCGGGCTTTCGCTACTTCCGGGGCGGACATCCCACGCCCAATGCGGAATCGGTGCGCGCCGGCGAAGCCCTCCTGCGCATGCTGGAGGCGCTGGATGAGCGCTCGCTGGCGCTGCACATGCTCAGCGGCGGCGGCTCCGCCATCGTGGAGAAGCCGATCAGCGACACCATCTCGCTCGACGACCTGATCGCGACGTACCGCGAACTGGTGCTCTCGGGCGCGCCCATCGCCGAGATCAACGCCGTGCGCAAGCATCTCTCGGCCACCAAGGGCGGACGGCTGGCGCGGGCGGCGGCGCCGGCGCAGCAGGTCTCGATTCTCATTTCCGATGTGCCGGACAACGCGCCTGACTCGCTGGCCTCGGGACCGACCATGGCGGATTCCACCACCGTCGAGGATTGCTACGCCGTCATCCGCAAGTATGGGTTGCTGGAAAAGTTCCCGCCCTCGGTACGCGAGTTGATCCAGCAGCATAGCTTGGAAGAGACGCCCAAAAGCGACGACCCCGCCTTCGCACGCTCGCGCTGGTGGACGATTCTTTCCAACGAAACCGCGGTGAAGGCGGCGGCGGCCCAGGCGCAGGCGGGGGGATTCATGGTGGAGGTTGATAGCCGCTGCGACGATTGGGACTACCGGCGCGCCGCCGACTATCTGCTGGAGCGCTTGCGGGAATTGCGCCAGAAGGGACAGCGCGTGTGCCTGGTATCGGGCGGCGAGATTACGGTCCGCGTCGAAGGCAAAAGCGGGCAGGGCGGACGCAACCAGCAGTTCGCGCTGTGTCTGGCGCCCAAGATCGCGGGGGAGAACATCTGCGTGCTCAGCGCCGGTACCGACGGCATTGACGGCCACAGCCCGGCTGCGGGGAGCATTGTAGATGGCAGCACCATGGAGCGGGCGCGCGCGGTGAGTCTCGATCCGGCGGCAGCGCTCAATGGCTTCGACGCTTATCCTCTATTCAAAGCGCTCGGCGACGCGATTGAGACCGGTCCGACGGGAACGAATGTGAGGGATGTGCGGCTGCTGATGGCGTGGTGAGAGCATCGCCGGAATTGCCGAAATCTGACATCGAGCTTTCACTAAGCTGTCATTCTTCCGCCGACCAAAGGGAGGCGGGAGGATCTGAACCATACTGACAGCACCACCCGCATCGCTGGTGTCAGCATTTCCGTCAGATCCTCCTCTCGGCTTCGCCTCGCGAAGGATGACAGTTTGTGGGGGGACTAATCCGCGGTGAGAGCGCCGATCCCAGCGATCAGAAGAATGCGGTCACGCCTTCGGGCAGCACCAGCACCCGGTCCTGGATTCCCGCCCGCCTGGCTTCCTTCGCCAGCAGCTTGAGAGGCTCATCCATAGGCTCGTGCGAGAGGCGGAAGCTGCCGTAGTGCATGGGCACCATCCAGCGCGCGCCCAGTTCGACAAAGGCGCGCACCGCGTCTTCCGGGCTGGTGTGGTTGGCGCGGAAGGCGGGAGGATTGTAAGCGCCGATGGGCAAAAGGGCGAGCTTGGGATGCAGCCGGCGCCCGATCTCGCGGAAGCCCTCGAAGTAGGCGGTATCGCCGGCGTGATAGAGAGAATCGTGCTGCGAGCGGACGACGTAGCCGCCATAGGCGCGGTGGTCGTCTTTGATGATGCGCGCGCCCCAGTGCCGCGAGGGCACGTGCGTGATCTTCAGGCCATCGAAGTCGCAAGTTTCCCACCAGCGCAGCTCGATGATCTCGCGGAAGCCGAGGTCGGCGACCAGGTCGGTGACGTTGTGCGGCAGGATGATGCTGGGAGCGGCGCCGCGGAGGCGCTCGGTGTGCTGGGCGACGGCGCGCAGCGAGGGCCGGTGCAGATGATCGAAGTGCGCGTGCGTCACCAGCACCAGGTCGATGGCCGGCAGGTCCTGGATGCGCAGCCCGGGGTGCCGCAGCCGCTTCAGCACGAACAGCCACCCGGCGAAGTTGGGATCGAGGAGGACGGCCTTGCCGCCGGTCTGGAGAAAGAAGCTGGAATGTCCGATGAAGGTCAGCGCCAGCTCGCCGTTTTCGGTGAGGACCGGCTTGCGGGTCTCTCCCGTGCGCGGGGTCACGGCCGAGTGCCGGATCAGGCGCGTAAAACTGCGGGCTCGTTTCCTGAGGGTCCTGCTTAACACGACCATGGGAAAGTCTGCTTATTTAGACGCCAGAACGGACCCCTACGGTGCGGATCCGCGCGTCTCCCCACCCGGCTCGTAATATCATACCCCTCCCGCCCGCGGGCGACGAACCAAATTGCCGCTGTCCCACCCTGAACGTGAACTGCGGTGGAAGATTTCCATCGGCTTCCTTGACCCCAAGCTGGCGCCGGCTTTCTAATGAGGTGCTGTTCCTGCAAGCGGAGGAAAATCATGCGCGCCGCATTCCTGGGCCTGGGCATCATGGGCCGGCCGATGGCCGCCAGCCTGGTCAAAGCTGGGCACGAAGTCACGGTGTGGAACAGATCGGCCGGGAAGGAAGTGCCGGGAGCGCGCGCAGCGGCCACTCCGCGTGAGGCGGCCGAGGGCGTGGAGGTGGTGTGGATCTGCGTTTCCGACACCGCGGCGGTCGAGCAGGTGCTGTTCGGCGAGAACGGCGTGGAAGGCGCGCTCAAGCCGGGGATGATCGTGGTGGACTCCAGCACCATCTCGCCCCTGGAGACTCGCGAGTTTGCGCGCCGCGTGGGCGAGCGTGGGGCGGAGTACGTGGACGCGCCCGTCACCGGCTCCAAGGCCGGCGCCGAGACTGGACAGTTGATCTTCATGGCCGGCGGCAGCGAAGAAACCATCGAGAAGCTGAAGCCGCTGTGGACGGCCATGGGCAAGAGCCTGTTCCGCATGGGCGACGTCAGCATGGGGCAAGCCAGCAAGCTGGGCATGAACCTGATGATCGCGCTCACCTACGAAGGCTTCGCGGAAGGCCTGGCGCTGACCGGAAAACTGGGCGTCAAGCCGGACGCGCTCATGCCCCTGATCCAGGCCTCGATGGTGCGCTCCGGCGTCATCGACTACAAAGCCCCGTTCGTGCTGCGCCGCGACTTCTCCCCCAACTTCCCGCTGCGCCTCATGCACAAGGACATCCAGCTCATGCTCGACGCCGCCCGGGAGCAGAGAGTGAAGCTGCCCGGCCTGGAGACGGTGGCGGAGATCTACGACATCGCTGCCGAAGAAGGCCACGACGATCTCGACTACGCGGCCACCCTTACCCTGCTTGAGAAGTGGGCGGGAGTCGAGGTGAAGGGCACGGCGGCGTAGGGAGTTTCGAGTTTCAAGTTCCTTTGCAACTGTCATCCTGAGCGCGCCGCTTTTGCGCGCGGTTACTGCCGCGACTACTTCGGCGGCGCGCCCGGGGGCGCCTCCAGCACGTACACGCGGGCGGGATTGCCGGGCTGTACGTTGTTCTTCTGGAAGCATTCCTTGATGCGGCGGCGCAATTCCCGGCTCACCGCCCACTGCCGGCCGGGGCGAGTCTTGACCAGCAGCAGGTAATCCACCTCGCCTCCGGCTACGCGCTCGATGCCGGGCACTTCGGGATCGGCCACCAGCAGTGCGGCGTAATCGGGATCGTTGCGCAATTCCTGGCCGACCTGCTTCAGCAGTTCGAGGATGCGGTCGCTGTTCTCGCGATAATCCACCGCGATGTGCAGCGCCACCTGCGCCCAGTCACGGGTCAGGTTGCTGACGACCTTGATCTCGCTGTTAGGGACGATGTGGAGCGCGCCGGTGTCGTCGCGCAAGGTGGTGCGGCGCAGGCTCATGGATTCCACCGCGCCGGCAACCCCGCCGATGCGCACCACGTCGCCCACGTCATACTGGTTCTCCATCAGGATGAAGAAGCCGTTGATCACGTCGTGGACCAGGGTCTGGGCGCCGAAGCCGATGGCCAGGCCGGCGACCCCGGCGCCGGCCAGCAGCGGTCCCATGTTGACGCCCAGCAGCGGCAGGATCTGCATGGCCGCGAGGAACACGATGACGGCGGTGCCCACGCTGTTGAGCACACTGGCCAGGGTGCGCAACTGCTGGGCGCGCAGGGCGGTGGGCAGGGCTTCGCTGCGGCTGAACTTCGCCAGTTTTCTGGTCGTGAGCTTCAGCAGCCGCACCAGGACGAAGGCCACCACCAGGACAACCACGATCTTGGGAGCGTCCTTGCGGAGGAAATTCTCCCCGTCGGTCTTCCAGGCTTCCCACACCAGGCGCAGACGCGAAACCTGGAGCAGAGCGGATGCGATGGAGGTCAGAAACACGGCTGATCTCGGGTGCAGGGCGCGATTATAGCAGCCACGGCGCGGTCGTTCGGTGGAGGGCCGGTACTATAATTCCGGCACTATTTCTTTGCGAGGTCGCTTGCGTATGCGTGCCATCGTCGCCGCTCTTCTCGTGGTTACTTTACTTATGATCGCGCCCTCGTGGGCGCAGGATGCTTCCACCCCCCTCGCGCAGCGAGGCGCGCAGACCCACCCTCCCGGAGCGCCGCCGCCAACCCCGGCCGAGATCGAGTTGCAGAAGCGCATGGCCAAGCAGCGCAACCAGGAACGCTTCGCCCAGCTCAAGAAGGACACCGACCACCTTCTCGAGCTGGCCACGCAGTTGAAGAAGTCGGTCGATGAAGCCAACGACCAGACGCTCTCGCTCGAGGTGATCCGCAAGGCCGAGCAGATCGAAAAACTGGCCAAGCAAGTCCGGCAGAAAATGGTGGCGGAGTAGCAGCGCCTGCCCAAAGTCAACCTGCCGATTTTTCTGCTTGGGCGGTGCCCTCACGCAGACGCCTTCGCTCCAGCGCCAGGTAATAATCCTCGCGGCTGCCGATGCGCGGCGGAGGCTCGTCAGGATCGCCGTCCTCACCCTTGGCCAGCAGGCCCAGCAGCAGCTCCGCCAGGCTGGGCTCGTCGCCGTTCTTGCTTGCGGCCGGCTTCCGTTTCTCTACGCGGACAGGCTTGGGCTGCGGGCGCTCGTCTTCGGCAGCCTCCGGCCGCGCCCGCTCGGCATTGAGATTCTTGAGGTTCATGCAGGCGATCTGCAGCGAGTAGAGAAGCGCGGTGGCGCGCCGGAATTCGAAGCCATCCATCAGCAGCAGGCGCTGCACCCGCGCCAGGGCGAGTTGCAGGCTGGCAGCGTCTTCGGGGAAGGGCAGCCAGCGCTCGTCGTAGGTGGCGGGGTCCTGGGCGCGGTGGTGGAAATAACAAAGAGCTTGCCCGCGCAGCGCGGGGGCGGCGCAGGGCTGGCCGTTGAGGCGGATGTGCTGGCAGCGCGGCGCTTGTTGCGCTGCGTGTGTACGCGGGTGATCGGGTGGTTGT
>JAHFUA010000157.1:3541-5821 GCA_023265315.1 Acidobacteriota bacterium | reverse complement strand
ATCGAAAAGCCCGCGGAGCCGGGGATGCCCACCTCGACAATGCCTGCCGAAGATGCGTAGATGCTATCGTAGTTGGCGTACAGCAGGTTGGTCCCCGCGCTACCGGGCCAGTCACCTTGTCCGTAGCTCTGCAAATCCGCGTCCTTCCACCCCGCCGTGTCGGGGAAAGCGGGATACACTCCTAGCAGCATCAGCACCAGAATCGTCGCGAGCGTTCCGAACCGGCTGCGGCCATCCCACCGCTGAACCCTATAAGCCGTTGGATCTGCCTGTCTACTTTCACATCCATTTTCGTGTCCGTGCATGCATTGCAGCGCTGGCACGTTCATGGCGTCCTCCTCCTTGCGCCTGGACATCGCCCGCGGGAGAGACTCGGGCTTTGCGTAGCGGGAACTAAGAGGCAAGTTCCACAACGGGTGAAATCGTGGTACACTACGTTCCCATCCCCCGGACATTGCCAAATGCCTTTTCGCCCGCGAAGGCGCTCTACTTAGCAGAGGCGGGTATCAAATGTCCTTAGGCGGCGTCTCAATTTTTCTCAAATTTCCACAGCCGCTCACGTATGAGCTTGAACGGTAGAAAGTTGTACGAGTTCGGTCCCTATCGGCTGGACGGGCAAAAACGCCAGCTATGGCGCGGGGGCGAGACCGTTCCGCTCACCGCGAAGGCGATGGAAATCCTTCTGCTCCTGGTGGACCGCGGAGGCCAGGTCGTATCCAAAGACGACCTGATGGGAGCGCTCTGGCCCGACTCCTACGTCGAGGAAAGCAATCTCACCCAGAACGTGTTTCTCCTTCGCAAGGCTTTGGGTGAAACCGCTCACGATCGAAACTACATCGCCACCGTGCCGGGCAGTGGTTACCGTTTTGCCGCTGACGTGCACGAAGTCACGCCCAGCAATGGCGTGCCTGAGCCATCCCCAGTGGTCACATTAACGCAGCTTCCGGTAACCAAGCCCGCTGCCACCCCTGACCGGCTGCCGGCGGTGCGGAGGAGGTGGCTATGGCTGACCGCCGCAGTGCTTCTGCTGATCGCCTCGGCGGCCTACGTCGGCTGGCGCTTCCTGCGCCCTCGGTCCCAGCCCGCTGGCCGGCGAATTGTGCTGGCTGTCCTGCCGTTCGTAAACCTCACGGGAGACGCTACGCAGGAGTACTTCAGCGACGGCTTGACGGAAGAAATGATCACGCAGATGGGACGCCTCGATCCCCAGCGACTGGGAGTGATCGCGCGCACTTCGGTCGTGCGCTACAAGAACGGCCAGGAGCAACTGGACCGCATCGCTCGTGAACTGGGGGTGGACTACGTGCTGGAGGGCAGCGTCCGGCGTGATTCAGACAAGGTGCGGATCAACGCCCAATTGATTCAAACGAAAGACCAGACGCATATCTGGGCGCGGGAGTACGACCGCGAACTGACCAGCCTGCTGGCTCTTCAAGGTGAGATCGCACGAGAAGTGGCTGACGAAATCCAGCTCACACTGGGCGAGCATAGGCGCATCGAACCCGGCCGTCAGCCGGCTCTATCTCCTAAGTCGTACGAGGCCTATGACGCCTATCTCAAAGGCCGATACTTCTGGAATAAGAGGACGCTTCAGGGTTTTGAGCAGGCCATTGAGTATTTTCAGCAGGCAATAGCCAAGGAACCCACTTACGCGCGCGCCTACGCTGGCCTTGCCGACTCCTACGCCTTGATGAGCAGCTACGGCTTCGCTCCGCCAAGTGCGATCATGCCAAAAGCACGGACGGCAGCGCTCAAGGCACTGCAAATTGACGAAGGACTGGCGGAAGCCCACACGTCTCTCGCTCTGGTCGCGGAGAATTATGATTGGGACTGGCAGACGGCAGATAGAGAATACCGGCGGGCAATCGAGTTGGACCCCAACTACGCCACCGCCCACCACTGGTATGCGGAATACTTGGCCTTCCATGGGCGCTTCGACGAGGCTTTCCCTGAGATCGAGCGTGCACGCCAACTGGATCCACTATCGCTGATCGTTGCTACCGACCAAGGCGCAATCTTGTACTTTTCACGGCAGTATGACCGCGCCATTGAACAGTTTCGCGCCGTGCGTGACCTGGAACCGAACTTCCCGCGCGCCGACATCATCCTCTACGCGTATGTAGAAGAAGGACGGTTCGCAGATGCGCTCGCCCACATAAAGGACTGGCGCCGCCTTGACGACACGCCTTGGACTTGGGCGGCGGAGGCCTACGTGTACGGGCGCTCGGGCCAGCCGGGGCAGGCCCGGCATGCGTTAGAGAAATTAGGACAGACAAGCCG
>JAHFUA010000157.1:0-3531 GCA_023265315.1 Acidobacteriota bacterium | reverse complement strand
ATCTGATGCGTCGCGTCGGACTTGCGCACTAATCCGCCCCACGATTTGCGACCAACAAGAATGGCCTCCCGATGGGAGGCCGGTGAAGGCTTTTTGGTTCTACTGCGCCGCGCCGCCGCTTTGCGTCTCCGAGGTGCGGCTGGCGTTGGTGCTGGGTGTCGCGGCGAAGAAGTTGTGGTCGTAGAGGCTGCGGTACATGCGCCCGGCAATCTCCGCCGCCTTGGGCCCGAAGGTGGGACGGCCGCCGCGCAGGAAGACCACCACCGCGATCCGCCCGCGGTCTGTCTTCGCGTAGGAGGCGAACCAGCCGAAGCGGGTGCCGTCGTGGGAGCAGGTGCCGGTCTTGCCCAGCACCGGTTCTTCGCTGAAGTTGTAGCGCACGCTGCGCGCGGTGCCGTACTCGACCGCGCCCGCCAGGCCGTCGGCCATCGCGGGAACAAGCGGTGCGATATCGAGCTGCCGCTTCACCTTGGGCATAAATCCCGCGACTTCTTCCGGAGTGGCGGGATGCTGCAGGTAGAAGAGCGTGCCGCCGTTGGCCATGGCCGCCACCAGCGCGCCCAGTTGCAGCGGCGTCATGGAGATGCTTTCGCCAAACGAGCACATCTTGCCCACGCCGCCCGCCCTGGCCGCCAGTTCCTGGCTGGGGAACACGCCCAGATGCTCGCCCGAGATGTTGTAACCGGCCAGCTCGCCCAGCCCGTACTCGTGCGCGTAGTAGCTCACCTTCTCGAAGCCGAGCCGGCGCCCGAGCGCTTCGAAGTAAGCGTTGTTGGAGTGCGCCAAGGCATCGGTCAGGTTGATGCGTGAGCGGCGGCCGAGCGTGATCTCGGTGGTCTTCTCGACGAGGCGTTCGTTCAACGCCGCCAGCGCCACCGCCAGCTTGATGGTCGAGCAGGGCTGCGCCCCGCCGGAGAGCGCCAGCTTCTGGTTGACCATGCTCATGACCCGGCCGCTGCCCGGGTCGATGGCCACCACCGTGCCGTTCATGTTGCCCAGCGCCTCGATGGCGGCGGCACGGACCATCGCGTCCTCCCCCGCAATCACGTCGCCCTCGGTGACGTCGTCGGCATAGGAACTGGTGTAGAAGCGCTCGTAGGACCGCCGGTGGCGGCGGGAAGTGGAGCGGGTGGCGCGGGTGCGCTGCGGGCGGCGGCGGCTGGAAGCGGTGCGGGTGGCGCGGGTATGCCGCAGGCGCGCGATGCGCTTTTGCGTACGCGGAGTCTCGGTAATGCTTGAGGAAGAAGCAGTTTTGCTGCTGCGGGTGGAGCTGGCTGCGGCCCTCCCCGGCAGCAGGACAGCGACGCCAACGATCAGGACAAGATGAGCGATAAAACCTGGTTTCGCCATTTTCCCTAATATTCGATTCATACCGTGATGTCGGTTACGAACACCTCTAGAGACCTTCGGCCATGCCGGAGCTGGGGCCGCGACATTCTCGGGGGGGGAACTGGGCGCAATAGTAAGAGAGTTACCGCCCCGATTGCAACGCAAAAACTCCAACTCCCGGCTTCCGAGGTCACCTTGATGGTTAACCAGAGTCACTCTTTTGCCGCTGACCAGAGTCACTCGTCCTGAGAATAACGGATGCCGCCCCTGACATGTGAGTTGCGACAGGACAGAGCCTTTGGTAATGGGGCGGGCGCGCTGGACCGATTCAGGAATGCGGGTCCGTTGCGCGGGTGCGCCGGCGCGGCGGCGCCAGTTGTGAGGGGGGGGCCGGGGCGGCCATTGCGTCGGGAGTCGCGTGAGCTCCTGGCACGCGGGCGCCACGCGCTTCCAGCCAGCTCAAAACCCGCGAACTGGCCGACACCAACGGCGATGGCGGCACCAAGTCGAACATCTCAGGCCTATCCGTGGCTGCGATTCCGTGTTCCGCCATCTGCATGCCGGGCGTTCCCTGGGGATGCGCAAGGAACAAGTACAGGTAGAGCACCCAGAACAGGATCGGCACCACCAGGGCGATGGGCAATCCCCAACCCGAAAAGGGCAGGTGGCGCACGCAGGCCAGGAAGGTAGCGAAGAACACCAGGCTGGCCAGCAGCACGATTCCGGCATCGACCAGGGTCGAGAACACACGCTGGGCAACGGTTGCCGAGTCCGGCCGCAGCTTGCCCTGCGGGACTGTGTGGGGGACAGATGGCAGAAACGGCGCCGGCGCCCGATCTTCGCGCCTTGTCGGTGGCTGCAAACTGGAGCCGTTGATTCGCACCCAGTCGCACAAGCGTCGCAGCTCGTCCTCCGCTAGATCGAGGAAGCGCAGCCCTGCGCGTCCGGAGGAATCGGCCCATATGATCTCGGCGGTGAGGCTCATGGTGTCGAGCGAACCAGGGAGGTCGAAGTGCAGGCGCAGCGGCCCGACGGCTTGCATCGGCTGCAAGGCCTGGATGGCCATGCCGCCCTCGCTGATGTCGAGGATGATGGCGGGATCGTGCACGCCTTCGAAGCTGACGTAGGCCAGGGTCGGCACCACCAGGCGCGCCGGGCGATGGATCATGCGCTGCACCAGGGCGGTGGCCTCACCCAGACTGCGGGAGGCGGCATCGGCGCTGACCGGCTTGATCAGGACGAAGTTCGCGCCCATGTCATAGGCCGTCTGGATGCTGGCCAGCCCCTTGACCATGGCCAGCGCTACGCAACTGCCGGCGTAGTTCTGCCGCATCAGCTTCAGCAGTTCGGTGGCGTGTTCGACGTCGTAGTCCACCACCACAGCCGAGGTTGCGCCCCGCGCCAGACGCTCCACCGCGGGCTGCAGTTCGGCGCACACCTCGCTCTCGACGTCCAGGTCGTGCATCACTCTCTGCAGGACGGACACCGCGTCCGCATCGCGGCTGACCAGCAAGGCTTGCAAACTTATCCCCCTCTTAGCTTATGCGTGAGCCCCGCTCCTGCCAATTGGCGGGAATGGTTCGGACTGCCAGGGAGGCGCCTCTCCCCGGCGACTCGCGATTCGCCATTTACGACTTCTCACTTTTCACTTTCCACTCTTCACTTGCCCCACCGCCATCTGCAGGCCGCAGAGGATCTGCGCGGCGGTGCGGTGGTCGATCGAGTCGCGCAGCAGGGCCTGGAACACCTGGTTAAGCGCGATCTGGACGGAGCGCGGGTCTTCAATGACGGGGAAATCCGGGAGGACGGGCGCCGCCACACACCGGGGATGAGTCTTGCGGCTTTGCTCGTGGAAGTAGCACAGCCGCTTGCCCTTCATGGCGGGTGAGCCGCAGCGCGAGCCGTCATGCTTCCGGTGCTGACATTTCTGTGGGCGTGACATTCAGAAACCTGCCTTAAGGCGACTTTTACCCCCCTTCCCCCTCCCTGCCTGCAGCGCTTGCAGAATCAGCAGGTTAGGCCGGCCTGGGCGGGGAAGGTATTGATGGCCGGGCGGTTAGAAGCAAAATCTTGAGTCGCAAGGACTTATACTTTTTAGATAAGACATACTCTAAATGTATATCATATCAATGGACATTGTCAGAAGAACAAAGGCGGTCCGATCTCGCGCCCACCGTGAATGGGAATGGTCACCGAGCGGCC
>JAHFUA010000059.1 GCA_023265315.1 Acidobacteriota bacterium | reverse complement strand
CCCGCGGGGAGGTGCTGCGCCAGAGATTTGTAATTCCGCTTGCAAGCGGCATTACTGCCGGGAGTAGGCAGTAGCCGTGTCCACACGGACGGCTTGCGATCCATGCCCATGAAGCTGAACGTTTTGATTTCTGTCGTGCGGAAAACGCTGTTAGTCTCATTAATGAGGATGGGACGAATGCCAACTACCGGATAGGTAATCCCGCACGCCCCACAGGCATAATTTGCTGCCAGCATTCGCCTGCAGCGGGGGCAGCAAAGGGAGATACCCTTGATAGCAGCGTGAATCACTGCATCATCGACAGCGGCTTGAATCACCGGCTCCATTTGTTTTTTGCAACCAAGGTTACGGAAAGCCCGCTCTAACCACAAAGCCTGGCAAACGTATCGGCGTAAGCTTCTGCGGTTCGATCCCACGAAAACCGCTTCAGGTTCTCCACACCTTTTTCCAACATCTCGTGCCGGAGCGATTCTGACCGCAGCAACCGCTGTATGGCCTCGGCCCAAACTTCCACACCCTCCGGCAAGAGCCAGGCCGCTCCCCCTGCGATTTCTCGATTGATAGGTGTGTCCAGAGCCAAAACCGGACACCCGGCGGCCATACCCTCCAGCACCGGGAATCCAAATCCCTCATACCGCGATGGAAACAACATTGCCCGCGCGCCGCGTAACAGGTCTAACACCTGCCGCTTCGGCAGCACCCCAGTCGCGTGGATCAGTTGAGAATTCGTGCGCAGGACATCGGAAAAGCAGGGATGGGCGTCACCCGTCAGTATCAGCCGCAGGCGGACACCTTTCTCGGCCAGTTTCTGTACGACGCCGGCGGCCAGCGCCAGGTTCTTGCGGGGACGATGGGCGCCCAGCATGACGACATAGGGCTCGTCCGCTGGTTCCGCGGCGGCTGCGGACCCATCGAAACTTTCGAACCCCAGCGTGGCGACGCCCACTTTATGCCTGACCTCCGGGAAGGCCGCGATCAGGTCGTCGGCCGTGGTTCGGGAGTCTGCGAGGATGCGATCTGCCCGCTTGACCGAGGAAGCCAGCCGCCACGCCAGCAATCCGGTGTGCGGCTGTTCATTCGGATACTTCAACAGCAGGAGATCATGCACCGTCACTACCGAGGGCTGCCTGCATGAGGCCGGAAGGAAATGGTTCGTACCCCAATAAACGTCGAAGTCGCCGGCCATGAAGGTGCTCGCCTCAAAAAATAGAAAATTGGTCTTGGGCACCCTTGGCCACGTACGAAGCCCTTGTTCCACCGCACCTTGGAAGCGGTGGCTGACACCAACAAGCGAGAATCGTCCGTTGAGCCGCGAAACAACATTGTCGATGACTACCCCGACGCCCCAGTGTCTCGTTCTTGGTTTGAGCGGACGGGCATCAAAAGCAACAACCATGGAGAGCGCTCAACGGCAGAGTTCATGGGTAGTTCGGCCGGCTGGTACGGAACGGTAGTCAACAGCCTGTATTTCGTGCCGAAGACTGGTGTCCGCCTCTGGGCACGGAGCGTAAAACGTATTCACCCAGTTTTCCCAAATCGGGTGGTAGCCGTGCGCGTTCAACAGGCCATTCATCGCATCCCAATCACGGTGACGCCAGAGCAACTCGTTCGTGGCCCGGTCACGAAGATGGCTCTCGATCACAATCATTCGAAAACGCAGCCGCTCCAGTGGAATGGATTGCAACACGCTTAACTCGTGGCCCTCCACGTCGATGCTGAGCAGATCGACGGGATTGGGGATGGCGATACTTGCGGCCGCTTCGGCGAAAGTCATCAACTGGATAGGCTCACATTCGGTTCTTGCGGCAAGGACAGGGTAGTGCAGGCTGTGACTGCGGTCTTCGGTTTCCGGGATGCACGAAAGCCCGCGCATCTTAGTGATCGTCCCTTGCCGGGTAGTATCTGAAACTGCGCAGCACCTGCAGATCACGCGGCGATTAAAACGATAAAGCGCCGTTAGCTTCACGAAGGTTTCCCGTACCGGTTCGAAGCAGATACCGCGGGCACCCCGCAGCGCGAACAGAAACGTGTTGGAATCAGTAATGCCGTCGTAAGCGCCAATATCAACGAAGAAGCGCACGTCCTGCAGCATTTCTGCTATCTTGATATCCTCGCTGTCCTGGGCGAAGCTGGCGCGAGGCGACAACCGCGCCCACAAATAGCGACCGGTGAAAAGATTGAAGTAGATACGACGCAGCAGGGGCCAGCGGCGTAAGCGACTGTTGATTTTCGTTAACGGGTTCAAGGCGGCAACCCAGGAAATCAGGTCCCATTTACAACGGCACGGCGGGCCGATTCACTTCCACAATGCGCCCTAACATCCTCCAGATGTGGCAGGCGCCAGAGGACGAGCAAGAAGAGCGCGAGGAGCAACACATAAGAACCGAATGTTGCCCACGCGGCGCCTTCGGCGTGCAGGCGCGGAATCAAGAACCAGTTCATGGCCAGATTGGCCGCAGCCGAACCTCCGGCGGTGGTGAGCACGAGCTTGTCAAAGCCACGGCTTACCAAAACTGTCCCCAGCAGGGCAGCGCTGAAATCGAAGGGGACAGAAATAGCCAGAATGCGCAACAAGCGGGTGGCACTCAGGTCTGAGCCGTAGACGATGCGCAGAATCCTGGGTGCGAGCACCGCGGTCACAATTCCGATAAACGTCCCTAATAGGGCAACAACGGCCAAGGCTCGGGTTACGACGCTTCTCATGTTCTTGCTGGACAGACGCGATAACTGGGGATAAAGGGTCTGGGTCAATAGATAGTACGCGCCAAACACCACCAACAGGATCTTGGAAGCTGCACTGTACTTGCCCAGCTCAGTCGTCGATGACATGGCGCCCAGCATAACGGTATCGAAATTCTTGAACATTAGGTTGAGGATGCTGGCAACTCCAAGCACCATCACCGGAGTCCAGTTCAGCTCGCTAGCGATCTCAGCCGGCACTTTCCACCTGCCGGATTGGGCCGGGTACCTGCTTCGGCTCCACGAAAAGCGCCATACCAGCCAGAGAGTAATCGCACCTAGAACCGCGCTCGCCGCATTGGCTACGGTGATGGACGCGAATGCCTTGCCGGTGAAATGGACACCGGCAACCGCTCCGATGACGAAGACAAAACTGACGGTGGCGCGCCATCCCCCGAGCCAGCCCAAGTGATTCAGTCCCCACGCCAGCCAGTCGAGTGAGAAGGCGCAAGGCAGCACAGCCAGGACAAAACACAGCACATACGGCCGGGCCGGGCTGGGCAGGGGGCCAAACAGCGCATAGATGCACCCCGCTGTTACCGACACCAGCGAGACCAACACTCGCTTCTTCAGCACTTCTTTGACCACGGTTGGCGCCCAGCTCGCGTCTCTGGCTACCAGCCGTGCGCCAATCATCCGTATGCCCTGCTCGCTGCCATAGGTCACATACATGGCTACCGTCTGTGCCAGCGCCACGATGCCCAAGATCTCAACCCCAAGCCGGCGCGAGATATACGCGAACAGGATGAACGAGGCTACACGCGAACCGACCTCTCCCGCCGTCAGGCGCAGCAATGAACGCAGGGTGTCCTTAACCCGGATTCTCATGTATCAGAGGAGTTACGAACTAAAGCAGCCACCAGACTGTCACACAGAAAACGGCGATTCCGGAAGGCCCATCCCATGCTGCCTGGCGAATCATGGCAGGTCATCCCCATGTTTTGAACGTTTTCTGGCAGACCCGGTCAGACGCGAGAATCCCTGGCCTGGCCAAGCCAAAGCGCCTCGGACCGCAGCCCGGCGCAGGTGGCCGCGGATGGTGCCGTACACCTCCTGGGCAAACAGCTTGCGGGGATGGGAGGGGTGGGTTCGCTCCCAGATGGTTTTCGCGCGAATCCAGCCCAGACCGAGGATGAAGGCGAGCGCGGTGCCCAGGAACATCAACTGCAAGCGTTTCGGGCTGGCCTTTTTCTCCGGGACCGCAGGCACATCGAGGACCCGAACCGTAGGGATTTCCTTGGCCTCTTCCACCTTGGCCAGCTCGTATTGACGAGTGAGCGTTTCGTACACCGTCTCCTGCATCTTGGTATTGCGATACAAATCCACGTAGGTGATCCCCAGAATGGGCAGCTGGCGGATGGACGGATAGTTTGAAAGATCCTGCTGCTGGGCGCCAGCAGGAGCGGAAGAGGAGGGCGCCTGGCCTGCCAGTTTGTCCAGTTGCCGACGCAATTCGGCGACGCGCGCCTCGGCGGCACGCACGCGGAAGTTGTTCGCGGTGTAAATGGTCTGCAATCCCCGCTGCTCAGATTCGGCGGCAATCAGCTGGCCCTGCAGAAGAGCCGCCGCTTCCACCATCGCCTTGCCTTGCACGGAGATATCGATCGTGGCGTGTTTGCTGGAGAACTCGCTGAGCTGTTTCTGCGCCTGGTCCAGGTCGGTTTTGACGGCCTTTAACCGTTCCTCCAGGAAAGCCCGCTCGCGGCGAGCGGAAGAGGTGCTGAGTTGAGCGACGAGCCGATCCAATTCGGCAATATATCCGGCGCAAATGTTGCGGGCCCGCGTAGGATCGCGATCACTAACCGTGACAGTAATGATTCCGTTCTTGCGATCTTCCGCGATCTCGGTGCGCTCCTCCAGAACTTTGCGAGCGTCCACATAGGTCTTCTCGCGGTACACGCGGCGAAGGTCGAACTTGTCGATGAGACGGTCTTGAACCGTGCGGCTGCGGAGAATGCCCACAAACAGCGCACCCGAGGTTTTCATGCCGAACAGATCACCGACTCCACCGACTCCCGCCAGGGATTCGGGCATCTTGGCGGCCATAGCCGCCATGACGGACAGGCCGCCGCTGTTCTGATCCGGCGGCATCAGCCGGGCGGTCGATTTCCAGGTCTTGGGCAGTAGGAACACGACAATGGTGGTAATGACGAGAGTGCGCGAAGTCAGCCGCCAGAGGAAGCGCCGCTGTGCCCAGAACGACGACAACAGGTCCGGTGAGGGCTTGCCAGCGCCAACGAGCAAGTCCGGAGTCTCGACCTCGGGGCTGAGCATCTCTTCGGACCGCTCGATAGGGGGCTGGAGGTCGGTAAAGGAAGCGTCCATGGTGGAAGCCTACAGCAGCGAACCTTTACGATTCGCGTCCCTGTATCCAATTTTTCAGTGAACGACCTGCGTTTCCGAACGCGAGCGAACGCGCCAGTACTCAAGCAGGTCCCGCACGGTGGTCTCGAACGGGATTGTAGCTCGCCAGCCGGTGTCGATGGCTATTTTCGTGGGGTCCCCGCAGAGGCGCTGCGGCTCCCCCGGGTGCAGCCTGTCCGGATCAATCTCCACCCGAAGGCTGACCGAGCTCAGCGACCGTAACAGCTCCAACGCAGACGACAGCCGGTAGGCGGTTCCGGAACAGACATTGTACAGTTCGCCGCCCCTGCCGCGCTGGAGCAGGATACGGTAGGCCTTGACCACATCGCGCACATCGGTGAAATCACGCTCCACATTCAGGTCACCCACGCGCAGCACGGGAGCACGGAGACCCAGTTCCATCTGGGCAACCTGCTGGGCCAAGTAGGACAGCACGAAATCGCTGGTCTGTCCCGGGCCGGAATGGTTGAATGGCCGCGCGGTAATGATCTGCTGCCGGTCCGCGCGAGGGTACTGCCACAGCAGCAACTCCGCCATCGCCTTGGTAGCCGCGTAGGGATTTTCGGGTCGAACCGGGCAGCTCTCGCGCAGTCGCAGTTCGGCAGTCGGCGCGTACACCTGGCTGGTACTGACGTTCAAGATTCGTGGGCGTGACGCAAGCCGCCTGCACGCTTCCAGCAGATTGTAGGTCCCGCCGACATTCACATCGAATGTGTTGCGGGGATTCGCGCGCGACGCCGCGACCGAGGATATTGCGGCGAGATGGTATACCTCATCGGGCTCCGTATCCTCACAGACGCGACGCACGGCAACTGGATCGCGAATATCGACTGTGAAATGGCGGATGCCTGGGCTCCAGCGGCTGGGTTCAGCGCACGAGAAGACAAATACTTCGCCGCCTTCGTCGGCCAGCAAATCCGCGAGATAACTGCCGGCGAAACCGGTTCCGCCGGTGATTAGCGCTCGCAAGGCACGGCTCCGCTTTAACAACTTCCCCCACTCGTGCCGCGGGAACTAGGGCAGGCTTGCCGCGACGGTCAGGCGCGGGGCAGTGCAGGCCAGCAGTTCGAGGTCGCTGTCCACCATGATGCCAATCAACTCCTCGAACGAGACCTGCGGCGCCCATCCCAGTTCGCGGCGAGCCTTGGAGTAATCACCCCGCAGGCGATGCACTTCCGCCGGCCGCGTCAGTTGCGGGTCAATCTCAACGTACTCGCGGTAGTCCAGGCCGGCATGCCCGAAGGCGACCTCCAGCACATTGCGCACCGAGTGGGCGACCCCGGTAGCGACGACGTAGTCCTGGGGCTTTTCCTGCTGGAGCATCAGCCACATGGCGCGGACGTAATCGCCGGCGAACCCCCAGTCCCGCTCCGCTTCCAGGTTGCCCATCCTGAGCTTGTCTTGTAAGCCCGACTTGATACGCGCCACCGCATAGCTGACTTTGCGGGTGACGAACTCAATGCCCCGCCGCGGCGACTCGTGATTGAAAAGAATTCCCGAGCAGGCGAACATGCCGTAACTCTCCCGATAATTGACCGTCATCCAGTGGCCATAGAGTTTGGCAATGCCGTAAGGGCTCCGCGGATAAAAGCGGGTCCTTTCTGTCTGCGGAGACTCCTCGACCATGCCGAACATCTCGCTGGACGATGCCTGATAGAAGCGGATCCGCGGGTTGACCACGCGGATGGCCTCCAGCAACCGGGTGACGCCGAGGGCGGTGAACTCTCCCGTCAGCACGGGCTGACTCCACGACGTCGGGACGAAAGACTGGGAGGCCAGGTTGTAAACCTCCTGGGGCTGCGATCGCTCCAGCGCTGCCATCAGGGAGCTGGGATCGAGCAGGTCGCCCGGGATCAGTTCGACTTTGTCCTGAAGATGAGCGATCCGCTCGAAATTGATGGTGCTGCTGCGCCGGACGAGGCCGAAAACGCGGTAATTAGCTTGCAACAGGAATTCGGCCAAATACGACCCGTCCTGTCCAGTGATACCGGTAATCAGGGCACTGCGTTTCAAGTTATCGAATCCTCCATTTGGGCCAGTACGTCAACTGCAACGAGGCGCTGAAGTTAGAATTCCAGGTGGGAGAAAGCAACGGGAAATTCCACTGCTCGTATTGCAGCGAGCTGGCCAGGCTCAACTGGGGACGGAGCCGAAGGTCGGCGCGGGCGCCGAAATCGTTGTACTCGCCGCCTTCCAGGAAACCGCGTGATACCGTCGCCCTGCGGAAGTTCAGTTGCAGCGTGCTCCGCGGTGACAACCAATAGGTGCTCCAGGCCTGCAGCCCGATCCCATCCCGGCCGATCCAGTTGCCGAGAAGGTTGCCGTTACTGGTGTAGGAGTCGTGGTAGACGAATTCCCAGTAGAGGAAATGCCCGGTTCCGTCGTTGTGCGCGGAAGGAACGTTGGTGTACGCCGCCTCCAGCCGGAGATCGAGCTTGGGAATCTTGGGAAACTTCGGCATGTAGATGCCGGGATTAATCGCGGCGCGGCGCGGGGCCGCAAACGCAATCGGATACTCCTCCTCCAAGGCATTGCCGTAGAGGATCACCCACTTCCTCAAGCCGGGAATCCGGTACGTCCATTCCAGGCTGTTGCGTTGATCCCCCGGTTTCTTACGTGGATCGGGATTCCCGGAGTTGAGCTTCACGAAGCTGGACATTAACGTTCCCCAGGTAACCGGCTGGGGCAAGCCGGCAAACACCACCGTGCGCGTAAACCCGAACTCCAGGTTGGGAGTGAACTTGATGGCGACGGTTTCTCCGTGGATAAAGGCGCGCGGCGGAAACTGATGGCCTTCCAGTTTCCCGAAGAAAAACTCGGACCGCACCGGACCCAGGCGGGAGAGGATGCCCGGGAGCTTGATGGGCGAGTTCTGGCTGATGCGGACCATGGGAATCGGTTCCGCATTGTTGCTCCAGATCATGGGCCCGCTTTGCCCGGGCCCATACCACAGGCTCTGCTTGCCCGCCGAAAACTGTAGCCCCTTGAAGTTAAGCGCGACATAGCTATCGAGAAAGCGGAAACGGTTGGTGTCCGCCGGCGCCGCGGGGGTAACCACCGGATTCCCATCCGCGGCTGCAATGGCCTGCCGCACGTTCTCCGGCACCAGCGGCAAAGCGGGAGCGTGCTGATACTCCCCGCGGAAGTAAAAGGCGAACGGACCGGCTTGGCCGCGGGCCGACAGACCGTTGATCTGGTTGAATCCTTGGGCGTAGGGCCTGCCGAAGTCGTTGTAGACGGTCTGGCCGAAGTGGTAGCCGTCGGTCAGGGGAGGTCCGGAAATCGCCGTCGAGCGCGTATAAACCGATTCGACCTCGGCTGCGACGTTGCGACCGCCCTCCAACAGGCCGACTTCTTGCGAAAACTCGGTCTCCAGTGCGCGGTAGAGGCGGATTGGTTCTCGGCTTTCCGGGCCCTCGTCCTGGATCAAACCCTCGGCCTCTTGCACCAGGCGGGCGCATTCCATGCGCGTCCAGGGCTTGAGCCCGGCAAATGCAGTTTGCACGTAACCCATCGCCACCAGGCGATCCAAGGCGGGATAGACCCAACTATCCAGAGGCACATAGGGAGAGCCCATGTCCCTGGCCTTGGTGGGTTCGTGGCTGGGCTCGAAGGTGCCCCACTCCGCTCCGTCCCAAGTGTGATGGGAGCGGTACACCTGCCGGCCTACATACCAGCCCAGCGCGCTGCCCACGAGCACATCCGAGGCGAAGTGCTGGCGGCCGATGAGGCGGGCCGCGCTGACTCCTGCCGCTGTGCCGTAAGCCAAGAGCCCGATCGGCGATCCTGGATATTCATGGGCAATGACGCTGGCCACTGACCACGCAGCTGCGGCATGCTCAGAGGGGAAAGAATTCCCGCCTTGCCAGAACCCGCCCCGGCCATTCCCCTGGAGCGGGCGGTTTCGTCCAGTTGCAAATTTGATGGCCTGGGCATCGAGGAAACTATCGGCCAGCGCCTCACCGGCCAGGAAGCCGGTTTCCTGCGCGTGACCGTCATTGCTTTTCTTGCCCCAGAGATACAGGCCGCCTGCCACCGCCGCCAGCGACGCGGTGCCGTAATTCGACAAGCTGCGGCTGCGTTGGATCAGAGTTGGACTGCTGGGCAAGCGTTGCTCGATGGAGTTATCGCTGGCAATGGTGGCCGCCGTAACCGCAAAGAACGGAAACAGCGAGGATGCGTCGTTCAGGCGAAGGCGCAACGGGCTCGTCCAGAACGTCTTCTGATCGGAGAGGATGTTGAGGCCGAAAGTGCGTTCCAGCGAATGGTGTGGAGACTCTGCCGGGAACCCTGCCTGCGGGAGATTTGCGGCATCTTCCCGCGTTTTCTCCCGCGCGGCCACCTGCTGCCGGCGCTTGGCTTGAGCGGCGGCTTCTTCGTCCTGTTTCTGCCTCTCTTCCGCAGCTAATTCTTCTTCGAGAGTAGCCAGGTTCCGCTTCAGCTCTTCGATTTGCTTGCGCAAGCGGGCGGCTTTCTTGCTGGCGCTGGCTTCGCCCTCCCTGGAGGGATCCTGTGCCCGCCCCGGAACGGACAGGAAGGTTCCGACGAGCAGCAGAAGGAGTGCGCCCCGTTTTAAGTGTCGCCACATGGCTCGAACCCGGCTGGCACGCTGGTCCGCATGGCCAGTTCCAGCATCACGGCTTGATGTACGCAACGGTCAGAGCGATGGAGGAAGCGATCTGCGCCGTCTGCATCAAGGTCGCCCAGTTGCGCCCGCCAATCTTGGGCGCCTGCTCGGGCACCACCACCGTGTCCCCCGGCCGCAAGGTGGCGCTTAGGGGATCACCGCCCAGAAACCACCCCCCGGAGTTGTTTTTCGCGGCAAGCACCGAGCCATCCGCCCGGATCACGAACACCGCCTTCTTGTCCGCAATCTGGGTCAGCCCTCCCGCCTGGCTCAAGTACCACTTGGCGCTTCTTGCTCCACGGTAGCTAATTGCTGTGGGATTGAAGACCTGGCCGGTCACCATCACGTAGCCGGCCTTCTTGGGTACGATGAGCACGTCGCCATTGCGCACCGGCACATCGGCTGCGGTGTTGCGCCAGGCTGGCACGTCCGGTCGAATGTGGACCACCACGCGCCCGGACGGCGTATTGGACTCCAATTGGTCGAGCGCGGTTTGGGTCTGCGCAATCGCCGTCATTTTGGCTTTCTTCTGATCGGCATCGTTCTCCGGCAGAGCCTTTAAATGAACCTGTTCCGCCTTGACCCGCTGGATCAATTCCATGTGCGACTTCATTTCCAATTCCCGCACCTCGCGGCGCATCAGTACCGCACCATAGGGATAAGCTTCTGAGCTGAATCCACCCGAACGCGCCAAGACGGAGCTCAGACGCTCGCCCGGCTTGATGCCATAGGTACCGGGGTGCTGGACTTCGCCGCGCACCGTCATGGAGGCGCCCAGTTCATCCCAGCCCGGGATCTGCGGTATGGTGAGCACATCGCCGTCGCGCAGCAGTACGTTGTGCTTTGGGTCAGCGCTCATCGCCGCTGCCAGATTGACCGCCAGCCGCTCACTGGAGCCGCCTTGCGGATCGCTGGCCGCGAACCGCGTGAGATCGGCGCTTTCCGCGTAAGCGCTCCGCTTCAGGCCGCCGGCGACGCGAACCAGATCCTCCACATGCATGTTGGTGGTGAGCGGATACCGGCCGGGCTTCGCCACTTCGCCTTTCACGTACACGGTCGGGGGATCGACTTTGGCCACAGTTCGATGCACCAGGAGACGGTCGCGTGGCTGCAGCAGGATGTTGTGCACCAGATCTCCGGCCAGCGCTTCGCGCAGGTTCACGCTGAGAATTTTCAGGGTTCCGTCGGGCTGGGTGCGGAAGAGCTGCGCGGAGTCAAGCCCAGCATCCGGCGTCACTCCGCCCGCCAGGTAAACCACATCGCGAACATGGGCCTGGCCGGAGAGGGTGTATTGGCCAGGGGCGCGCACTTCTCCCCCGACCCAGGCCGCGGGCGCCGGTTCGAAATCGTAGCGGCTGAATACCCGCACGGTGTCGAGCGGCTGCAGCTTGGGCGCCGAGGCTGGGTTGGCCAGCGCCGCGGAAAGGTCGAAGCTCTCCACGCTGGGGTGGAAATCGGGTGCATTCAGCCGCACGATTTCCGCATAGTGCGCCGCAGGCTCCGGGAGCAGATCGTTGTACGTCGCCACCAGGTCGGTCAGCTTCATTCCCTGCTTGTAGGCGTAGCGCCCCGGCCGCAGTACATGGCCGCGCAGGTAAATGGCATCCTGGTTGTACGACGCGATGGGGAAGATGTGCACCGCGTCGCCGTCACGGATGGCAAACGAACTGAGCTGCTTCGTCACCCCGGCGGAATCGCCCGCGGGCGAAAGATCGAGGCTGAGCATGGTGCGCTTTTCGTGTGCCTCGACGCGCTGTACCTCAACGTGCTGCAAGGCCGCGGTCGGCAAGATCCCTCCCGCCAAATCGAGCACCTCCGTCAATGAGGTCTCGCCATGCAATTCATAGATGGCCGGCCTCCGCACCATGCCCTCGACGGTCACCTGGGGGCCGATGGAGGGCACCAGGAGCGAATCCCCGTTTTCCAGCCGCTGCAGATCGGACCGGATGCCATGCAGCAGGAGATCGTAGGCGTCCACCTCCTCGACCAGCTGCTTGCCACGATAGTGTTTCAGGGATCGCAGCGAACCGCGCGGCGTCACTCCGCCGGCGGCGAACAATGCGTTCAGCGGCGTCGAAAGCGAGCTGATGTCATAGGCGCCCGGTTCGGCCACATCCCCCACCACGTACACCCGAACCGTCCGCAACCGCGACAGGGAAACGTCGGCTGAGACGCCGCGGAACTGGGTGCGCAGCACCTGCTGTACCGCCTGCTGTACTTCGGCGAGCGTCCGTCCGCTGACCAGCAGGGGTCCCGCCTCCGGCAGCGAGACTCGCCCCTCCCGGTCCACCACGCGCAATAACCGCTGTGAGACGCCACCCCAGAGATCGATGGCCAAGCCGTCACCCGGACCGACCACGTAGTCCGGCCCCACCGGCAAATCCATGGGAATGACATCCGGCTGGTTGGTAGTGTTGCGGAAGACCTCCAGCCCGAAGCGTTCTGGCGGACGGTCGTGCATGGCAGCCTGCACGTACATGTCATAAAGCGAGGGAATGTCCGAATAGGGATTGGCCCGGCGCACCATTCTGACCGGCGCGAGATCTCTTTGTTGGTCCGTGTATCCTCGCGGGCTGTTGGGCCGGACCAAGGGCTCGAAAGGGTTCTTGCTCGTAACCATGCCGCTGGTATCACTCTGAGTTGGGGAAGAACGCAGATTACTCAGGCCACTAACCGCGCTGTCAACGGCTGGAAGCTCCGCCCTCTGCGAACCCGCAGCGGACGCCGCCATGCCCTGGAGCGCGTCGGAAGCCGTCTCGAAACGTGCCTGCCCTGCGGTGTCGCTCCCCATACCCGGCTCTTGGGAAATGCTGCCGGCTCGAAGGGTCTGCGGCCCCCTTGTGGTCGGGAGTTGTTCGGGAGGCGACGGAGGACTTGCCTCGGAGCCCGGAGTGCGACTGGGCGACTGAAGCTTTCGAGATGGCCCGGCAGGTGGCTGCTGGGCACAGTCCCCGTCCAGGCGCGGGTCACAGGTTGCCGTGCGCTCCAGCTCGCGGGTGCCCCTTCCAAGACGAAGAGACTCGGCATCCTCCTGCGACTCGATCTGGACCAATCGACGCGCGCGTTCCTTCAGAATCAGCTCTTGCTGCTTGGCAAAGTCCGAGTCCGGATTCGCCGTGGGTATCAGGTAGCCGTAGCGTTGCAGCAGCCGAGTCGCCAGAGAGCGGAATGGGATATCCCTCTCCAAGCGGTCGAAAATCGCCTGATCGGTAAGATTCGAATCTTCCACCACCTGCCCGTTGTCGGTCGCTTCCTTGGCCACCCAACGTTTCAGTTCAACCAGCAGCCCGGGATCTTTGACCAGGACGGCCCGAATCTGGGGCGCGGAGGCCGCAACATGGCTGAGGTTTTCTTTGGAGAGATCCGACAGGCCGGCGGTCCGATTCGCCGCGGCAGACTCGTCGCGCGCAGCGCTCGGCCTATCGTTTTGCTGGCCGTATCCGGGTACACACAGCAGGAGCGCAAGCAGCCCAACTAGGATTCTTTGCATACTCATAACCAGTTCCCGTCATCAAGCACAAAGCTGCCGGTGTGACTCCGGCGGCGAACTACCCCATGCCGCCGGACAAAATCACCGCCACTGTTTGTGCGGGGTTGGGAGTTCAATTGCACGGTCAGGGGCGCACCGGCCAAGGCGCCGGGTCCGGCGCCTGCGTTCTAGATTCGCCGGGGGAATGCCAACGCGCCGGCGCGTCCGGCTTCAAAGCCCCGCGAAGCCATATCTCCATGTAAGTCTTGGCGGCGTTGGGTGAGTTGGACCCCGGGAAATCGCCACCCCCCAAAAGCTGGGAGAGGATCTGATCGTAGGCAATGATCCCCACCAGCGCTCGCCCCATCTGCATGGCGTCCACGTTCCTGAGGACGCCGCCGTCGATTCGCTCCTGCATGTACTCTCCCAGGATTTCGTGGAACGACAGCAGACGGGGGCTGTAGCACTTCTTGAGCAACTCCGGTTTTTCCAGGGCGGCGTAGAACACCAGGCGCAGAAACACCGGGTCCAGGAGCTCATGTAAGTGCTCCGCCAGCCAGAGGAACACCTCTTCGCAATTGCCGGACGAACGCAACCGCGGGATCAACGATTCCGGCACCATCAGTCCCAACCTGCTGTTCAGAACCTGGAGATAGAGCTCTTGCTTGTTCTTGAAGTGCCGGAAGATAGTGATTTCGTTGACGCGGGCTTTGCGAGCCACTTCACGGGTGGAGGTTTCGTGAAATCCTTTGGCCGCGAACAACGCGGTGGCGGCTTTGAGGAGTCTCGCGCGTGCATGCAGAACTTTAGTGGCAGGTATGGACATCACCACCTCTTGGAACCGCGCTCAGGTTGGATGCTGGTAGAAAACCGCGCTCCCGGCCCTGGGAGCCTTCACTGAACCATGCTGAAGAGGGATTCAGAACGCCAGGTGCCCACTAGGGGCTACATCGTCGGCATCAACCTCGACGGCGACCGAGCGGGCAATCAACTTGACGGAAAGGATTAAACGGGACCTCCCCTTCTTGCGAACCAAAATGCCTTCCAGATCGGCGAGGGGGCCGCTGCGCACCCGCACTCGTCCTCCGACGTTGAGATACGGGTGTGGCATCATTCTGTGCCCGTGAACGGAACAGACAAGCAAGGCCTCGATCTCCTGGTCTTCAATCGGCGTCGGGCAACCCGGTCTCCCCACCAGGTTCACTACCCCAGGCACGGTCAGCACGGGCAGGCGGTGCTCGGGAAGAGCTATCCGCACAAAGAGGTAGCTGGGGAACACGGGCAGGCTGACCCGTACCCGGCGATCCTTCCAGCGGTGAACCGCTTCATAAAGCGGAAGAAAAGACTCGAGAGACTTGCCGTCCAGTTGCTCCTTGATCCGCTTCTCGTGGCGAGGCCGGGTGTAGACGGCATACCACTGAAGTTGCCCGCTGGCGGTTGCTGGCGGCGGCAACAAAACCGTCGAAGATACGGAGAACAGACGGCCATCCAGGTTACCTGGGTGGGCGCCTGGGAGGCTGGTGGAGGCGGTCGGAATCATGATCGCCTCACGCCCAGCAAGCTGTCCTGTAAGACTGATCTGTCCAGGTTGTTACGCACATGTACAGCAAGTAGGCTTGCCGGCCCTACAGCTTCGCCCTGTCACTTACAGGGCGTTTGTGACCTAACCCCATGAAAATTGTGGCGGTTACGTACTAAACTCAGTTAGCTGGCGAAAGTTAATTTCAGGTCGGAGGTCGGTTAACGTCCGAGAGGGTTGACTGGTTCTTGCGTGGCGGCTGGTGCTGTAAGAGTTGGCACCAGCCAGGACGATAGCAGGTTTGTGAGCACTCACTTGCTTCTTCTCGAAGCAATTCCATACGTGCTTGCAGAGTTACCGATTAGCCGCCGAGTCTGCCTACCCCGTCGCTAGTTGTCAAGAGTTTTTACAAACCCATTGAAGTCCAGGTGGGGTTTTGTTCTGAAAACAGAACAAAGAAGAAGGCGGTGCTTCGGATCGCGGCTGCAGTTTTCTGCGGACAGAAGTCATTAATCCCTTTCTTTTGCACAGTTCGCGGGCCGGAAAAGCCAGGTTGCGTTTTCACCCGCCGTAAAGCCACACTATTGTCCAGAATGGCTGTGGAAAACAGCTGGCTGTTCTGAAATCAGAAATTTTGTTTTCGCAACATGGCATCCCCATTGCCCAGAGCCTACCCGAGCGTCGGCACCGGGCGCTTGAGTCCATCACCAACCGATGCAAATGAGGCGGGAGTCCCCCCAGATTGATAACCAAGTTGGGGCTCTGCTAGAATCGAGCAGGCAGAGATTGTCGAAATCAAGTAGGCGCGTAGCTCAGTTGGTTAGAGCGCTACCTTGACACGGTAGAGGTCTGGGGTTCGAGTCCCCACGTGCCTACCATCCACTAGCATTTTCAATCAGCTGCGTTATCTGCCCGAGGCTCTGACCATAGTAGACGTCAGAGTCCAGATTCCCGGAGTTGCGAGCTGCTAAGCCCATTACAGCCCGCTGGACAGTAAGTAGCGAGTAGCACCTGGGCTGGCCCCTGCGCCTCAGTTTTCGGGCATAGTGTGAGGCCACGAGATCGTAAGCAAAAATACGCTCTGTTTTAGCGCTTCGACATCGTGGGGCACGCAGCGGTCCAGTGTGAACAGATGCCCGGCCGGAACATCAACCGTGTGGTCGAGCACCTTCAGCCGCACACACCCCGTCAGAGTTAAGAGCGACAATCTCCCTGCCGCTTTGTGCTCGTGCATCTTGGTGTTAGCCTTCATGGATACGAGCACTATGCGAAGGTCCGGGTACTTCGCCAGTGTCGTCGAACTTCGCCCTGTGCTGCGCTGGAAAGCTTCGTGCTGTTGTTGCTGTCTTATCGCTGTGGCGAGGCAAATCTTCAGGCCTGGGGCAGCCAGCTCGGGCAAGCGAATCAGGGTTTTGCTGCCCTCCCCCAGCTTGCACCTGATCTTAGGTGTAGCCATGATGTCTCCTCCCGTGTGAAATGTGTGTGCTGACGAACGTTCTCTCCCACCGTGTGGTGAACCGTGTGAAAGACTCTCTTCATTCCTATGAACCACCTCGTGTGCAGAACTCAATACAGCTTTACCGCCAGCGGCACAAGAACTTTAGTCACATTGGGTTGTGATTCCAGAATCCAATTGCTATGAGGAAAGGAAAGTTAGCCGCGAGTGGTCACAGTTCGAGGTGACCCGGTCACGGATCTTGCTCCAAGGAAGTTGGAACGGCGTCGGCGTCGGTGGATGAGGCGAACTGCGGGCAAGCTCCCCGTATCCATACCATCCTGGGACGGTGAGCGATCTTCGCGAGGCGTCCAGCCTTGACGCCCGTCGCCATCCAGGCGGATAATTTTGCGGTAGTTCGCAAACGGCCACCACGATCTAATCAGCCTTTCCAGCCGCTCCGTCGCGAGCGGATTCGACACCCCGATTCCCCAAGGAGGTTACATGTCGGAACGCAACAAGGAATTGGTACGTCGCTGCATCGAGCAGGCGGTGAACACTGGCAACCTGAACGTGGCCGATGAAGTGCTCGCCAATGATTACGTCTATCGCGAGCCGACCGTGGGCGAGAAGCGCGGCCGCGAAGGATTCAAGCAACTGATCACCATGTACCGCACCGCCTTCCCCGATTTGCGGCTCACGGTGGAACAGCAGATCGCCGAAGGAGACCTGGTGGTCACGCGCTGGACTGCGCGTGGCACCCACCGCGGCGAGCTATTCGGCGCCGCACCCACCAATAAACAGGTGACCGTGCAGGGCATCCTGATCAGCCGCATCGCCAACGGCAAGGTCGTCGAGGAAGTTGAGTCCTACGACGCTCTGGGAATGCTGCGGCAGATCGGCAGCGTACAGGCAGGCAAAGCCGCAGCGTAGAAGGCGGACAACAATCACACCCGGACCGGCGGAGGGTCGCCGGTCTTTTGCTTTCTAACCGCAGAGAGCACAGAGGAATCAGCGCCAGAGGCAGAGGGCAACAGCGAGCGGAGCCTAATGTGCCAGTCTTTCCTCGGTGTCCTCTGTGCCCTCTGCGGTTAATTCCTTCTTGCGGATCTCGTCCACGCGCTTGGCCAGAGCGTACTTGAGCTTGTCGATGCCCTCGCCGGTCACGCCGGAGATGGGATAGAGCGCGAGCTTCTGGCGGCGGCAGAACTGGCGCAGCTTGGAGAGTTTCCGCTTGTTGGCCACGTCGATCTTCGAGGCCGCCACCAGCATCGGCTTCTTCTCCAGGCCGGCGCCGAAGCTGGCCAGTTCGTTCATGATCACTTCGAAATCCTGCACCGGATCGGGACGGCCGCTCGCATCCGAAACCTCCACCAGGTGTACCAGCAGCCTGGTGCGTTCGATATGCCGCAGAAACTGCGTGCCCAGGCCGGTGCCCTGGTGCGCGCCTGCGATCAGCCCGGGAACATCGGCCACCACGAAGCTGATCTGCTCGGGTTCTTCGCCGATGGCCACCACGCCGAGGTTGGGCTCCAGCGTGGTGAAAGGATAGTCGGCGATCTTGGGGCGGGCGGCGGAGATGCGCGAGATGAGGGTGGACTTGCCGACGTTGGGATACCCGACCAGACCGACGTCGGCCAGCAGCTTCAGCTCGAGCCGGTAGGCGCGTTCTTCGCCGGGACGGCCGGGCTCGCACTCGCGCGGGGCCTGGTGGGTGGAGGTGGCGAAGCGCGCGTTGCCGCGACCGCCGCGGCCGCCGCGGGCAATTACCATACGCTCATCGGGCCGCACGAAATCGTGCACACGCTCGCCCGAGTCGGCATCGTAAAGGATGGTGCCGACCGGGACCTTCAGGACGATGTTGGCGCCCTCGCGCCCGCTCCGGTTGGAACCTTCGCCGTGGCGGCCGCGCTCCGCCTTGTGCTCGGGGTTGAAGCGGAAGTGGACGAGCGTGTTGTGGCGCTCGCTGGATTCCATGATGACGTCGCCGCCCCGGCCGCCGTCGCCGCCCGAGGGGCCGCCGCGCGGCACGAATTTCTCGCGGCGAAAGGCGACGCATCCATTGCCGCCGTCGCCGGCTTTCACCCGGATGTTGGCTTCGTCAATAAACATTTAAGAACAGTAGTCAGTAGTCAGACAAAACCGATGTGTCCGATGGACACGCCCGGTGCGGCAGGCGTGACACGGCGGCCCCTGCTCAAGACCTCCATTGGAGCATAAACCGCTGATTTCGTGGAGCGACCTGACTGGCGTGGGGCTTGCTCTCTGCTCCCGGCGAGGAAAGCTCATGCCTAGGAAAGACTGGCAGGCGCTGCTGTTCGGCCTGATTCTGCTGGCGCTGTGCCTGGTGCAGTAGTTGGGAGGCCGAGAGGCGGCAAGCTGCGTCTCTACCCCTAAATCGCTACGCCTCAGGCAGCGGCTCGACCAGGACGAACTTCCCCATGCCGCCCTTGTCCACGAACTTGATGACGCCGGTAACCTTGGCGAAGAGGGTGTCGTCCTTGCCGCGCCCGACGTTGAGGCCTGGCTTGATGCGGGTGCCGCGCTGGCGCACGATGATGGTGCCGCCGGGCACGAGCTGCCCGCCGAAGGCCTTGACTCCCAGCCGCTGTGAGTTGGAATCGCGGCCGTTGCGTGAACTGCCTAATCCTTTTTTGTGTGCCATAGAAAACCAGTAGTCAGTGGCCAGTTGCCAGTTAAATCACGATGCCGGCGCTACTTTTTCGGCTTCTTCTTGGGCGCTGCTTTCTTCGCTGTCTTCTTGGGCGCCGATTTCTTGTGCGGTGCTGCCTTATGCGGAGCGGCTTCTGCCGCCTCGGCTTTGGCCAGTTTCGGGCGCGCCGGCTTGGCTCTTTTCTCCGGCTCGGACGGCAGTTCGGGAGCGGTGAAGCTCTGGCCGTCGCAGGCGATCTCGGTGATGCGCACCGCGGTGAACGGTTGCCGGTGTCCGCGCAGCTTCTTGTACTGTTTCTTCCGTTTGTAGTGGAAGACGAGGATCTTGTCGCCGCGGCCCTCTTCGACCACCTGGCCGACCACGCGGCCTTCGCCGGGCCGCCCGATCTGGCCGTCGGCGGCGCTGACCGCCAGCACTTCCGAGAATTCGACACGGCCGTCCTCGACCGGTGTTTTCTCCACACGGATTACGTCTCCGGGCGCGACTCGATACTGCTTGCCTCCGGCGCGGATGACCGCGTACATGCTTCTCCTCCTGCGATTTCCCAATGCCCTGAGTGTCTGTAGGGATTGGTGCTACAGGCAAACTCGATCATTGTAGCGGCTGCCGCGCAGCAGGGTCAAACCTGCATGGGACTAAAGCAAGTTTAGCCGATGCAAGGCAGCTCATCTGCGATAATCCTCGCGCATGAACATCGGCTTGTTCGGCGGGACGTTCGATCCGGTCCACAAGGGCCATTTGGCGGTGGCGCGCGCCGCGGCGAAGCGCTTCCACCTGGGCAAGGTCTATTTCATTCCCGCCAGCATGCCGCCACACCGCCAGGATGAGCCCATCACCGCCTTCCACCATCGCTATGCCATGCTGGCGCTGGCGACCGTGGGGGAGAAAGGATTCTTGCCGTCGCTGGCCGAGGCGCCCGCGGAGCCGGACCACCTCAGCTTCACCATCGACACGGTGCGCCGATTCAAGCAGAGCCTGCGGAAGAGCGACCATCTCTTCTTTCTCATCGGGATCGATGCGTTCCAGCAAGTGGCAAGCTGGCACCGCGCGGAAGACTTGCTGCGCGAGATCGACTTCATCGTGGTGAGCCGGCCGGGGTTCTCCATGGCCGATGTCGCCGATGCGCTTCCCAAGCCGATGCGGCCGGCGCCGGCGGTAGTGAAAGCGTTCCAGAAATCCCCGGCCAAGGGGACGCTGGCGCTGCGCAACACCATGATTCACATCCTCGACGAAGTGAAACTCCTGGTTTCGGCGACCGCGGCGCGCCGCGCCGCCGCCGCCGGCAAATCGCTGGCACGCTTTGTCGAGCCGCTGGTGGCCGAGTACATCAAGAAGACGGGCCTGTACAAGGCAGGGAGTAGGGAGTAGGGAGTAGGGAGTAGGGAGTCAGGCGATGCGGCGGTTGTACTGCTTCATGTCTTCGTCGAAGCTGCGGACGTAGGGCGAGTCATGATGGGGCCCGAGCACGAGCA
>JAHFUA010000058.1 GCA_023265315.1 Acidobacteriota bacterium | reverse complement strand
GAAGCACGTGCTCGCGGTGTACGACCAGACGCATCCCAGGGCGAAATGACGGCGCTTTCGTGGGCGCCCCTGCTTGTTCACCGACCTTGGTAACTTGGGAGGCGTCCCCCAGCCCGCTACGATTCTGCGAGGAGCCGTTTTTCCATATTGGTCCGGGGCAGCCGCGGCCGTCCCGGGCCGGAGCAACTTCATGGCAACCACTGTCGCCAACGACGTCCATTCCCCACAACCGACATCCCTGGCTGCGCCGTCGCTGAGCGCCGATGCGGCGCCCCCGAAGAGCGGCGCCAACAAAGAGCTTTGGCTGCTGCTTTCGCTTTTCTTGATCGCGCTGCTTTCGAACTTCGTGGTGGACGCCCAGCGGATGGTGCTCTCCTTGTACACGCTGCCGACGCTCTTCTCCGCCTACAAGTACGGGCGCCGGCACGCGGTCATGACGGCCCTGGGCAGCACGCTGCTCGTCGTGCTGGTGGTCTACTTCCGTCCTCCCATGATGCATCGGCGCGTGCTGGCGATCGGGGAAGAGAAGTGGTTCGACATCGGCCTGTGGGGCGGGACCATGCTGGTGATCGCCTATGCCATGGGCACGCTCTACGAGCGGACGCAATCGAACCTGCACGAGCTGCGCCAGAGCTACCGCGGCATCCTGCTCATCCTGCAGCACATTGTCGCCAACGACAAGTACAGCCAGAACCACTCTTATCGGGTTTCCATGTGCGCCACCAAAATCGCCGAGCGCATGGAGCTGAACTCGGAGCGCGTCGAAGACATCCGCGCCGCTGCCCTGCTGCACGACGTCGACAAACTGGGCATCAGCCGCGAGATCCTCTACAAGTCGGCGAACTTCACCGCCGACGAGTTCCACAGGTTCCAGCGCGACATGGCCAGGGGCAAGGCGGCGCTGCCTCCCGTGGGCGGATCACTGCGGCGCGTCATCCCCATCCTGCTGGCGTATGCGGAGTCGAGCGAGGGGAAAGCCGTCTCCTACCAGAACGCGCCCCTGGAATCGCGCATCCTGGCCGTAGCCGATGCCTATGAGACCCTCACCAGCGGCAGCGGTGGGATGTCACCCAGCGTGGCCATTGGTAGCATCGTCGAGCGCGCGGGCGCGGAGTTCGATCCCAAGGTGGTCGAGGCGTTCGTCGCCGCCTTCCAGCACGGGCGGGCGCAGACGGCCGTGGCACAATCGTAATCCGAATGGTTCGTTTAGCCCCCGGGGTGCGAAACCCCGGCGAAGAGCGGCCCTCTGGCTTCTTCGGGCCTGCAGTCGCCCGGCAGCTTGGCTTGCGGTATTCTTTCGCCTGTCGCAGACGTCGTTTCCCCGAGGTGTCTAAGATGCTGAGAAGTTCCCGAGTCCTGATATTCGCGATCGCGGCCATGCTCTCACTGGTGCCGCCCATGCTCGCGCAGGCGCAACCGCCCAAGCAGAATGATCTGGATGAAGCGCCCACCATGCGCGTCACGGTAGTCTCGCGCACCACCAAGGCGGTGAATTATCGCCACCGTGGCGGCTCTACCACGGTGGACTTCCGCGGCACCGACCAGATGCCCGAGGTTACCGGCCGCGCCAAGGTGGACAGCAAGTCCGGACGCCTCGACATCGATGCCAAGCTCGAACACCTGCTGCCCGCCAACAAGTTCGGTCTCGAGTACCTCACCTATGTTCTGTGGGCGATCACGCCCGAGGGCCGCGCCAGCAACCTGGGCGAGGTCCTGCTGAAGAACGGCAACGGCAGCCTGAAGGTCACCACGGAGTTGCAGGCCTTCGGGATGATCGTCACCGCGGAACCCTACTTCGCGGTCACCCAGCCCAGCGACGTGGTGGTGGCCGAGAACATCATCCGTCCCGACACGTTGGGTCAGGAACAGGCCATCAACGCCCGCTATGAGCTGCTCGCCAAGGGGACGTACGCCTCCACCGTGGAACCGATCCGCGACGCCATCTACGGCATCGATCCCAAGACACCCATCGAGTTGTTCGAAGCCCGCAACGCGGTGCGCATCGCGCGCGCCGCGCACGCCGACCAGTACGCCGCGCCCAGCTTCCAGAAGGCGCAGGAGCTCTTGCAGCAGGCCGAGGATTACTACCTCCGCAAGCAGGGCAAGACGCCTATCGGCACCCTGGCGCGCAACGCCGCTCAGACCGCCGAGGATGCCCGCGTGATCTCCCTCAAACGTCAGGAGGAGCTGCGCATCGAGCAGGAGCGGCAGGAAGCCGCGGAGCGCGAGGCCAAAGCCAAGGCTGAAGCCGAGGCGGAAGCCAATCTCCGGGCGCAGGCGGAAGCCGAGCGCAGGCGTGCCGAGCAGGCCAAGGCGGAAGCGGAAGCGGCCCGGGCTGAGGCCGAGCACGCCAAGCGGGAGGCGGAAGTGGCCCGCGCCGCCGCGCTGGAACAGCGGGAACTGGCGCAAGCGGAAGCGGAGAAGGCCCGCCTGGCGGCGGAGCAGGCCGAGCAGATGCGGCAAAAAGCCGAAGCTGAGAGGGCGGAGATGCGCGCCCGCCTGCTGCGCCAGTTGAACGCCATCCTGGAGACGCGCGACACCTCGCGCGGGCTGGTGGTCAATATGTCCGATGTGCTGTTCGAGTCGGCGAAGTATGGTCTGCGCCCGGCGGCGCGGGAGCGCCTGGCGAAGATCGCCGGCATCCTGCTCGCTTATCCCGACCTGCACCTGGAAGTCGAGGGCCACACCGACAGCATCGGCAGCGACGCCTACAACCAGGAACTTTCCGAGAAGCGTGCGGCTGCCGTCCAGCAGTATCTGGTGCAGCAGGGCATCCCGGTAAGTTCCATCGTGGCGCGAGGCTTCGGCAAGTTGCAGCCGGTGGCCGATAACGCCTCCTCCGCCGGGCGCCAGCAGAATCGGCGCGTGGAACTGGTCGTCTCCGGCGACATGATCGGCGCCGCCGCTTTGCCGCAGACTCCGGTGAACCGCTAGCGGCGATCCATCGCTCAGCTTGCTTCGTCTCAAGATTTGCACTTGAAGACGGAGAGCCCGCGTCCACTGTTGCAAGGTGTGCTGCTGTGGATGGTGGTGGCGGTCACGTCTTTCTCCTGGTGATCCGCTACGGGGTGATTGGGCTCTGACGGACTCGCCGCCGTTCTGCTAGGCTGTCGCGGTCATCCACTGCGGGCGAGTTCGGCCCGCCGGGAGCTCTCGTATGAAAGAAGATGTAACCACAACCTTGCGCCTGCTGGACGATGCGCTGACGCGTTACGTGCGGCCGGACACTTTCCCGCTGGCCATCCGTATGCTCAAGCCGGGAGAAGAGGTCCCCAAAGATATCCGCATTCCCAGCAAGACCATGGGCGAACAATGGATCGTATGCCAGTCAATCGGCGTCGCCCGCCGCTACGGGTGGAGCATCGCTGTCGGCCAGGACGACGTCATCTGCCCGCTGGCCGCCATCGCCTTCGGCTTTCGCCGGCCCAATGACGAATACCTGAAGGGCTTCGCTTCCGTCGGCATGTACTGCAAGGACGAGCAAGCGGCCGCCAATCTGGAAGCCAGTACCTGGAGATTCGAGCCCGGCACCTACAATTACGTGTGTGTCGCGCCGCTCAACCGGGCCACCTTCGAACCGCACGTCATTGCCGTGTACGCCAACAGCGCGCAGGTGCTGCGTCTGGTCCATGCTTCGCTCTACAAACGCGGCGGGCGCGTGGTCTCGACCTCCGGCGGGCGGCTGGATTGCGCCGAGATCGTCATCCAGACCCTTACCACCAATGAGCCCAAGGTCATTCTCCCCTGCACGGGCGATCGCGTCTTTGGCATGGCGCAAGACAACGAGATGGCTTTCGCGTTTCCCTGGCAATACGCGCACGAGATCATCGAGGGCCTGGAAGGCACCCACAAGGGCGGTACCCGTTACCCGATCACCGTCGCCATGCGCAACACGGTGACCATGCCCAAGTCGTATCAGGAGCTGATGAAGATGTTGTCGGATCGCGATGCAGAGGCTGCAACCAAAGGTGATTAGGGGCATGACGCATATCCTTGCGCCCCGCTAGGTCAATTGGTACACTCCCGCCTCCAATGATAAGGTCCCGCTAACTTCAGAATAATCGTTAGGGAGGAAGGGGTATGACTTACTACGTTTCCCTCCGCACGTGGATTGTTTTCATGGGTGGCCTACTGCTTCTGGCCGCCACTTCCTTGAATGCACAACAGGCCACCGGGCCCGAGCTGAAGGTCGGCGGCCTCTTCGACCTGACAGGCATCACCTCCGACGTAGGCAAGTCCTACGCCCAGGGCATACGCGATGCCGTCGAATGGGTGAATACGCACGGTGGCGTCAACGGCAAGCGCATCAAGCTGGTGGAGGTGGATTACGGCTACAAGATCCCGGAAGCCATCGCCGCCTACAAGCGCATGGTCAACGACGATAAAGTACTGATGATCGCCGGCTGGGGCACGGGCGACACGGAAGCGCTGCGCGAGCAGGCGGCCAAGGACAAGGTTCCCTACGTCTCCGCCTCGTTCTCCGCCCACGTCTCCGATCCCTCCAAGAACCCGTACAACTTCTTCGTGGCACCTACCTACTCCGATGAGTTGCGCGCGTGGCTGAAGTGGGTAAAGGACGACTGGAAGGACAAGTCGCGCAACCCCAAAGTGGCGGCCCTGTACGGCGATAACGCCTATGGCCGCTCGCCCATGCATGCCGGCGCGTTATTCGCCAAGGAGATCGGCATCGACTGGGTCTATGACGGGGTGTTCGCCGGCTCCTTCCAGGATGCGACCAGCCAACTGCTTACCATGCAGAAGGCCGGCGCCGATTACGCCTACATCAACATCACCACCACCGGCGTCTCCATCATCCTCAAGGACGCCGCCAAGCTCGGCCTCAAGACCAAGTTTGGCTCCAATCCTTACGGCTACAGCGAGGCCCTGGCGGCGGTGGCGAAGAACAACGCCGAAGGCGTGACCGGCGTGATGCCGCATCCGCCCTACGGCACCAAAGTCCCGGGCATGCAGAAGATCCTGGATTTCAACAAAGGCAAGGACATCTCTTCGCCGCCGCGCGATGCCGTGTACGTCCGCGGCTGGGCTTCGACGCTGGTGATCACCGAGGGCCTCAAGCGCGCCGACAAAGCCGGACAGCTCAACGGCGAGGGCATCAAGAAGGCCCTGGAGACGCTGAGCAACTTCGACCTGGGCGGGCTGGCCTGCAATGTGACCTACACGGCGAGCGACCACCGGGCGTGCACCACCACGCCGATCTACCAGATCAAGAACGGCACGCTAGTCAAAATCAAGGACTACGACGTGCCGCGCAAGAGCGAGTGGCTCGGCATGTAGTCGGCGATTGAGGCGGCTGGCGAGGCGGTGTGCTGCAAGTCCATAACATCGAGGTTATCTACAACGACGCCATTCTCGTGCTCAAGGGCATGTCCCTGCGGGTGCGGGAAGGGCAGATCGTTGCCCTGCTGGGCCCCAATGGCGCCGGCAAGAGCACGACGCTGAAGGCCATCTCGGGCCTGCTCAAATCGGAGGAGGGGGAAGTCACCGACGGCGATATCCGGCTGCTGGGCAAGCGCATCGACCGGCTGGAGCCGGAGGCGATCGTGCGTCGCGGTATCTTCCAGGTGATGGAAGGCCGCCGCGTCTTCGAGGACCTCACCGTGGACGAAAACATCCTCATGGGCGCCTACACCCGCAGGGATGCAGCCGGCGTCAAGCGCGATCATGATCTGGTGTTCGATTACTTCCCCCGCCTCAAAGAGCGGCGCCAGCAGTTGGCGGGCTATCTCTCCGGCGGCGAGCAGCAGATGCTGGCCATCAGCCGCGCCTTGATGGCCCGGCCGAAGATCATGCTGCTCGACGAGCCCTCGCTCGGCCTGGCTCCCTTGCTGGTGAAAGAGATCTTCGCCATCATCCGCAAGATCAACCAGGAGGAGAAGACTACTATCCTGCTGGTGGAGCAGAACGCCAATCTGGCGCTGTCGATCGCCGCTTTCGGCTACATCATGGAGAACGGTCGCATCGTGCTGGACGGGGAGTCGGAGAAACTCAAGACCAACGAAGACGTCAAGCGGTTCTACCTGGGCGGCGGCGCTGACGGCGAGCGCAAGAGTTATCGCGATCTGAAGTTCTACAAGCGCCGCAAGCGCTGGTTGTCCTGACGCGCACGCGTCGCCAAGAATCGAGGTGAGATTCCCATGTCGCCCTTGCGAGCGAGCAGCATCCTCAACGCGGAAGTGGAAGCGCGCCCGCCGGCCGACCGCGTCGCCTACCTGGAGAACCGCTTGCGCCAGACTATCGCCCATGCCTACATGAACGCGCCGCGTTTCCGCGTTGCCATGGACACGGCCGGCGTGGGCCCGCGCGACATTTATCGTCTCTCTGACCTGCCCAAGGTCCCCATCACCCGCAAAGACGATCTGCCGGCGATCCAGGCCGAGGACCTGCCCTTCGGCGGCCTGGCTGCGGTTCCCACCCGCAGCTTGAAGCGCATTTTCATGTCGCCGGGCTACATTTACGACCTCCAGGGACAGGGCCCGGACTTCTGGCGGTTCCGGCCGGCGTTGGCTGCGGCCGGCTTCCGCGCTGGCGACATCGTGCTCAACACCTTCGCTTACCACCTGACCCCGGCGGGCTTCATGCTCGATGGCGCGCTGCGCGCCCTGGGTTGCGTAGTCGTGCCCTCGGGGCCTGGCAATACCGAGATCCAGGTGCGCATCGCTTCCGACCTGGGCGCCACCGGCTACGTGGGCACGCCGAGTTTCCTCTACACCATCCTGAAGAAGGCGGCGGAGATGCGCTCGCCGCTGCAACTTGAAGTGGCTTGGGTGACGGCGGAGATGCTGCCCGAGTCGCTGCGCCACGAGCTCGAGACCGACTACGGCATCCGCGTGCTGCAGGGCTACGGCATCGCCGATCTCGGGATGCTGGCCTATGAGTGCCTGGAAAAGAAGGGGATGCACCTGCACCCTGAAGTGATACTTGAAGTCCTGGATCTGGAGACACAGGAGCCCGCGCCGCCTGGTCACACCGGGTTGGTTGTAACCACCATCTTCGATGAGACATATCCGCTGGTTCGCTTCGCCACCGGCGATCTCAGTACCTTCCTCGAAGACGCGGCCTGCTCCTGCGGCCGCACCGCCCCCAAGCTCGCCGGCATCCTCGGGCGCGTGGGCGACGCGGTGAAGGTAAAAGGCATGTTTGTCCGCGGCAGCCAGATGGAAGAAGTGATGAAGCGCTTCCCGGAAGTCGGCCGCTTCCAGGCGGTGGTTACGCGCGAGGCGCACCAGGATCGCTTGCGTTACGTGGTGGAGCTCAACTCCGGCGCCAGGGAGGACGGCTTGAGGGACCGCATTGCCGAGGCGCTGCGCGAGCTGCTGCATGTGCGCGGCGAGGTGGAGCTGGTGCCGTCCGGAACCATTCCTGCGGGAGCCAAGAAGATCGACGACAAGCGTGTGTGGAAGTAGCCATGAGCACCCCGCAACTGGAAGCCAAAAATGTGATGCTGCGCTTCGGCGGCGTCACCGCCATCAAAGATGTGAGCTTCGCCGTCGAGCCCGGCGCCATCCACGCCATCATCGGTCCCAACGGTGCCGGCAAGACCAGCCTGCTCAACGCCATCAGCGGCGTGTACCGCCCGCAGCAGGGTCAGATCATCTTCGCCGGGCAGGACATCACGCGAATGAAACCCTACGAGCGCACCAGCCGCGGCCTGGCGCGCACTTTCCAGAACATCGCCCTGTTCAAGAACATGACCGTGCTCGACAACCTGCTCATCGGCCGCCACACCCATCAGCATTGCGGCATCCTCAAGGGAGGCTTCTATTACGGGCCGGGCGAAAGGGAAGAGGTGGCGCATCGCATGGTGGTGGAGGACATCATCGACTTCCTCGAGATCCAGCATATCCGCAAGAAGATCGTGGGCACGCTTGCCTACGGGCTGCAGAAGCGCGTGGAACTGGCGCGGGCGCTGGCTCTCGAGCCCAAGCTGCTGTTGCTCGATGAGCCCATGGCCGGCATGAACGCCGAAGAAAAAGAAGACATGGCGCGCTTCATTATCGACACCAACGAGGATCGCGGCACCACCGTGCTGATGATCGAGCACGACATGGGCGTGGTCATGGACATCTCCATTCGCGTTGTGGTGCTCAACTTCGGCGTCAAGATCGCCGACGGAACCCCGCAGGAGGTGCAGCGCGATCCCCATGTGCAGAAGGCCTACCTCGGCCAGGAAGATGCCGAAGTGGCCGGGGTGGCGGAGGCCTAGACTTGCACGGCACGAACCATCTCGAGCATCTCAACAAGCACCTCGACACCTTCCCCAAGCTGCTGGCGCGGAAGGCCGCCGAGCTGGGCTCGAAGACTGCGCTGCGCGAGAAGGAGTTCGGCATCTGGCAGAGCACCACCTGGCAGCAGTATCACGACCACGTGCGTGACTTCTCTCTCGGCCTCATCAGCCTGGGTCTCGAGCGCGGCGACAAGGTCGCCATCATCGGCAACAACCGTCCGGAGTGGGTTTACGCCGAGCTCGCCGCCCAGGGTGCCGGCGGCACCTCGGTCGGCATCTACCAGGACTCCACCCTCAACGAGGTCGTCTACGTCATCGACCACTCCGAGGCGGTCTTCGTCGTCGCCGAGGACCAGGAGCAGGTGGACAAGATCCTCGACATGATCGAGAAGCTGCCCCGGGTCAAGAACGTCATCTATACCGACCCGCGCGGCATGCGCAACTATAAGCACCCGGCGCTGATCAGCTTCTCCGCGGTCCAGGAGAAGGGCCGCGAACTCGCCCGCCAGCGGCCGAACTTGTGGATGGAGAACGTTAACGCCGGTCGGGCCGACGATGTGGCCATCATCTGCTATACCTCCGGTACCACCGGCTTTCCCAAGGGCGCGATGCTCACCTTTCGCAACCTGCTCACCATGGCCGGCAACCTCAACCAGGTGGATGCCAAGCTGCCGGGCGACGAGTTCGTCTCCTTCCTGCCGCTGGCCTGGATCGGCGAGCAGATGATGTGCATGTCCAGCGGCCTCACCATCGGCTTCACCATCAACTTCCCCGAGGAGCCGGCCACGGTGATGGAAGACATCCGCGAAATCGGCCCCCACCTCATGTTCGCGCCCCCGCGCGTGTGGGAGAACATCACCTCGACGGTGCAGGTGAGGATCATGGACACCACCCGCCTCAAGCGCCTGTTCTACAACCTGTGCATGCCGGTGGGGCAGAAGATCGCCGACCTCCGCTTCAAGAAGCAGCCGATCACCTTGCTCTGGAAGATCGCCTACACGCTGGCCTACTGGACCACATTCCGCGCGCTGAAAGACAGGCTGGGCTTCACCAACATCCGCACCTGCTCCACCGGCGGAGCGGCCCTGGGGCCGGATGTCTTCCGCTTCTTCCATGCGCTCGGCGTGCCGCTCAAACAGATCTACGGGCAGACGGAGATCAGCGGCATCTCCTGCATCCACACCGACGACGACATCCAGTTCCACACCGTGGGCAAGCCCATCCCCGGCACCGAGCTCCGGATCTCGGAACGCGGCGAGATCCTCTCGCGCAGTTCGTCCGTGTTCGTCGGTTACTACAAGAACGAAGCCGCCACCCAGGACACGCTCCTCGAGGGCTGGCTGCACTCGGGCGACGCCGGCTACTTGACTGAAGACGGTCATCTGGTAGTGATCGATCGCATCAAGGACGTGATGCAACTGGCCGACGGCACCCAGTACTCGCCGCAATTCATCGAGAACCGCCTCAAGTTCTCCCCCTATGTGAAGGAAGCGGTGGTGGTCGGCAGAAGCCGCCCGTATCTCACCTCCATGCTGTGCATCGACATGGGCGTGGTGGGCAAGTGGGCGGAGGGCCGCAACATCCCCTACACCACCTACACCGACCTCTCCTCCAAGCCCGAGGTGTACGACCTGCTGCACAAAGAGGTGGACAAGGTCAACGACACGCTGCCAGCCGCGGCCAAGATCAGGAAGTTCGTGCTGCTTTACAAGGAACTGGACGCCGACGACGAAGAGCTCACCCGCACCCGCAAAGTGCGGCGTGCCTTCGTGGAGGAGCGCTACAAGCAGGTGATCACCGCCTTGTACGGCGAATCGCAGCAGGTGCCCATCGACACCATGATCAAGTTCCAGGACGGCAAGACTGCGCGCATTCAGACCACGCTCCTGGTGCGCGAGTTAACCCTGGCCTAGCGAGGAACCATGGATTTCTTCCTGCAACTTGTGATCAACGGTGTGGTGGTGGGCAGCATTTACGCCCTGGTGGCCATGGGTTTTGTCATCATCTACAAATCCACTAGCGTGCTGAATTTTGCTCAGGGCGAGTTTCTCCTGGTCGGCGCCTACATCAGTCTGATGCTGCTGGTGCGGTACAAGGTCCCGTTCTACGCAACCGTCTTGATCACGCTGTTGTTCGCTGGGGTGCTTGGCCTGCTCATCGAGCGCCTGATCTTGAGGCCCATGATCGGCGAACCGGTGATCTCGGTGATCATGGTGACGCTCGGCCTTTCGAGCATCCTGCGCGCCATCGTGCAGGGTATCTGGGGCACGGACACCCAGCCTTATCCCGAGATCTTCCCTTCGCAGCCGGTGATGCTTGGCCCGGTGCCGGTCTCGCGCGCCTACTTGTGGAGCATGGGATGCGTCATCGTGCTGCTGGTCTTGTTTACGCTGTTCTTCAAGTACTCGCGCTTCGGCATCGCCATGCGCGCCACCGCGTTCTCCCAGCAGGTGGCGCTTTCCATGGGCATCTCGGTGCGGTTCATGTTTGCGCTGGCTTGGGCGATCGCCGCCGTGGTGTCGGCGATCGGTGGGATTCTGCTGGGCGCCATGCGGACGGGGGTTGATCAATCGCTCGCGCTCATCGGTTTGAAAGTGCTGCCAGTGGTGATCCTCGGGGGGCTGGACAGCATCCCCGGCGCCATCATCGGCGGGCTGCTGATCGGCATCCTGGAGAATCTCGCCGGCGGCTACCTGGACCCCATGTTCGGCGGCGGGGTGAAGGAAGTTGCGCCCTTCGTGATCCTGGTGGCGATCCTGATGATCAAGCCCTACGGGTTGTTCGGCAAGGTGCACATCGAGCGGGTGTGAGGAAGGCGGGGTCCCCAGCACGCCCGCTTTCGGCGTGATGGGGTGCAAGGCATGGCGACGATCAGGTGCGGCGACTTCAAGACCTCCTACGCGAAGGACATGGCGATCTTCGATTCCGCCTTCGCGCGCTGGTGCCTCGCCCTTTTCCTGCTCGCGCTCTTGACCGTGCCGCTCTACGCCTCCAGCTACTGGATGGACGTGACCAACCGCGTGGGCATCGCCATCATCGGCGCCGTCGGGCTCAACATCCTCACCGGTTTTACCGGACAGATATCGCTGGGCAACGCCGCCTTCATGGCCGTGGGGGCGTACGCCACCGCTTATCTCGGCGCGCACTTGCCCGGGCTGCCATTCGTTCTTACCATCCTGCTCTCCGGATTCCTGGCCGCCGTGGTGGGCATGGTCTTCGGCGTTCCCTCGCTGCGTCTGAAGGGACTCTATCTCGCGATGGCAACCCTGGCAGCGCACTTCATCATCGAGTTCGTTGCCACTCACTGGAATGACGTGACCGGCGGCGTCGCCGGTGTGAGCGTGGCGCCTGCGTCTTTCTTCAAATACTCGCTCGATACCGACAGCAAGCTCTTCTACCTGATCTTCGGCCTGATGTTCTTCCTGGTTTTCTTCGCCAAGAACCTGTTCCGCACCAAGGTGGGCAAAGCGTTCGTCGCTATCCGCGACCAGGACATCTCGGCGGAAGTCATGGGCGTGAACCTCTTCAAGTACAAACTGATGTCGTTCGGAATCAGCTCGTTCTACGTGGGCGTGGCCGGGTCGCTGCTTGCCTACCAGGCCAAGTACATCAGCCCGGAGAATTTTCCCATCACTTTGGCGATCGATTACCTGGCCATGATCATCATCGGCGGCATGGGTAGCATCCTCGGCTCCATTCTCGGCGCCATCTTCATCACCTGCCTGCCAGAGCTGTTGCGCCTGGGCGCTTCCTCGCTGAGCGGCACCTTCCCCTCACTGGTCGGGCTCTTTGCTTCGCTGAAGCTGGGAGTGTTCGGGCTGGCGATTGTGCTGTTCCTGGTCTTCGAGCCCGACGGCATGGCCGAGCGCTGGCGGAAGATCAAGACCTACTGGCGGCTGTATCCGTTCTCATACTGAGGTTGCTTTGTAGCGCCGCCGTCTCGGCGGCTGTCCGTGTGGGCGTCTCGCCGACATGCGCGAGGGCGGGACGCCCTCGCCACAGCCGGCCAGAGCCCGGCGCTATAGTAGGTAGTGGCTACCCCTTCTTAGAAACCACCTAATCCCGACGTGGTCTCTCAACCCATGCGTCCAACCCCGTGATCCTGATCCCCGCCGACTGCCTCTTGGCGCGAATATTGATGGCGATCAGCAGGGCAGTAATCTGCTCGACGATACGTGCGTTCTCGAGCTTCCCGCCATCAACCGGCCGCACGCCAGAGATCTTGCGCGCCAGCTCGAACGCGACCGCGCGCGCGGGCTCGTGATCGGTGCAGACGATCACATCGCAGTCCACCGGGCCATCGCCCTCGAGCAACGTGTGCGAGACGTTGTGAAAAGCAGCCACCACGGCCACTCCCGGCGGGACCAATTCCGCCGTCTGCTGCGCTGCCGAACCTTGCCACACACCCAGGGTGCGCGTGGCGCGTCCGCCGACCTCGGCCGCCAGCGGGACCGTAGCGTCGATCACCACTGCATTCGGCCGGAACGCAGGCTTTAGTTTCTTTAGCAATTCCGCCTGCCCCGCAAACGGCACGGTGAGCATCACCACGTCCGCCTGCGCGACGGCAACGGAATTCTCCGCGCCTTCCACGCGCGCATTCCCGCCGCATTGCGCTTGGATCTCGGCCGCTGCGTGGCGCGCCCGCTGCTCTTCGCGCGAGCCGATGATGATGTGCACGCCGGCGCGCGCCCAGCGCAGCGCCAGACCGCGTCCTTCGGGGCCGGTGCCCCCCACCACCGCGACCGGGCCGCTCACGACGCGCGCTCCTCGGCCAGCCTCATCGCTGCCAGACGCTCGGAGATGCTCCACTCGTCGAGCAGGCCTTGGGCTCGGGTGTCACCGGGAGTTGCGAGCAGGTCGGCCAAGTCGGCGGGCTCATCGATGTCCACGCCGATCCCGGCCAGTCGCAGCACTGCAACCGGGTTGCCCGTGGCCCTCGCTGCCGCCAGGTGCGGCAGGAAACTGTCGTTGCCGAAACGCAGCGGGAACAGGCCGGGCGGTCGTTGGAGGACGGCGTTGGTGCCGCGGCCGCTCGCCGAAGGCGCCAGCACTGTCCCCTGGGGCGGCGCTGCGGCGAAAATCTCGTCCACCTCAGCCGCCGTGATCAGCGGGATGTCGGCGGGCAAAATCAGCGTGAACTCTGCCCCGCGCTCCATTGAGGCGCGCGTCGCCATTTCGATGGCGCCGGTTTCGCCGGGATCGTCGGGATCGTTAATGCTTCCGAAGCCATACTGCTGTGCGAACTGGCGCGCTCGCGCATCACCCGAGACGAGCGCGACATAGCCACGATAGCGGGACGCATCCAGCGCCGCCAACACGTCCTGCAGCATGGCCTGCGCCAGGGCAAAACGCTCCCCTGGGCTGAGCAGCGGCGACAAGCGCTGCTTGGCCGTTTCCAGGTTCTTGACAGGGACAAGGATCATGCGCCGCCAACATACATTCCGGTGTTGGGATGAGTCAATCGGCGCCGTGTTTTGCTGGGCGTGTGATCGGGTGAGGAGCTACTTCGTCGCCTCGAGGTCGAGCCGCTTGAGAATGCCGCTGGCCGGGTCGAGCAGGATGGCGTAGGGCTGCGGGCGATGGATCGCAACCGGATAGAACGCGATCAGGCCGCTCGAGATTCTCAGCGCTTCAAACGCCTGCCGAGCCGCGCGGCGTCGAGTCTCGCCGTGTCGCATGCCGAGGGATGAATTTTGTTTGATTGCATCCCCGGGATTGTTGCAGAGCTTCCCTCCGGCGACAAGAAACCGCCGTAACCACAGGCCCATTACCGACGTGATGTTTACACGCGGCGAAAGCGCGATTATTGTGGAGTCGTTGTAAGGCAGTTCTGGGGGAGGGCTGCCATCGGCGTCCTGGATCTAAACGGGTCCAGGGCGCTTTTATGTTGCCCTTCAGAGAGCGCCGCGATTATGGCGCCCTCCGTCATGTGCTTTTAGCCGGTGATGTCATCCTTCGCGACACGGAGCCGAGCGCAATGCCTTGCCACGCTCAACTCCAAAAGAGGTTGCACCCGCCCTGGATGTTATGATGCCTTGCTTTGCGGAGGTCACATGAGCTTGAGCATCGCGCGTCTCGTATGCCTGCTGTTCCTGCTGGGTCTTATGGTGTTCGCTGAATCGCAGTCGGGTGGCCCGCCGCCGGTCACCGGCAAGGCCGTCACAACCGCCGACGGCCTCAAGTATTGGGACGTCAAAGTGGGCCTCGGCGCCACCGCCACCACCGGCCATAAGGTGAAGGTGCACTACACCGGCTGGCTCACCAACGGCAAGAAATTCGATAGCTCCGTCGATCGCAAGCAGCCGTTCGAATTCCAACTCGGCGCAGGCCAGGTGATCAAGGGTTGGGATGAAGGTGTTGCCGGGATGAAGGTCGGCGGCAAGCGCCGACTGGAGATCCCTCCCGCGCTCGGCTACGGCAGCCGTGGCGTCGGCGGCGGACTGATCCCGCCCAATTCCACCTTGCTCTTTGACGTCGAACTGCTGGATGTGAAGTGATTCCTGTTTTCGCCGTGCGGCGGGCAGGTTTTCGCCCGCCGTTCGCTTACCGCCTCCCAGGGCAAACTCCGGCATCACCCTAAGAGATTTTTGTAGTTCTGCCACGCGCTTCTGGGATAAGCTTGCGGCAAGTCTTGCCAGTTCGTCGCAGGCGGAGCCCCGGTTGATCGTCCGGACAAAAGCCTGCATCCAGCCGTTGTCCTCGCCGCGCGCCACGCGTCCCGGAGGCACCCATAATGCGAGTCCTCGACGTCCACGATGATAATGCCCGCTTCTTTCAGGACCTGGCCCATGCCAAGCGGCGGGTGCTGGTGGTGGATTACGACAGCGTGATTGCGCCCTACAGCGCCGCCGGCAACAGCGGCATGCCCTGCCCGACCATCTCGGAACTTCTCGACTGCATCATGACTACAAGCCGCACCCGCGTGGTCCTGGTTACCGCAGGCCAGGCCGCGGAACTCGCACCACCCGTGCCCGGGCCTGCTCCCGACATCTGGGAGAGCGGCGGGCCGGCGGGACCCGACGTGATGCTTCCCGCCATGCTGGCCAGGCTCGGAGCCGACGCTGCCGTGGCCTTCCTCAGCGACCGCGACCGGCTCTGCACCGCACGCGATGCAACCGGGACGCTCGGCGGATGCTCGGCCGCTGCCAGCCACGACTTTGTCCAATTCCTTGTGGACTGGCTGCGCGTCTGCGGTGGCGAAATCTGCTGACCGCATACACCATCTGTATCGTCGGCGAATCTAACCGAGTGAGGGGGGCTAATGCGTGTGAGTCTCAGGCTGTTTGTTCCCGTGCTGCTTGCCGTCATTGCCGTGTCTCTGTTGTTTTCCAGCTATCAGGTGCGGCGAGATCGCAGGATCCAGGAACGCGACCTGTCGCGGCGCGCGGAGTTGCTCGCCCTGAGCCTGGAAGACAGCGTGACGCCGCTTCTGGGCTCACGTCAGGAGTTGCAGCGGCTGGTGGAGCGCTTCGGCAAGCGCGAACGTCTGGCCGGGATCGCCCTGTACGACAACCGCGGACGCGCCCTGGCCGTGAGTTCCGGACTCGCCGAGCGGCTGGCATCGCCTCACGCCACGGTGCTGCGCGCCATGGAGACGGGTGCCGGCGTCGGCGAGTTCGTCACCCTGGAAGACAGTCCGGCGCATATCTATGCCCTGCCGCTCCAGCGCGACCACGAAGCCGCCGGCGCGCTCGCCATCGTGCAGGACGCCGCCTACATCGCCCGCCAGGGCACGCACTTGTGGCGCTACCTGCTGTTCAGCATTGCGGTGCAGGTGGGGTTGATCGCGCTCATCAGCTTCCTTATCGTGCGCCGCAGCATTCTCGCTCCGGTCGCGCGCACCGCGCAGTGGATGCGCGCGCTGCGCATGGGCACCGCCGCCGTTCCGGCCGCGGCTGGGACCGACCTGCTCAATCCCCTCACCCGCGAGGTGGCGACCTTTGCCGCCAGTCTGGCCGCGGCGCGCGCCTCCGCCGAGAAGGAAGCGCAACTGCGCGTGGCCGCCGATTCCTCCTGGACCGCCGAACGCCTCAGCGTCTCCCTGCGCAGCAAGCTGGCGGAGAGCCGCCTGTTCGTGGTCGCTAATCGCCAGCCATACATGCACGTGCGGCGCGGGAAGGCAATCGAAGCCATCGTCCCCGCCAGCGGTCTGGTAACGGCGCTGGAGCCGATCCTGTGCGCCTGCGACGGCACCTGGGTCGCGCACGGTAACGGCGATGCCGACCGCGAGATGGTGGACGAGCGCAATTGCGTCCGCGTCCCGCCCGAGCAGCAGCGCTACACCCTGCGCCGCGTGTGGCTGAGCAAAGAGGAGGAAGAGGGATACTACTTCGGCTTCTCCAATGAAGGCTTGTGGCCGCTGTGCCATATCGCCCACACCCGCCCGGTGTTTCGGGCGAGCGATTGGGAATGGTATCGCGCGGTGAACCTTAAATTCGCTGCCGCCGTTCTCGACGAGATGGCCAGCACCCAGCAGCCGGTGGTCATCGTGCAGGATTACCACTTCGCGCTGCTGCCGAGTCTTATCAAGCAGCAACGGCCCGACGCGCGCGTCGCCATCTTCTGGCACATCCCCTGGCCCAACCCGGAGGCGTTCGGCATTTGTCCCTGGCAGCGCGAGCTGCTCGATGGCCTGCTGGGCGCCGACCTGGTGGGATTCCACATCCAGTCGCACTGCAATAATTTTCTGGAAACCGTGGATGGGGCGCTGGAGTCGCGCATCGACTGGGAACACTTCGCCGTCAACCGCAATGAGCACCTCACCTCGGTGCGCCCGTTCCCCATCAGTGTGGTGTGGGAGGAACCGGCGCCGGGCAAGAGCCCGAAGCCGGTGCACAAGCAACAATCGGCGCTGCTGAACGAGCTGGACGTGGAGGCGCTCTTCCTGGGCGTGGGCGTGGACCGCGTGGACTATACCAAGGGCATCCTGGAGCGCTTTCTCGCCATCGAGCGTTTCCTGGAAAAATATCCCGCGTACCAGGGCAAACTGACCTTCGCGCAGATCGGCGCGCCCAGCCGCACCCACATCAAGCGCTATCACGATCTGCTGGCGGAGGTGGAAGCGGAGGCCGACCGCATCAATTGGCGCTTCCAGTCCGGCAAGTGGAAGCCTATCGTCTTCCTCAAGCGCCACCACAGCCACGAGCAGATCGGACACTTCTACCGCGCTGCGGACTTTTGCTTGGTCACTTCGCTGCACGACGGCATGAACCTGGTGGCCAAGGAATTCGTGGCTGCCCGCGACGACGAGCAGGGCGTGCTCCTGCTCAGCGCCTTCACCGGCGCTTCCCGCGAGCTGCGCGACGCCTTGATCGTGAATCCCTACGACACCGAGCAGCTCGCCGACGCCATCTTCTGTGCCCTCGAGATGGAGCCCCGCGAGAAGAAGGTGCGGATGCAGCACATGCGGCGCGCGGTGAAGGAGAATAATGTGTATCGCTGGGCCGCCAGCCTAATCGGAGAACTGTGCGAAACCCGGATCGATCATCGAGAGGGTTCCAGCGAAGAATCCCGGACACTGGCGGCGGTGCGATGAGCCTCCCACCCCCTCAAGCCAAAATCGGGCTTCCGCCCCAACGAAGCAAAACCGGCTTCGTTGGGGACCCCGGGCTTGATGGGGACCCCGGTAGCCTGCGCTGGGCGGCGCTGGCTTGTGACTACGACGGGACGCTGGCCGATGCCGGCCGCGTTCGCCCTGCGACCCTGGAGGCGCTCGGCCAGGTGCGGTACTCCCGCCGCAAGCTGCTGCTGGTCACAGGCCGGGAGCTCGAGGAACTGGTCGAAATCTTTCCCCTCATCTCGCTCTTCGATCGCGTGGTGGCGGAGAACGGCGCCGTTATCTATGACCCTGCCAGCCGCAGGCGCCGCCTGCTGGCCCAAAGGCCGCCGCGCAAGCTGGTCGGCGCGTTGCGTGCGCGCAAACTCGAGCCGCTCTCGGTCGGGCGCGTCATCGTCGCCACCTCGCGCGCGCAACAGCGGGTCGTCTCAGGAGTGATCGGCGAGTTGGGGCTGCCGCTCCAGGTCATCCTCAACAAGCACTCCCTGATGGTGCTGCCGCGAGGCGTGAACAAGGCCACCGGGCTGATGGGCGCCTTGCACGAGATCGGGGTCGCCCCCGAGGACACCGTGGGCATCGGCGACGCCGAGAACGACGAGGATTTCCTCGCCCTCTGCGGCTACTCCGCCGCTGTCGCCAATGCGCTCCCCCGGCTTAAACGCAAGGTGGATGTGGTGACCTCTGCCGGCCACGGCGACGGCGTGGTCGAACTGGTGAAGCTTCTGCTGAACGGGAAGCGGACCTGACGTCCGCCCGAACATTGCGGCCCGGTAACCTACTCACCGGTAGAGAGGCACCATCCTGCGTCTCTCCAAGTGGGGCAATACCCGCACTGTCCTGAAAATCAGGACAGCACCTTGTACTCATCTCACTTTGCGCCGTTACGAATGTCCATTACGACAAGCAGTCAGCTTGATAGTCCGGGAGGACACCGTGAGATCTCGCCTCGCCGCAAGTGCGGCCATCCTCTTGCTAGCATCCATCGCCAGCGCGCAGCAGCCGGCCGCGCCGAGCGCCCTGGTGGAGCGAGTCGGCAACACCGGCTTCGTCCAGCTCCACGCCGAAAGCTTCAAAGTGCTCGACGCCAAACCGCAGGCCCTGGCCTATTGGCTCACGCAGGCTTCCATCGCCATCGATCCCATCATTTATGACCAGATGTCTCCCTACGGCCTGCGGCAGAAGCGCCTGCTGGAAGAGATCGTCGCCCATCCTGCCGGCATCGACCCGGCGGTGATGAGCAAGATCACCGACTTCGCCAAGCTCTTCTGGGCGAACCGCGGCAATCACAACGAGAACACGGCGCAGAAATTCCTGCCCACGTTTACTTTCGAAGAGCTGAAGCAGGCGGCGCTCACGGGGCAGCGCCACGGGGCCATGAAGACCGCGTACGGCGACCTGCCTCCGCTTGCGACGCAGGCACAACTGAATAAGGAGCTCGAGGAACTGAAAGCGTCACTGTTCGATCCCACCTTCCAGCCCATGACCACGGCCAAGAGCCCCGAAGCCGGCAAGGACATCATCCAGGCCAGTTCCAATAACTTTTATTCCGGCGTTAGTCTCGCCGACTTGAAAGGTTTCAAAGAACAGCACCCGCTGAATTCGCGGCTGGTGAAGGGCAAGGACGGCAAGCTCCATGAGGAGATTTATCGCGCCGGTACCACTGACGGCCGCGTGCCGCCCGGGCTCTACGCCACTTACTTGCGGCGGGCCAATCAGTACCTCGAGAAGGCACGTGCGGTTGCCGATCCCCGCCAGGCACAGGTGATCGCCGACCTGATCCGCTTCTACCAGACCGGCGACCCTAACGACTGGCTCAAGTTCGGCGCCGACTGGGTGCAGGACAACGCGACGGTGGACTTCGCCAACGGCTTCATCGAAATTTACCGCGACGCGCGCGGCGCCAAGGGCAGCTCACAGAGCTTTGTCACCGTGACCGATAAGCCGCTCACCGACACCATGGTGAAGCTGGCCGAGAATGCCGAGTACTTTGAGAAGAAGGCGCCCTGGGACGAGAAATACAAGAAGCTCCAATCTCGGCCTCCGGTGGTGAAGGCCGTCGAAACCTTGATCGAGACCGGCGACTTTCACGTCACCACCATCGGCGACAATCTTCCCAACGAGAACCAGATCCGGGAGAAGTACGGCAGCAAAAACTTCCTGTTTACCGGCAGCACCCGCGCGCTGAACGATGCCTCCGGTTTCAAGTCGCTGGAGGAATTTGCGGCCACACCGGAAGAGATCGCGCGCGGCAAGAAATACGGCAACGAAGCCGAAGACTTGCTGACCGCGCTGCACGAGGTCATCGGCCACGGCTCCGGTAAGCTCAGCGAACGGCTGAAGGGCGGCGCCGAACCCTATTTGAAGGAGTATTTCTCCACCCTCTAAGAGGCGCGCGCCGACCTGATGGCGCTGTGGAACGCCTGGGACCCGAAGCTGAAGGAACTGAGCCTCGTCTCCGACCAGGACGAGGTTGCCAAGGCCATGTACGATCGCCAGAC
>JAHFUA010000057.1 GCA_023265315.1 Acidobacteriota bacterium | reverse complement strand
GGCGGACATCTCGCTGGCCGGCAAGCTGATGGGATACAAGCCGGTGGCCAGGTTCGAAGAAGGGCTGGCGCGCACTGTGGCCTGGTACCGCACGCAGGCGAAGTCGGTGGTGGCGCGCTAGGAAGCGCAGCTTAGTGAAAAACTGATTATGTCGAGGGCTGCGCCGGCTGGCGCGCCGTCAATCCAGCGGCGAGGAGGATGGCGGTTGCCGCAGCCTCGAATCCCACTGCCGAGTTGATGACCATGTGGTAGAGGTGGTAATCCTTCCAATCCTCGCCGAAATATCGGCGCACGTAGCTGGCGCGGCGCTGGTCGCTCTCTTCAGCCAGGGCCCTGGGGTCGGCGTCCGGCGGCACGTGCCGGCGCAAGGGTCCGCGCAGGTTGCGCACGCGGTCCTCCATCTCCGCAAACACGGAGACGTGGAACACGTCCTTGCGGCTTTGGAGCAAGCACTGCGCCCCGCGTCCCACGATCACGCATTGGCCGAGCTCGGCCGATTCGCGGATGACCCGCGTCCACAGCTCGGCCATGGCATCGGCGTCGAAGGCGTTCAGCTCGCCGCGGCTGACCACGCCTTCGTAGCCGCCGTGCCACAATGCCTTGAACATGCGATGGAACCAGGGATCGACGCACTCGTCGTAGCGGCGCGCCAGGTCGGGGGAGACGTCGGCGCGTTGGGCGATCTCGGCCACCAGCGGGTCGTCGATCAGCTTCCACCCGAGGCGCTGGGCGAGGATGCGGGCCACCTCGCTGCCGCCGCTGCCGAATTCACGGCTAATGGTGATGACGCGGATCATGCTGCCCTAGCACCCCATCACGCCAACACCGGGCGTGATGGGGACCCCGCCATACGCCCGGGGGCGTATTCTCGCCATACCGCAGACAGATGTCCAGCACTCCCCAAGGTTGGATGAATCGCGGCTTGACACGACCGGCTTATGGAGGCAGAATCTCCCGTTTGCCCTTCCCCTTCAGCGCTAGCGGCTCTCGGATTCCAACTTACAACCACTCGGCCACAGTTTCGAGGAGTGAAGCTCGTGCAAGATCTTCCAGAAGCGGAACAGGACGTTCAGACCAACACCAGCCGGCCCTTGCCCAAGGAGAACGTGCCAGCGGCCGGGCTGGCCACACCCGCAGCCTGGGAGCGCTTCCAGAGCGAGCTCGGGGAAGCCGCCCCTCCGGGCGATGCCCAGGAAGTCACGGCCATGAACACCGTCCTCACCGAGCTCATGCGTGCCGGCATGGATGCCGACAAGGTGTTCGAGCTGGTGGTCGAGAGCGCCGCCACGCTGACCGGCGCCACCGGGTCGGCCCTCGCCCTGGCTGAGGGTGGCAAGTTCGTATGCCGCGCCCGGTGCGGCAGCAGCGCGCCACCGCTGGGCGCGCGCCTGGACCCCAGCTCCGGGCTGTCGGGACTGTGCGTGCGGACCGGCCACATGCTGCGCTGCGACGACGCGGAACGCGACCCGCGAGTGGACAGCGCTCTGACGCGCGAGACCGGCATCCGCTCCATCAGCGTGGTCCCGCTGATCAAGGATGGCAAGCTGGTCGGCATCTTCGAGCTCCTCTCCACCCACATCCACGCCTTCGAAAGGAAGGAAACCGAGACGCTGCAGCGCATGTCGAAGCTGGTGGTGCTCACCATGAGCCGCATGGGCGAACTCCGCGGCAAGGCGATCGAGGGCCGCGCCCGGGCGCGGTGGTGGCGGGTGCTGAGCCTGATGGTGCTCGCCTTCCTCATCGGCTTCGCCGCCTCACGCCTGCTCAGCCCGCTTCTGTTGGGTCATTGAGCCATTGGTTCATTGATCCATTGACTCATTGATGGATAAGACTGAGGCGCTGGTTGCGGTTCAATGACTCAATGAATCAGTGACTCCATAACTTATTGACTCAATGGCTCCGGGCTTGTCAAGACCTGGGGCTTTCCAATACCGTAGGACCCATGGCGCACGATCGCAGGACATCCCGGGTTCGCCGTTGCTTCACCTTGAGCATGATGGCGCTCGTGCTCGCTGCCCTGTGCGGTTGCGGGGGCAGCGCGCAGAAGGTTCTGTATGCCGTGGGGCCGAGCAGCCCCAACGTGACCATCTTCACGGTCTCCAGTTCGGGCCAACTGACGCTCACGTCCGATTCCGTCGGCACGGGGTCAGCCCCGGTGGCCATCGCCCTCGATCCCCTGCTTCGCTTTGCCTACGTCGTCGATTCCGCCGGCGGCATAGGGCCCGGCAGTGTCTCGCAGTACACTCTGAACGCAGGTTCGGGAGCCCTGGCGGCGGCCACGCCCTCCACGACTGCGTTCACGGGCGTGAATCCCACGACCATTGCCGTCGACAGCACCGGCACCTTCGTATTCGTCGCCAACAAGGGATCGAACAGCATCTCGGTGTTCACCATCGACCAGACTGGCGGAACGCTGACCGAGGTCAAGCAACTTCCGGCGCCCACCTGCACCACATCCCAGACTGCCCCCTGCCCATTGCCCACGGCGGCGGCGCCCAGCAGGCTGGCCACCACGGGGAAGATGCTGTTCGTGGCCATGGCCAGCGCAGGAGCGGGTTCGGTATCCACCTACACCTTCGATTCCACCGGAACTCTGAGTAGTCCTCCCACTTCCACCACGGCAGCCGGCGTAAATCCCTCGGCGATGGCCATGGATTCCAGCGGCAAGTTTCTGTTTGTCGCCGACTCCATTACGAACCAGGTGGCGGTATTCAGCATCGGGAGCTCGGGACAGCTCTCGGCGGTGGGCGCGCCGGTCGCCGCCGGAACCAGGCCGGTAAGCGTGTGCGTGCACCCCGGTGGGAAATTCCTCTACACCGCCAACCAGGGCTCGAACGACGTCTCCGGGTTCTCCATCGACAGCTCGGGCGCGCTGACGAAGCTGAGCGACACGCCGGTTGCGCCCGGCACCAGCCCTTCCTATGTCACGACCGACACCTCGGGCAGTTTCCTGTTTGTGGCCAATAAGGATTCCAACAACATCTCCGTGTTCTCCATCGACAGCAGCGGAGCGCTGAAAGCGGTGAGCGGTTCGCCTTTCGCCTCGGTGGTGATCAATCCCGTCGCCCTGGCCAGTATCAACTGAGCGGAACAGTTCAGTGGGGCCAGCTACGAGGCAGCCAGCGCGGACCAGGGCAAAGGCTCGGTTCATGCTGGGGAAAGAAAAGCACGTCCGAGGGTAGCTGTACAGAGGGCCGTGATTATCGCCTGCGGCTCGGGTCGGCGGCTGTCGGTCACTTGTAAATCGAATACTGCTCCTGGGGGCGCTTGAGCTTGATCACGAATTCCTGCTCGGACTGGTTGATGTCGTGGTCTTCTCCGTAGGTTTGGAAGCCGTGAGCGATCACCTGGATGCGCAGCTTGCCGTAGGGAATGCCGTCGTAGAAGGCTCTGCCTTCGCTGTCGGTCTTGAGCTGGAGACCGCCCTGGCCCTGGCGTCCGCGCGCGTTCACCTGGTGCAGAACCACGCTGGCGTTGCGGACCGGCTTGCCGTTGTAAGCCTTGAGCACGACAAACCTGAGGTTGGCACTCTGCTGGGGCTTGTCCCCGGCTGCCGCCAGGCTTAGCAACAGCAGCACGGCGAAAATCACACCTGGTTTTCTCATCAGGAAGGATTGTACAACTGCGCCCGGCCGCCGGGAGTCCGGGAACGGTCCGAGCGGAGCACGTCCGCTCCTGATTCGGACCTCTGTTGCCGCCGCCCACCCCGGCTCCTAAGGTGTGAGACCTTCCCCGTCGCCAGCCCTTCCGGGCCTAACACCTCCGTAATCGTGCAAATGTAAGCTGCTGAAAAGTAAGCTAGCTCTGCACGTCATTCCACTTGCACGGAGAGCACGGGAGGCACACATGAGCAGACGCCTGCTCGCCACACTCGCACTGATTGCCGCACTAGGTTTGGTCACGCCAACTCTGATGGCGGACAACGGGAAGGCCAAGGGAAAAGGGAACCCCCACGCAAACAAGGGCTTCGACGACGATCGGGGCTGGGAGCACCGCGAGGGATACGAATACCGCATTTACGGCGACCATGACGGCCGCCCCCCGGGGTGGAGTCACGGGAAGAAAACGGGGTGGGGCAATTGCGGACTGCCTCCGGGCCAGGCCAAGAAATACGGCTGTCGAACTTACGTCTATCAGGGCCGCCCCCACTACTATTATCAGGACGACAACGGGCGGGTCATTGTCCGTCGCCCGACCGTTGCGGTTCACGCCGGCGTGGATATCGTTCACTGAGCCTATGCCAGTAGCTCCGAGCTGTAGAGTTCATCGTAGGCCGAGGTACTGACATGCGGGTTGCAGCGGGTCTGGAACGCCAGTTCGGGATGGGCGCGCAGCCAACCGCTTGAAGGCGTGGGCTTCCACCCGGGCGAGGGCGCCTGTCCAATGTGAGCTTGACGGGCGAAGCGCCCGCCCCACCTTGTCTCTCCCGGTCCCGGCACGTTGACGGCGTCCTGCCGCTGGTGCTACGGTCAAGGGAGAAATGGTGTTCTCGAATCTCTTCTGTTTCTTCCTCGCCGGGGAAATCGCCACCCTGATCCGCCAGAGCGGGCCTGTCGCCAAGGTTGTCCTGGTCATCCTGCTGGTGTTCAGCCTCTTCTCCTGGGCGATCATCGTGGCCAAGTGGGGCCGCTACGGCCGCGCGCGAACGCAGAGCGGGCGCTTCCTGCGCGCCTTCCGCAAGGCCATGCGCCTGCAGGACGTAGCGGCGGTATCGGAGCAGTTCAAGCCCAGCCCGCTGGTGGCGGTGTTCGAAGGCGCCTATGCGGAGTACCGCCGGCAGGTGGGCAATCCCACGGGCATCGTGAAGAATCCCATGGCGGTGCAGCGAGCGGCGCAGATCGCGTCCTCGGAAGAGCTGACGCGCCTGGAGCGCCGGCTGCCGTGGCTGGCAACCACTGGCGCGGTGACGCCGTTCATTGGCCTCTTCGGCACGGTGTGGGGCATCATTGACGCCTTCCACGGCCTGGGCACCGCGGGCCAAGCTTCGCTGCGCGCCGTCGCTCCCGGCATCTCCGAGGCGCTGATCACCACTGCCGCCGGCCTGTTCGCCGCCATCCCGGCGGTGATCGCCTACAACCACTTCGGCAGCACCATCCGCGAGTTCGGAGCACGCATGGACGACTTCTCGATGGAATTCTTGAACGCGGTTGAGCGTCCCGCCGATCGCGGCCCCTCGGAGTCGCGGTAGATGGCCTTCACCAACGCCCAAGGACGGACGCAGACGTCGCTGGCCGACATCAACGTCACCCCTTTCGTGGATGTGATGCTGGTGCTGCTGATCATCTTCATGCTCACGGCGCCCATCCTGCAGTCGGGCATCGAGGTCAACGTGCCCAAGACGCGCACCGTGAAGGAAATCACCGAGGAGCGGCTGGTGATCACCATCGACCGCTCGCAACGCGTGTACCTGGGCAACGAGCCCATCAACATCAACCAGATCGGGGCCCGGCTGCGGGCCAAGCTGCGCGATCCCGGACGGCAGTCGATTTTCCTGCGCGCCGACCAGAATGTGCCCTTCGGCGCCTTCGCCACGGTGATGGACGCGGTGAAGCAGGCGGGGATCAGCAACGTCAGCATCGTCACCGAGCCCATCCAGAGCTCGCCCGGGGCGCAGCAGGGACGCTAGCACGCAATGTCCGCCCAGGCTGACATCTTCACGGAACGCGAGGGATGGCGAGGGCCGCTAGGCTGGTCGCTGGTGCTGCACGGCTGCCTGTTCGCGGCCATCGTGGCCTACGGGCTGATCAACGGAATGGGTGGCGAGAGTTGGGGATCGGGCGGCACCGGCGGCGGCGCCATGAGCGCTACCCTGGTTTCGGCGTCCGCCATCCCGCTGCCTCCCAACGAAATGGGCAAGAGCATCGTGGCCCACGAGTCGCCGGGCCTTTCCAAATCGCTGCCGCGGCAGGAGGAGAAAGCCCCGGAAGCCATCCCCATTCCCGAGAGGAACGCGAAGAAGAAGCCGCCCCAGCCGGAGCGCTCGACCGTCGCCAGGAAGATGCCTCCGCCCGAGGCGGAGCCGGAGAATGTAATCCCCTTCGGCCAGGGTGGCCCCATCAGCGGGCCCTACGGGGTGTTCACCGCCGGTGCCGCTAAGGGCGGCCTGAGTTTCTCCGGCGGCGGCGATTTCGGCAGCCGCTTCGGGTGGTACGTGGACGTGGTGCGGCGCAAGATCTCGGAGAACTGGATGAAGTACGAGGTCGATCCGCGCGTCACCAGCGGGCAGCGCGTGTACATCACCTTCGACGTTCTGCGCAATGGCCAGCCCGTGAATGTGCAGGTGGAGCAGTCGAGCGGCATCCCCTCGTTGGACATTTCGGCGGTGCGCGCCATCCAGCGCATCGACACCTTCGGCGGACTGCCCAATGAGTACAACGGCAGCAAAGTCTCGGTGGAGTTCTGGTTCGATTATCGGAGATAGGACCTGCGATCGTGATGCGATATAAAGCAATGCTCTCCTTGGCGTGCAGGAAGGAACCTCAGGGGCTAAAGCCCGCAAGTAAGACGGCCTCCAGCGGCACGGCTCAAGCCGTGGCCTCCCACAAACCAGTTCTGAGAGTGGTCATACTGGCTGTTCTCCTCTGCTGCACGCTGCCCGGCTTCTCGCAGGACTGGATTCGCACCGGCACCGGACTGGGGGTGGAGAAAGTGCGGCTGGCCGTCCCCGATTTTAAGGTCGCGACCACGGACGCCTCCAACCCGCAACTGCAGCAGGTTTTTGACGACGTGCTGTGGAACGACCTGGCCAGTGCTGGCATCTTCGACATGGTCTCGAAGAGCTTCTACCCCTTGCAGACGCCGGGCACGCCGCAGGAGCTAAACGTCACGGCGTGGGGTAATCCCCCGCCTAACGCCAGCATGGTGGCCTTCGGCAACCTGGGCGTCACCGGGACCGACCTGCAGGTGCTGGGCTGGCTCTACGACGCCAAGAACACCACCGCGCCGCAGGTGCTGGGTAAGCAGTACAAGGAACAGGCCAGCGCTCAGAGCGCGCGCTCAATCGCGCACAAGTTCGCCGCCGAGATCATCTTCCGCCTGGGGGGCGGCATCCCCGGCGTGACCGAGAGCAAGATCTTCTACATTTCGACGCGCAGCGGGCACAAGGAAGTATGGGAGATGGATTACGACGGCGCCAACCAGCACCCGATCACGCATTTGGGCTCGATCTCGCTCTCGCCGCGCATCTCCCCGGACGGCAACCGCCTGGCCTTCACCACTTTCGCCCACGGCTCGCCGGACATCGTGATCTGGTCGCTGGAGCTGAATCGCTTTCTTACGTTCCCCAAGTTCGGCGGCACCAACGCTTCGCCGGCGTGGTCGCCCGACGGCACCAAGCTGTTGTTTTCGTCCTCGCGCAACGGCGATCCGGAAATCTATCTCGTGGACGACAACGGCGCGCACCTGAAGCGGCTGACCGCTTACAAAGGCGTGGACATCTCCCCAGTGTGGAACCCCAAGACCGCGGGGCAGATCGCCTGGGTAAGCGACCGCTCGGGGCTGCCCCAGATCTACATCATGGACGCCGATGGCGCCAACCTGCAGCGCATGACCGACGGCGGCTACGCAGTCTCGCCCTCGTGGTCGCCCAACGGGCAGTTCCTGTTGTTCAGTTGGGCACGCAAGTGGGGGCCGGGAGAGCCCGGCGGGCAGGACATCTATATAATGGACATCGCGAGCCGCCAATGGGTGCAACTAACGAATCAAGGGCGCAATGATTTTCCATCGTGGTCGCCGGACGGGCGCCACATTGTTTTTCAGTCCAAGCGCAGCGGCAGCGACCAGATCTGGACCATGCTGGCCGACGGCGGCCAGCAGCACCCCCTTACCTTTACGGGCTCCAATACCATGCCGAACTGGAGTTGGAAGTAAATCTTCACAGGGCTGCATGTTTTCATGCTTAACTCCATCCGGGCCGGACGGGCCCGGAGGAACGCGATTGCGAGCTTTCTCGCAGGGAGGATGAGGTGAAGCAGAGCAGGATGAAGTGGATCACGATCGTCGCGGCCTTGGCGAGCTTGATGGTACTGGCCACCGCGGGCTGCAAGAAGAAAGAAGTGGCGCCACCGCCGCCACCGCCGCCGCCGCCGCAGCCCACCGCGTCGCTGACGGCCAATCCCAACAGTATCCAGCGGGGGCAGTCCACCACCTTAACCTGGCAGACCACGAACGCCACCGACGTGACGCTGGAAGGCATCGGCGCGGTCGAGGCCAATGGCTCCCGGGCGGTGACGCCGACTGAATCCACCACTTACCGCCTGATTGCGAAGGGCGCAGGCGGGACGCAGGAAGCCACGGCGCGGGTCACGGTCACCTCGCCTCCGCCGCCACCGCCGGTCGCGGCCGCTCCCAGCGACGAGGAGCTGTTCAACCAGAACGTGAAGGACGCGTTCTTCGACTACGACAAGTCGGATATCCGTCCCGACGCGCAGCAGGCGCTCATGGCCGACGCGGCGTTCCTGCAGCAGCATCCCAGCATCCGCTTCACCATCGAGGGACACTGCGACGAGCGCGGCTCCACTGAATACAACCTCGGCCTGGGCGACCGCCGCGCCACCGCCGCCAAAAACTTCCTGATGCAGCAGGGAGTGAGCGCCGACCGTATTCGCACCATCAGCTACGGCAAGGAGAAGCCGTTCTGCACCGAATCCAACGAGCAGTGCTGGCAGCAGAACCGGCGCGCTCACTTCGTGTATCAGCGGTAAGCCTGTGCGGGGACGGGCGAGGGCCCGTCCCCTGCTTTTCCTGTAACGCCGGCAGCTTGCCGGCTGGCGGGGCGGCGTCCCGCCGCCGTTATGGCTGCCGCGGCTCGCGCGCTCGCCCCGCATCTTTTACAATGTGGAGAAGCCGCAGTGCGGCATCTTAACAAGCATATGAAGATGAAAAGACTTCTCCCCCTACTCGTCCTGCTGGGGCTGTGGTGTGCCCTGCCGGCGTTCGGCGTCAGCAAAGAGATCGTCCAGCTCCAGACCCAGGTGCAGGCGCTGCAGGACCAGATGGCGCGCATGCAGCAGTCGTTCGACGAGCGCATGGGCGTAATGCGCAACCTGATCGAACAGACCACCGACAACATGAACAAGGTCACTGGCGCGGTCAACGAGCTGCAGAAGACGCTCTCACAGCAGAACAACGACATCGGCGGCAAGGTGGACCAGGTCTCCACCCAGGTGCAGGCGATGCACGATGCGCTCGACGAGTTGCGCGCCCGCCTGAACAAGCTCAACACCCAACTCGACCAGTTGGCCGCGCAGCAACAGAACCTGCCTTCGCAGGCGCCGGGCGTGCAGCCAGGCGCGCCCGCAGTGCAGGCGCCGCCTCCCGATGGGCTCTACAACAGCGGCCTGCGCGACTACAATGCCGGCAAGTACGACATCGCCGGCCAGGAGTTCAACGACTACCTGAAGTTCTATCCCAACACCGACCTGGCCGGGAACGCCCAGTTCTACCTGGGGGAGATCGCATACCGCCAGGGGAACTTCCAGGGCGCCATCCAGGCGTATGACACCGTGCTGCAGCAGTATCCCGGCGGCAACAAGGCCGCGGCCGCGCAACTGAAGAAGGGCTATGCGCTGATCGAGCTGGGACAGCGGGACGCTGGGGTGCGCGAGCTGAAAAGCCTGATTGCGCGCTATCCGCGCTCGGTCGAGGCGACACAGGCGCGGGAGCGGCTGCGGCAGCTCACCTCGCGCAAAACGTCCCCCAGCCACAGGCCGACGGCGCAGTAGACGGAGGCGATGACCCTCGGGCTTGCCTATGTGGGGCGGGCACCGGGGCGCCCGCGCCGCTTCTTGTGACGCCCTGATACGAAGCGTCGCTTCAATGCAACCAGTGTGTCATTCTTCCGCCGACCAACGGGAGGCGGGAGAATCTGGCAACATACCTCGCGCTACCATTCGGGTGGCGGACACTGCGTCGCCAGATCCTCCGCTCGGCTTCGCCGCGCGAAGGATGACACTAACGGCTCATGACAAGGTCATGGGTGTCCCGCGAGCGCTACTTCTCCGGCAGCCCCCGCAGGCAATAGCGTAACTCCGCCGCCAGCTCCAGCACGCGTATGCCCGGTTGCACCATGATCTTGCAGGAAAGGCCCACGCGCGCGGACGTGCCCTCGCCCGTGTCATAGCTGACGCGGCAGTACTGGCATTCCTCGTTCCAGCAGAAGCGTCCGTAGGGGACGGTCTCCGGCGCCAGGTACTGGAAGGCGCGCAGCAAAGTGTTCGCCTCCGGGACCTGGTATTCCGTGCCCTTCAGCGTGATCTTCACCAGCTTTTCGAACGGGCGGAAGATGGGCCCCGGCGCGCTCATGACGCGATTTTACAGGTCGGGCGGAAGCCACGCGCAGCCGAAAGACCAGGCCGCCCGCAAGAGGCGGACGTGGCCGACGGTGATCGGCACAAACTCGGCGCTACCGTGCGTTAGCTCTGTGGTGGTGGCGATGTCTGCGGTGCTTGCGATGATTGCGCCGGTGCGTGGTGGTGCTGGTAGCGCCCGTGCCGGCCTGTGCGGTGGTTGTGCTGGACGACGAGGGCATGCTCTGGGCCCATGCCGACAGCGCTAGCAGCAGCGCCGCGAACAGGAGCAAAAAAACTTTCTTCATGCGAAGGATCCTCCGTGAGGCCAACATAACCGGAGCAGGAGGGCATCACAATCAGGCATTCGCATTAGCTGTTGCCATACAGGGTTCAGCATCCCCCCGCCGGCTCAACGTCACTGAGGGGTGAAGCCGCCGTCACCGACTCCGGCCTGGTTAATGTGGCAACGTTGGAGTCCGAGGATTCATCCCAGGGGGAGCGTGCCCGATGATCACTGCAGAGCGGAACAGGATTCACCAGATGAATGACAACGACCTGCACAAGGGAGCCTTCGAGGAAGACAACCCACGGCAGAAGCCGCAAGCCAGGTTCAAGGGGCAACTGTCGCACCGGGAGAGCGATCCGCTGATCAAGGCCAGCGACAGCGACTTCCCCGAGCCCGGCCCGAGCCCCGAACACTCGGGCGAACCGGAAGAGCAGACATCGTAAGGTGCCTGGGCCCTGTTCTGTAGGTGGTCTCGGGAAGGGCGCGGCGCGAGACCAGCTACTCATGTGAAAGCCGTGCCCTGATACCAACGTCACTGCCTACAGCAGCGCGTCAGAATCACAAATCGCGAATCACGACTTACGCTTCACAAATTAATTGCGAGTTACAAACTACCAATCCTCATCAGCCCCTTCGCCGCCAAATCCCCCACCACGAAACCTGCTCTCTTCCCCGCCGCCTGGGCCACGGCTTCCGCCGCCAGATATCCGCTGCGCACCGCGCCTTCCATGGTGGCGGGCCATCCTGTGCGCGTCCAATCGCCGGCCAGGAAGACGCGCGGCCAGCCCGTCGCCGCCGTCGGACGGTAAGCATCCGAGCCCGGCAGCGCCGAATACGTAGCGTGCACTTCCTTGATCACCGTCGCCTTCACCAGCTTGGCCTCGCGCGCGACGGAGAAGAATTCCCCCAACTCCCGCACCGCCATCTCGATGATCTCCGCGCGCGGCTTCTCCACCAGCGCCTTCGACGAGCTGACCACCAGCTCCAGGTAGCTCGGCCCGCCGCGATCGAGCAGCCGTGACTTGTGAAACATCCACTGGAGGGTGCGGTCGAGCAGCACCGCGTGGTCCAGCTCCGTGATCTCGCGGTCGAACCAAAGATGAATCCCAGCGATGGGCGAGGTCTCGAAGCGCGCGAGCATCTCGCCCAGCGGCCCGGCGGCTGCGCTCTGGGGCAGCATGCGTCCCAGCGCGTCGAAGGGCACGGCTAGCACCGCGAAGTCGCATGCCATCTCCGTACCGTTCACCGACAGCCGCACGCCCGCCGGCTGGGCGCGGAACGACTCCACCGACGTCCGCAGCCGTACCTCACCGCCGCGCCGACGGATGTACTCCGCCGCCGCGCCGTACAGCTCCGCCAGCGGCACCCGCGGCACGCCCATGCGCCCGCCCTCCGGCGATTTCAGGAACGCTTCGCGGAAAACCTGCGCCGCGTAATACACCGACATGCGCTCCAGGTCTTCGTTGAGCGCGCTCACCAGCACCACTTTCCAGAAGCGCTCGATGGCGCGCTCCGTCTGCCCGTGCCGCTTCAACCATTGCATGAAGGTTTCTCCAGTATCCAGCGGCAGCCGCACGGCAACTGACATCATCGCGCGCGCGATGGCCAGCTTGTCGCCGAGCGCGAGCGAGCTGGCTTTCAGGAACGACGGCGCCAGGTGGAAGGGCGGCGGCAGCCAGGACGGCGAGATCTCCGACCTTCTCCCGCCTGGCTCGATGAAGTGCAGACGGTCATACCAACGGACCTTGTCCTCGACTCCGATCCGCCGGTAGAGATCGATGAGGTTGGTGCAGCAGCCGAGCAGCACGTGCTGGCAGTTGTCCACCACCTCGCCCGTGCCCGGATGCTCATAGGAGGACGCGCGCCCGCCCACAAACGGCCGCTTCTCGACCAGGGTCACGCGGAAGCCGGCGTCGCCGAGGACGCATCCTGCGGCCAGCCCAGCCAGTCCTCCGCCCGCGATCGCGACGTGCAATGCGCTCACGTCATCCGCCGCCAGAATCCGCGGGCGAGCACGCTGAGCTTCTCCCGCCTCGTCAGCCGGATCTTCTTCCCGAAGACGTCGTAGCCGTGCGCCGCGATCTTCTCCAGCAGGCGCCGGTAGATCTCCACCAGCACCCACAGCGCCGGACGGCTCTCCTCGTCGATCAGCGGCAGCAATTGCTCGGCGGCGCGGTAGAGCTCGCGCGCCCGCTCGGCCTCGAACTCCAGCACCGGGCGGAAGCCGGCGGCATCGAAGCCGTTCTTCAGGAGCGCCGGGTCAAGCTCCCCCGCCGAGCGTCCGAAGCGTTCGAGATCTTCCTCCGGCAGGTAAACGCGCCCCAGCCCAGCGTCTTCCTTCACGTCGCGGATGATGTTGGTCAATTGGAAGGCCAGCCCGCACTGCTCGGCCAGCGCCTCCGCCGCCGGGTCACGATAGCCGAAGATCTTGATGCAGATCAGTCCCACCACCGAGGCCACGTGATAGCAGTAGCGGCGCAGGTCGTCGAAGGTCTGGTAGCGGATGGGTTCGCCGGGCCGCGCGGTCACATCCATGGCCGTGCCCTCGACCAGGCGGTCGAACAGTTCCAGCGGAACCTTGAAACGCCGCTGCGCGTCCGCCACCGCCAGCAGCACGGGATCGTCGGTATGTGTGCCCGCGACCACGCGGTGCAGCGCGTTGCGCCATTCCGTTAGCCTGTCCTCGCGCTCGCGGCGGGTGAGTCCGGGATCGTCGGAGAGGTCGTCGGAGTGACGCATGAAGGCGTATACCGCGCTCAGCGCGTCGCGACGCTCCCGCGGCAGCACCAGGAACCCGTAATAGAAGTTGCGCGCCGCCGAGCGTGTGATGTGCCGGCACACTGCGTACGCCGCTGCCAGTTGCGAGTTCATTTCCAGCCATCCCAGGGCTTCCGACCTGAGCCAATGGAATCGGGTCAGCGGGAGATCGGGTCAGCGGGAGATCGGGTCAGCGGGTCAGCGAAAAGCGCTGGTTCCTGACCGCCTTCAGATCACCAGATGACCCGATCCCCCGATCACCCGATTCAGCCCCGCCCTTGCCACCAGCCACAGCTTCCGCAGCTTGGAGATCACCGGCCGCTGGCGCAACACGTCGAAGCCCTGGCGCTCGATGGCTTTGAGGATCTCCTGCCCACCGCGGCTGAACAGCTCAATGTCGATCCCCAAATCGCGGTCCACGCGTTCGATTAGCGGCAGGCCGCGCTCGAACCACTCCCGCGCCCGCTCGACTTCAAACTTCACCAGCTTCAAAAAATCGGGCGTCGGGCGCCGCTGGGCGATCTCGCGTTCGCTCACCCCGAAGCGCCGCATGTCTTCGAGGGGCAAATACACGCGGCCCTCCTGCCAATCGACGCTCACGTCTTGCCAAAAGTTCGCCAGTTGCAGCGCGGTGCAGGTGTAATCGGCGAGCTGCTGCCGTTCGGCATCGCGATATCCGCAGACGTAGAGCACCAGGTGTCCCACCGGATTCGCCGAATACCGGCAGTAGCCCAGCAGATCGTCGAAGGTTTCATAGCGATGGACAGTCTGGTCCTGGCGAAACGCCTTCAGCAGATCGGAGAACTCGTGCTGCGGGATGTCGCACGCGCGAATGGTCTCGCGCAGCGCGATGAACGCAGGATGGCGCGGGGCCCTTACCTCAGGGGCTAAAGCTCTGACCTTTTTATCCGCCGCAACTGCAGGGCTGAAGCCCTGCTCCAACCCTGCCAAGCTGAAGTACGTGGCTTCCAGCTCGCGCTCCCACTCGCCGAGCAGCGCCAGCGCCTGTTGCGGATCGCCGACCTCGTCGCCCAGATCGTCCGAGATCCGGCAGTAGGCATAGACGGAGTAGAAGTGCGGGCGCAGCCGCTTAGGCAGAAACCAGGTGGCGACGGAAAAATTCTCGTAATGACGGCGCGCCAGGCGCTCGCAGTAAGCTTGCGCTTCTTCGAGCGATGGCGCTTGGTCGGGGATGGCGTATTCGGCAGGCAGCCTGGCCCAGCCGTCCGCGCGCGCTGTACTCCTGTTGTTCAAGCCAGGGGAACCGTGGCTCGCGAGGGTCGACATAAGACTCAGCTCGATTCCCGCGCCGCGCTAGTGTCCGGGGATGATGGCCGTCTTGATGTCCCCGTTGCGGTTCAGCATGTGGCGGAGCACCTGCTGCAAGCGCGACAGCGGCGCTTCCCCGGTGATGTAGTCGGTGCCGCGGATCTTGCGCTCCACGATGAGTGCGAACGCCTTGCGCACCGCCTCCGGCGTGTGATGAAACGTTGCCTTCAGCGTGATCTCGGAATAATGCAGGCGGCTGGTGTCGAGCGGAACTTTGGTTCCGCTGGCGCATCCCCCGAAGAAGTTCACGGTGCCGCCCTTGCGCACCATGTCCACCGCCCACTCCCAGGCCTGCGGACGCCCCACGGCCTCGATGGCCACGTCGGCGCCGCGGCGGTCGGGGGTGAGCGTGCGCACGGCTTCCACCACGTCCGCGGTGCCGGGGGTCAGCACAATGTCGTCGGCGCCGAAGCGTTTGGCGGCCGAGCCCTGGGAGTCGTGCTTGACCACCGCGATCACGTTGCAGCCGGTGAGCTTGGCCGCCTGCACGAACATCAGCCCGATAGGCCCGCCGCCGATGATGGTGACGGTGTCGCCGATCTCCACCCCGGTTTCGTGCAGCCCGCGCAGCACGCAGGCCAGCGGCTCGACCATGGCGGCCTCTTCGAAGCTGACGTGGTTGGGGATGGCGAGCATGTTGGTCTCGACGATCCGCCGCGGTATGCGGATGTACTCGGCGTAGGCGCCGTTGTTGAACAACAGGTCCTCGCAGAGGTTCTCCTGGTGCTTGGAGCAGTAGAAGCACATCTGGCAGGGCGCGGAGTTCAGCGCCACCACCCGCATACCCTTGCGGAACCAGCGCACGTTGGGCCCCGCTTCCTCGACCACTCCCGCCAGCTCGTGGCCGAACAGCGCCGGAGGCACAATCATGCGCGCGTGATACCCGCGCTGGTACACCTTCAGGTCGGTGCCGCAGGTGAGTGCCACCTGCACCTTGATCAAAACCTCTCCCTCACCCAAGCGGGGGATCGGCACCTTCTCGATCTTCACGTCCTCCTTGCCATAGAGGACAGCGGCCGTCATGTTTCCGTTCACGTAATTCCTTCCCAGCCCGCCGCCGGGGTCCCCAGCAAACCCGGTTTTGGCTTGCTGGGGTGCAGGGCGGGTTGCACCACCACTTTCAGCGAATCCGCGCGCGGGTGGGCAGCCAGTTGCAGAGCCTCCACCGCCTGCGACAGCGGAAAACGGTGCGTGATGATCCGCGTCAAATCCAGCTCGCGGCCGAGCACGAACCGCACCGACTCTTCCTGCAGATCTACCGATGCGCTATAGGAGCCCACTAACGACTTCTCGTCCACGCAGATGGCAGCCGGGTCGATGCCGACTTCGCTGCGCACAGTCTGCGCGAACAACATCGTTCTGCCGCCGGGTCGCGTTGCCTCCAGGGCGGGACGGACGAGCTGGTTGGCGGCCACCGCCAGGATGACGGCATCAGCCCCGCGTCCCTCGGTCAACTCGCGCACGCGTTGCACGCTCTCAATGCGCGAGGCGTCGATGGTCTCCACAATACCGAGTGACAACGCTATTGTAAGCCGCTGGGCGTACAAATCGGAAGTTATCACCCGTGCACCCGCGCGCTTGGCCAGGTACGCTAGCACAAGTCCGATCGGACCTTGTCCCATCACCAGCACGGTCTCGCCCGGCGCCAGGTGCAGCGTCTCGATCCCCTTCATGCAGGTGTTCACCGGCTCGATGAACGACGCCTGCTCGTAGGAGACATCATCGGGGATCTTCACCAGCCCGCCGCGCACGATCCAGTCCATGACGCGCACGTATTCGGCGAAGCCGCCGCCCGCGGGCTCGAAGCCCGCCGTGCAGCCCACGCGCTTGTACACCGGGCACTGTGCGAATACCTTGTGCCGGCAGTAATAGCACTCACGGCAAGGGATGTGATGGAACCCCATCACCCGGTCGCCGACTTCAAAACCACGTACGCCCTGGCCCACCGCCGCGATCATGCCCGCCGTCTCGTGGCCGAAGATGCGGGGCGCCGAGTGCGAGCCAGTGGCAATCTTTTTTAGGTCCGTGCCGCAGATGCCGCAGGTGTGCACCCGCACCAGCACTTCCCCCGGCCCGATCTCGGGCACCGGCACGCTCTCGATGCGCACGTCGTTGGGGCCGCGATAGACCGCCGCGGTCATGGTGGCGGGGATTGCCCTGCGGGCGTGCTTCGTGCCGGATTGTGTTGCCGTCGCCATCTACGCCAACTAAATTCCCCATCCCATTACGAATCTAGGAAGAACCTGGGTTTCGACCGACGACCGACAGCCGCCGACCGACGACCACGCGATCGCCCATCGCGATCACTTCCCTCAACTTCCCCGCCAGAGCCGCCGCCGCCACATCACTTCTCTTCTTCAACCGCGCGATCGCCGGCCACCAGCGCGGATGCCATGCCGCCCACAATCCGAAGCGCGCACCACGAAAGCGGCCGTCGGCATCGACAAACTCCTGCAGCGGCGGCAACTCGAAAGCCATTTCGTCCGAGACCGCTTTCACCGCCAGGAACGGCAGCCCGTGCGCTTCGGCGACCTCGGCCACCGCCGCGCCTTCCATGTCCACCACGTCGGCGGCGAAGCGCGACGCCAGTTCGCGCTTCTTCTCAGCGCGCGCAATCTCGTGCGAGCTGACCACTGTTCCCTCGCCGTGAGCGGTCCTGAATCGCCGTCCGGTGGCCTCGTCCACGACTTCCGCCGCGACCATCGTCCGCCCCAGCGTCCACTCCGGCTTGAGGCCCCCGGCGAGGCCAGTGGCGATCAGCAAGGACGGCCTCGCGTATTCGATCACCGCTTCGGCGGCGCGCTTTCCTGCTTCGTGCCCGATCCCGCCGCACAGCAGCACGGCATCCTCGCTCTCAAAGAACTTGTAGCGTCGTTGGTCAGGTGGGGACGGGCGCCGTCGCCCGTCCAGGCGCGACCAAGTCGCGCCCGCATGTGTAACCCGCCAATCCCGTATCAGCGGCCAAACTTCCGTCGCCATCGCGGTGACGATCCCGACCTTAGGCATAGCCGTGCGCCCGGAACCAATCGACGGCGCGACGCAGCGCCTCGTCTACGGGGACGATCTTCCATCCCAGCTCGCGCTCCGCCTTGGCCGACGACGCGAACATCTTCTTGCGACCCATGCGCACCGAATCCAGCGTCACCCGCGGCTCGCGCCCGAGCAACACGCCGGTGAACAGCGTGTCCACCGCGCCCGTGGCCAGCGCCACCGCGTACGGTAGCTTCAGCTTGGGCGACGGCAGATCGGAGATCGCCGCCAGCCGGTCGAGAATCTGCTTCAACGTCAGGTCCTCGCCGCCCAGGATGTAGCGCTCGCCGCGCCGGCCCTTCTCCGCCGCCGCCACGTGCCCGTGCGCGCATTGGCGAACGTCCACCAGGTTCAGCCCTGTCTCCACGTATGCCGGGAACTTCCCCTTGAGGAAGTCCACAATCACGCGCCCTGTGGGTGTGGGTTTGATGTCCTGCTCGCCGACCGGCGTGGTCGGATTCACCACGACGACATCGAAACCGCCGCGCGCGGCTTCGAGCGCCACCTGCTCTGCCATGAACTTTGAGCGCTTGTAGGCGCCGATCATGTCGGCGAGCGAGACCGGCGAATCTTCGTCCGCCGGCCGGCCATTGGTGCGGAAACCGATGGTACCGACGCTCGAGGTGTGCACCACCCGCCGCACGCCGGCTGCGCGCGCGGCTTCCAGCACAGTGCGCGTGCCCTCGACGTTGGCGCGGTAGAGCTCGCGCGGATCGGGCGCCCACAGCCGGTAGTCGGCGGCGACGTGGAACACCAGCTCGCAGCCCGACATCCCCTGGCCGAGCGCCTCGCGGTCGCACAGATCGCCGGTGACACGCTCGGCCCTGAGGCCCTCGAGGTTCTCCGTGCGGCTCGTTGCCCTGACCAGCAACCGCAGCTCCGCGCCCTGTTGTGAAAGAACGCGCGCCACGTGGCTTCCCACGAAGCCGGTAGCGCCTGTGACAAAAACCTTCAACTGAGTTTCTCGTTTCCGGTTTCTCGCTTCTCGGTAGAATCTGATTCTGTCGAGAAACCAGAAACGAGAAACTGGAAACCTATTCCAGCCTCTCCGGCTCCAGCGAAATATTCCTCTCCCCCGCCGCACGACGTTCCCAGTACTGCCGCACCCAGTTCTCCCAACTCTTGCCCGCGGCCATGTCGCGGCCGGTGAAGGCAAGACCGGCAATATCGGCGTAGGAGATCGAGACCTTCGCGCCGCCATCTTTCGGCAGCACGCGCACCGCGGAATCGGCCAGGGTGCGTCCGGTGCGCCGATCGAAGATGTATCCTTCGATCTTGGAGCCATCCTTGCGCGTGATCAGAACATCGCCACGATAGCCGAAGGCCTGCTCCAGCGCCTGCCGCAGTTCTTCTTCGCCAGCCAGCTCCGGTACCCAGCCTTCCAACTCGTCGCGCTGGGCTCCGGTAACGACTTCCAGCGTGTCTGGACTATGCGGGGTATCCCGCCCTGCCTCGCGCCCGCTCACTGGTGCGCCTCCTGCGGCGTTTCTGTCTCGAGCTGCACCAGCGGATTGATAGCGTGCACCGGACGCACGGGCTCGTCGAGCAGGCGCAGAGCGTCGGGATCGCGATAGCGGCTGAAAGTCGCGCGCGCCGTCTGCCAGATACCACGGAGCGAGCTGAAGGTATCGTTCACTGCCGAGGCTTCGTAGCCGCTGTGCACCATGCAATTGGCGCACTTGGGATTGCCGGACTCAGTCCCGTAGTGCTCCCATTCGGTGGTCGCGAGCAGCTCCGCGAAGGAATCCGCGTAGCCGTCCTGCAAGAGGTAACAGGGTTTCTGCCAGCCGAACACGTTGTAGGTGGGCATGCCCCAGGCGGTGCAGGGATAATCGCGCTTGCCCATCAGGAATTCCAGGAAAAGCGGCGACATGTTGAAGCGCCAGGTCTGTTTGCGGTTTGCGAGGATCGCGCGGAACAACCGCCGGGTGCGCGCGCGTCCCAGGAAGTGGTGCTGGTCGGGCGCCTTCTCGTAGGAGTAGCCGGGCGAGAGCATCATGCCCTCGATGCCCAGCTCCATCATCTCGTCGAAGAAGGCGCGCACGCTCTGGGGATCGGCGCCGTCAAACAGCGTGGTGTTGGTGGTCACACGGAAGCCGCTCCGCAGCGCCTCTTTGATCCCTTCCACTGCTTTGTCGTAGCCGCCCTCGAGGCAGACGGAAAAATCATGGTGCTCGCGCTGGCCGTCGAGGTGGACGGAGAACGTCAGGTACTTGCTGGGGGTAAACAGATCAAGTTTCTGCTTCAGGAGTAGCGCGTTGGTGCACAGGTAGATGTACTTCCTGCGGGCGACCAGGCCGGCGACGATCTCCCCGATCTGAGGATGCAGCAGCGGTTCGCCGCCCGGGATCGCGACCGTCGGGACGCCACACTCTTCCGCCGCGCGGAAGCACTCTTCCGGCGTGAGCTGCATCTTGAGCACGTGGCCGGGATACTGGATCTTGCCGCAGCCGGCGCACGCCAAGTTGCAGCGGAACAGCGGCTCCAGCATCAGGACGAGCGGATACTGCTTGCGCCCCTTCAGCTTCTGCTTCAGGACGTAAGTCGCGACCGTCCACGCCTGTGATACCGGAACCGGCATTCTGTTCGATTCTCTCCCGTGTTCAAAATCCCTGTTCG
>JAHFUA010000056.1 GCA_023265315.1 Acidobacteriota bacterium | reverse complement strand
ATCGATGCGGCGCTGCACTTCTTCGTTCGAGCGCCGCGCGCGCAGCTTCTTCAGCTTGTCACACTGCTGGCGGGCGACGGTCTCGTCGATATAGAGGATCTCCGGCGTCTTCTCTTCGATGACGAAATCGTTGGCGCCGACGATGATCTTCTCCCGTGCTTCGACCGCGCGCTGATACTGGTACGAAGCCTCGGCGATTTCTTTCTGCGGATAGCCGCGCTCAATCGCTTTGACCATGCCGCCCATGGCGTCGAGCTTCTCGAAGTAATCGAAGGCGCCCTTTTCCATGTCGAGGGTCATGCGCTCGACGAAGTAGGAGCCGCCCAACGGATCGATGGTCTGCGCCACGCCCGATTCGTAGGCGATGATCTGCTGCGTGCGCAGCGCGATGCGCGCGGCCTCGGCGGTGGGCAGCGCGAGCGCTTCGTCGTAGGCATCGGTGTGCAGCGACTGCGTTCCGCCGAGCACGGCCGCCATCGCCTGGATGGCCACGCGCGCGATGTTGTTCATCGGCTGCTGCGCCGGCAGTGAGACGCCAGCGGTCTGGGTGTGGAAGCGCATCAGCCAGGTGCGCTCTTTCTGCGCGTGGAAACGGTCTTTCGCCAGCCGGTACCAGATCTTGCGCGCGGCGCGATACTTGGCGATCTCCTCGAAGAAATCGTTGTGGGCGTTGAAGAAGAAGCTGAGGCGCGGCCCGAATTCGTCGAACTTGAGGCCGCGGCGCAGCGCCCACTCCACGTACTCGACGCCGTCGTAGATAGTGAACGCCAGCTCCTGCAGCGCGGTCGAGCCGGCCTCGCGGATGTGGTAGCCGCTGATGGAGATGGTGTTGAAGCGCGGCGTGAACAGCGAGCCGAACTCGAAGGTGTCCACCACCAGGCGCATGGAGGGCGCCGGCGGATAGATGTATTCCTTCTGCGCGATGTATTCCTTGAGGATGTCGTTCTGGATGGTGCCCGAGATTTTCTTCCAGCCGGCGCCCTGCTTTTCCGCCACCACCAGGTACATGGCCCACAGCACCGAGGCGGGCGAGTTGATGGTCATCGAGACCGTGGTCTTCTCCAGGTCGATGCCGTCGAAGAGGATCTCCATGTCCTCGAGCGAGTCGATGGCGACGCCGCACTTGCCGACTTCGCCTTCGCTGGCGGTATGGTCGGAGTCATAGCCCATCAGCGTCGGCAGATCGAAGGCCACCGAGAGCCCGCCGCCGCCTTGCGTCAGCAAATACTTGTAGCGGCGGTTGGTCTCCTCTGGCGAGGCGAAGCCGGAGAACTGGCGCATGGTAAAGAGCTTGCCGCGATAGCCGGTGGCGTGGATGCCTCGCGTGTAGGGCGCATGACCGGGATAGCCCAGGTAGCGCGCATACTCCCAGTCTTCGGGCAGGTCGGCCGGCGTGTAAAGCCGCTGGATGGGCTGGCCGGAGATGGTGGTGTAGCGCGCGCGCCCCTGCTCATCGAGGTTCACGCCCGTGGGCTTGCCGATGGGCTTTTCCGGATTCTTCTCCAGCGTGGGCAGCAGCGTGTCTTCCGCCCACTGCTTTTCCGAGGCTGAGGGATGCCGTCCTTCAAAAACCTCCTGGATGGGACTCTCAGCGACGGGCGGCTTGTGGGGCTTGTCTTTGGGCGTCATGGAGGCGGCCAGTTAACGTCATGATAGAAGATGCCGAAAACGGCGGCAAGAACATCAGGGGTGCTGGGAGATAACAGAGGGGCTAGATTAAGACTCATGGCGAATCACGCTAGGAAGAAACGGGCCGCTAAAGTGCGTGCCAGGGGATCAGACCACCTGAAACAGCAAGTGTTCCGAGTTGTCTTTGATCGTGAAGAGGATGGCCGCTGGATCGCTGAAGTCCCCGAGCTTCCGGGCGTGATGGTCTACGGCAAGAGTAGGCAGGAAGCGCTGCTGCGCGTGCAGGCTTTGGCCTATCGAGTGATCGCCGACAACAACCGGGCTCACCCCTGACGATCTGTAGTGCTGCTGGATTCAGGCCTCGCATGCCGCGCCAGCTCCCAGGCCTTGGCGTACTTCCAACTCACGTAGGTGGAGTGGTAGAGGTGCAGCAGCAAGCCTTCCCGGCCGTCCAGCAGCCCAAGGCGGAAGAGGTAGTTGTAGAGGAAGGTCGCCAGGGGGGCGATCAGGATGTTCAGCAGGCTGAAGCCGCTGTGGCCTTCGGTGACCGCGATCTCCGCGCCCAGCGACGAGTAGCGGTTCATGTGGCTGATGTAGCCCTCGAGCGTGGGATAGGCGTTGTGCACCAGGGCGTGGTTGAGCGTGCCCGTGGGGCCATCCACCTGAACGACTTCGTGCACCGCGCGTTCTCCGAAGCGGCCCAGGCCACGGCGGAATAGCCGCAGTTTGCGGTCGGGATAGAAGCCGCCGTGGCGGATCCAGCGCCCGAGGAAATAATTTTTGCGCGGTATGTAGTAGCCATTCACCGGCGGGTTGTGGTCGAGGACGTGGCGGATCTCCGCCATCAATTCGGGCTCGACGGCCTCGTCGGCATCGAGTGACAGCACCCAGTCGCCGCTGGCCTTGTCGATGGCGGCATTCTTCTGGGCTGAGTAGCCTCTCCATTTTTCCGTGAAAGTCTTGGCGCCGAAGGCGCGGGCGATCTCCAGGGTGCGGTCGGTCGAGCCGCAATCGAGGATGACGTGCTCATCCGCCAGCCGCACGCTCTCCAGCAAGCGGCCGATGTTGGCTTCTTCGTTATAGGTGATGACCACGACCGACAGAGTCACGGCGAAAGCATAGCATTCAGCAGTCAGCAGCTCAGCAATCAGCAAAAACCAAGGCCCCAGCGCGGGAACGCCGGGGCCGAGACCGAGGCCGGTGTGCCGCTACTTCTGCTCCGGCTGGATAGGGACCAGCGGCGGCATGGAGGGCGGCGGTGCAGATTCCTGCCGCGGCAGGATACCGGGCACGTTGGGCATGCGCGTCACTTTGCCGCTCTCCGCGTCGGCGATCTCGATGCCGTTGTGGGTGAGCGTCAGCCCCATGACCCGCTCCAGTTCGACCTTGGACTTTTCATAGGCGGACATGGCGGTGACCACGTTGGCCTCCGCCTGCGCCAGGTCGCGCTGGGCTTGCAGCACCAGGGTGTTGGTGGAGGCGCCCAGGGCGTATTTCTTCTGCTCGGCGTTGAGCGATTCGGCCGCGAGCTGGCGGGCGCTCATGGCCGCGTCCACCCGGGCGCGGTTCTGCTGCACCGAGAAGTTCGCGTTGCGTACCTGGATGCCGATCTGGTTCTGGAGTTGCTGCGAGCGTACCTGGGCCTGGCGGTATTCCAGCTCCGACCGCACCTGATCGGCCTGTGCCGAGCGGTTGCGGATGGGGATGTTCACGCTCAGTCCGACCGCGTAGTCGGGCGCGTTGTAGCCGAACAGGTTGGAGAAGGCATCGGTGAAACCGGTAGGCGTCAGCACATTGGCGGGCGGAATGCAGAATGAAGTCTGATTCGTCGGGCTGCAGATTGCCAGTGGATTGGTGTTGCCGGCCAGGGCGGCGGCGCCATACCAGGCAACCAGGTCCACGGTAGGCAGCAGCTCGTTGCGCGCGGCCCTCTTGGTGAGGTCGCGGTTCGTCAGGTCGATGCGCGACTGGGCCAGATCGGGGCTGTGCTGCAGCGCGTCGTTGATCAGGTCCTGGATGGGCACGACCGGCTCCTGCTTGGGCAGCTCCATGGTGCTGGTGGGGATGACGGGAGCGGCGGCCAGTTGCGCGTCGGTCATGTTGCGGGTGAGCGCGTTCTTCATCAGCAACTGCTGCAGTTGCAGGTTGGTCTGGGAGACGATCAGGTCCTGCTGCCCGGAAGCCACGGCGGACTCGGCGCGGGTGACCTCGATGGGCGCCAGGGTGCCGATCTCCACCTGCTTTTTGTTGTCAGAGAGCGTCTTCTCGGCCAGCGTCAGCGAACGCTCCTTCACCCGCACGTCGTCATAGGCGCTGACCAGGTCCCAGTAGATGTTCTCGATCTGCGCCACCGTGTTGATGGCCTGCGAGCGGAAGGCCACATCGGAGATCTCACGGTTATTCTTGGCGATGGTGATGAAACGCCGGTTGGCGTTGATGCTCAGCCCCTGCAGCAGGTGCTGGGTGAAGGTGATGCGCATGCCGCTGCTGATGATGGGACTCAGTTGCGTGAAGAAGCTGTTGGTGGTCTGCCGCTGATTGTTGAAGGTGACGGAGTAGGTGGTGCCAGTAGGCAAGTATTGCACCCAGCCGAAGTTCGCGGTGGCGGTGTTCTGGGCCAGGGTGGTGGCGCCAGAAAAGGGGCTGGCAGTGGGCGACACCAGGTGCTCGATGCTCAGGGTCGAGGTTAGGATGGGATCGTAGGACCCGATCGGAGGACCCACGCCCAGGGTGGAGGTTACCAGTCCGGAAGCGCCGGTGCCGGCGCCGCCGGTGGCGGCGCTGGTGCCGCCGGCGCCCGCTCCCGTCGAGGTGGCGCCGACGCCGCCCGCGCCGATAGTGCCCACGCCGCCGCCGGGCGTGCCCTGTACCAGTCCGGTGTTCACGCCGCGCGTGGAAGCGCCCGACTTGGCGCGCAGGATGTCCGTGTCGGCGATGGGTAGGTTGTAGCGCGCGATGGCCAGGTCAAGATTGTTCTCCAGCGCCAGCGCGATGGCATCATCCAGCGACAAGTAGATTTTTCCTTCCTTCATCAACTGGCCGATGCGCGCGCTGTTGGCGAGATTGGGCTCGGGCACATGCCGCGGCATGTACGGACCCACCACGTTGGGAAACTGCGAGACCGACTTGGAATAATCGGTAGTTTGCGCCAGCGCGGGCTGGCTGGGAGCAGCAAGCAGCACGGCCGCGGCCATCAGCCACGCCGCTAGAAAAAGGGCTCGGGAAAAGCGCATTCGGTTATCTCCGCGAAGGAATCAGTTCCAACCTCATTACAGACTGCTAGACACGAGAATCGTTACCCGCTGATACGCAAGGAAGCCACTGCTGGTTTCAATTTTCTGGCGCGTCGGAACGCGCCGCGGGTCGTCGACATTCCACTGCGGGCAAGTGGGATAGTATAAACCACCTTTCCGCGCCGTCTGCTGGCTCGCCGGATCGCGGAGAGTGGACGCATCGTGCGCAACCTGAAAATCACGCTGGCTTACGATGGCAGCGACTTCCACGGATGGCAGGTGCAGCCGGAGCGCGCGACCGTCCAGGGCGCGCTGGCAGAGGCCATCCAACGTGTGACCGGCGTCAAGGTCCTGCCGCAGGGATCGGGCCGCACCGATGCCGGCGTGCATGCGCTGGCCCAGGTGGCCTCCTGCCAGCTCGATGCCGGCATCCCAACTGAGAATTTGCAACGGGCGCTCAACCACGTGCTGCCGGCGGCTATTCGCGTGTTGAGCGTAGAGGAGGTGGCGCCGGAGTTCCACGGCCGCAAGTCGGCGCGCGCCAAGACCTACCGCTATCGCATCTACCGAGGCGAGATCTGCCCGCCGTTTTTGGCGCGATACGCCTATCACTACCCTTACCCGCTGGACGAGGAGGCGATGTGTGCCGCGGCCGCCCGCATCGTAGGGGAGCACGACTTCACATCGTTCGCCGCCGTGGACCCCGAGCGCGGCGGCGAAGAGGAAGAGTCCTCGAACGTGCGCACAGTTTATTCATCCGCATGGAAGCGCGAGGGAGACGAGTTGATCTACACCGTGCGTGGCAGCGGGTTCCTGCATCACATGGTGCGGAACCTGGTGGGGACATTCCTGCTGGTGGGCAAAGGCACGCTGGATTGCGCAGGGATGGAGCGGGTTCTGCAGGCTCGCGACCGCTCCGTGGCCGGTCCGACGGCCCCGGCCTGCGGGCTGTACCTCGTCAGCGTGGAGTATTGTGCACCATGATTCGGCGGCTCGGTCGGATGGGCACTCCCTCCTGGCACCCCGGCCCAAGCCCTGAATGCCTGACACCCACCGGGGGTTTCGTTTACCATGGAGCGAGCCCAGGGGCGAGGCTGGCCGGGCATGCAGCTTCTGCCTGACCAAAGGTTACCCATGCATTTCCGACGATTCGCATCTGTGTTCTTGCTGTCGCTGATGGGCGTGGCGGCGGTTTCGGTTCTTGCCCGCGACACCCGCGCCCTGCGCCCGCCGAAAGGCGCCCGCGTCGCCATCGTGGTCTTTGAAGATCTGCAGTGCCCGGACTGCGCCCGCGCCAATCCCCTGCTGGAGGAAGCGGCCCGCACTTACAAGATCCCGCTGGTGCGCTACGACTTCCCGCTGCCCATGCACAACTGGTCGTTCCAGGCGGCGGTTCTGGCGCGCTACTTCGACACCAAGTCGCAGAAGCTGGGCGACGAGTTCCGCAGCGAGGTTTTCAAGCACCAGCCTGAGATCACGCCCGATAACCTGCGCCCCTTCGCCGAGAAGTTCGCCCAGGAGCACAAGACGGCGCTGCCCTTTGTGGTCGATCCCAAGGGGGAACTGGAACGCAAGGTGAGGGCGGACTACCAGCTCGGGCAAGCCACCGGCATCCAGCACACGCCGACCATTTACGTGGTCAGTAACAGCACCACTGGGGCGCCGTTCGTCGAAGTCGTGGACCGGACCAGGCTCTACCAGTTGATCGACGACATGCTGCAGCAAGCCGGCCCGGCCACTCCAACAACCACCACGCGCGCCAAAAAACAATAGGATTTCGGGAAGGACACGCCTTCAGACGGTACGGAAAAGGTGTGGGACCGATCTTCCTGATAGACTTCCCGGCAAAATGGCTCAGGAAACCCAGCGCGACTCCGCCAAGGCAATTGGGTCGTCTCACGACCGGATTCTGGCCGCCGCCAAGCAGTTGTTCGCCTCCCGCGGCTACGAGAACACCAGCACGGTGGCCATCGCGCGCATGGCCGGCACCAGCGAATCGCAATTGATGAAGCACTTCGGCAGCAAGGAAGGGCTGCTGGAGGCCATCTTCGATCAGGGCTGGGAAAAGATGGGGTACGCGCTGCGCGGCATCCAGGAGCTGTCCACGCCCGTGGAGAAGCTGCTCAGCTTGCTCGACCTCGTGCTCAGCGCCCTCGAGCGCGACCCCGAACTGAAGGAACTCATGCTGCTCGAAGGCCGCCGTGTGCGCAAAGAAGGCCGCATGGTGCTGCTGACCCGCGGCTACCAGGCGTTCGTCAAGACGGTGGACTCCCTGCTGCTGGAAATGCGTGCAGCGGGAGAACTTCGCTCCGACGCCAATCCCCAGGCCGTCCGCTCCGGCCTGATGGGGATGCTGGAAGGCCTGCTGCGCGACCAGTTGCTGGCCCGGCGGGTCGATTATCCCGCAGCCTACACCACCGCGGAGATACGCAAGCTGTTCACCAACGTCCTCGGCGCCCTGCACGGCTGAAGACCGGGGCGGGTGAGTCTCACACCCCGGCGTAGGGCGCGGGCAGGCCTGCATCCAGCCTGAACCGCCGCATGGCGCGCTGCCGATGGGTGCGTATGCGAAGGTCACTGCGCGGCTTGGCGGTGCACAGCAGGATGTAGCCCGCGGCGCGGTCCTGGGGGAGATACTGCCGCGCGTCGGACTGATCGAACTCGCCCGGGCCTTCCAGCTTTCCGGCACAAGTCAGGCAGTGTCCCATGTGACACATGGCCGGCAGCCGTACGCCGGCGGCCGCGGCCGCTTCCCAGATGTGCTGGTCGCTTCCTGCCGTGATAGTTCGTTCGCCTTCCGGCGTGACCAGCGTGATGTTGAAGCATTGCCGCACGCTTACAGAGTAACGTACGAGGGTGCCCCACCCTTCGCGGTTTTCGAAGGGTGGGGACTCTTGTCCAGTTGCTAGCCAGGGATGTAGAAGGGACGGTTCTTGCTGTAGGGCGCATCGCCCGGCTCGCCACGGCGGAAGTGACCGGAGGGCACGGACTTCTTGTCGCGCTCCCAGGCCAGCAGCTCGATGAACCAGGCTTCGTGCTCGATCTCTTCGTTCAGGATGCGCGCCGCCAGGTCGTAGGTGCGCGGGTCCTTGCCGAAGGTCATGTCGCAGATCGCGATCCAACTGCGGATGGCGCAGCGTTCGGATTCGAGCAGCAGTTGCAGGATGTTGGCGGCAGTCGGCGGGTCGGGCAGCTTGGCCGCCGGACATCCCGCCTGGTTGTGGAAGGCGACCAGATCGTTGGGCAGCTCGCCTCCCAGCTCGTAAATGCGGGGGACGATGAGCTCCCAGTGGGCGCGGTCTTCCAGGCGCGCGTCTTCGCAAATCTCCTTGTAGTCTTCGTGGCCGGCCAGGTGCATGCGCAGGATGGTGTAGTAGTAATAGGTGCTGGCAAACTCCGCCCCGGCGTTGGCGATCAGCATCTTGATCAGCTTGTCGACGTCCACGCCACGGGCGCGGATCACCTCCACCCCCACGCGCTTGCTGATGTCTCCGGCCTTCACAACGTCTTTCGTAGCCATAGTACAAAACCTCCTGGCAGGATGATAGGCGCAGGGCCACTCATAGGTCTAAGATATCGTTGTAATACGTCGAATAGTTTTCGCGTCTGGATTGCCGCCGCCATGGAACTGCATCAGCTTCGCTACTTCTGCGCCGTCGCCCGCAAGGCCAGCTTCACCCGGGCGGCCGAGGAGCAGCATGTGGCCCAGCCCTCGCTGTCGCAACAGATCCTCAAGCTGGAAAGCGAACTCGGCGCCCGGCTGTTCGACCGCCTGGGGCGCACCGTCCGCCTGACTGAGTTCGGCAAGGCGTTCCTCGTCCGCGCGGAGGATATCCTGCGGCAACTGGGCGAAGCCCGGCTCGAGATCCAGGAGATGACCGGGGCGGAGAAAGGACGCCTCAACCTGGGCGCCATCCCGACCATTGCTCCCTATTTCCTGCCAGTGCGCCTGGCCGCCTTCGTGCGCAAGCATCCTGGGATCGAGATCAACGTGGTGGAAGAAACCACGCCCGTCCTGCTGCGGCGTCTGCAGGAGGCGGTCATTGATCTGGCGCTGCTCGCCCTGCCCATTCCCAGGCCGGGGCTGGTGTGCGAGGAGCTCCTGCGGGAGCCGCTCTACGTGGTCGTGCCCAGGCGCCATCGCCTGGCCGCACAGACCAGCGTGGACCTGCGGCAGATCGAGGGTGACCCCTTCCTGCTGATGAAGGAAGGCCATTGCTTCCGGGAGAACACGCTTACGGCCTGCCGCCGCGCCCGCCTTCGGCTTAACGTGGCCTTCGAAAGCGGCCAGTTCGAGACCATCCTGGCGATGGTCGCCGCCGGCATGGGAGTTTCTGTGGTGCCGCAGATGGCCATCGCCCCGCACACCGGCTGCCGATTCATCCCCATCGCCGACGGGCGCGCCCAGCGCAGGATCGGCCTGGTGCGACTGAAGAACCGCTCTGCCACCCGTGCCCAGCAGTTGCTGGCGGAATATTTGAAGCGCAGTGTGGAAAGCGAGGGGAAGGATCTGCGCAAGGCGGTCTAGGCGGTCCCACGGCTTACGCCGTGGGCTACGTTCCGCCACCCCAACGAGGCAAAATCGGCCTCGTTGGAAACCCCGGCCCCGCCCGCTTCGCGGGCTCTTTGAGAGCAGCAAGTAGCGAGTACCGAGTACCGAGTACCAAGTACCAAGAAGGCACAGCCTGCAGGCGAAACGAAGGATCTCGCTTTTAGTTCACGCCGGTGTCTGCGCGTCCGCGTTGATCTTCCGCAACGCCTCCAAGATCTCGTCGATCTCCGGCACTTGGTCCAGGCGGTATTGCTGGAGCCACGCGATCTTGCCACTCTTATCCACGATGACGATGGTGCGCTCGCTGATGCCGGGCAGTGGCGGCCCCTCGCGCAGCAGGCCGTATTTCTGGATGACCTCGGCGTGGGGATAGAAATCGCTGCACAGAGGATAGTTCAGCAGGCCGATATCTTTCTTCTGCCAGGCGATGTGGCTGAACACGGAATCCACGCTGATGCCCACGACCTGGGCATCGAGGCCGGCGAACTGTTCGCACTCCACCGCGTACGCCGGCATCTGCGCCGATCACGTGGGCGTCCAGTTCAGCACGTAGAAGGCCAGGACGACGTTCTTCCCGCGCAGCTCGCTGAGCTTGAACTTCTGCCGCTTGTCGCCCAGCACGGCCGGCAGCTCGAAATCCGGCGCCAGGTCCCCCACCTTGACTGCTGCCATGAATCCTCCAGGATGATCGCGTTAAGACTACAATTGGTCCCGGCCAGAAAACGCAAACCTGCGATTCTAGTCGGCGCTGCCACCACGGGCAAGTTGCGGGATCATGAAAATCCGCGGCGCGGGAAAACGTCACCCCGGCCGAGCGGCATCCAAAAAACAGACGGGCAGGAGGCCCATTATGTTTGGCCTTTCCAAGTACAACTACGAATCCTTCACCCGCGACCTTCTTCAGAAAGAGATGGCCGGCAACGGCGCCGGTCCGGAGCCGGGCGAGCGCGCCCCCGACTTCGAGGCCCGCACGCTCGCGGGCACGACCGTCCGGCTGAGCGAATACCGCGATTGGAAGAATGTGGTCCTGAGCTTCGGCTCGATTACCTGCCCCATGACCGCGGGCTCCATCGCCGGCATGAACCGCCTCTATCACAAATTCACCCGCTCCGACGTGCAGTTCCTGTTCGTGTACGTGCGCGAGGCGCATCCCGGCGAGAGCATCCCGGCGCACCGCTCGCTGGAGGAGAAGACCCGTGCCGCCAAGCTGCTGCGCGACCAGGAAGAGGTCCGCATGCCCATCATCGTGGACCACCTGCGCGGCCCCATCCACCGCCAGTACGGCAAGCTGCCCAACTCCACCTTCCTCATCGACAAGTCGGGCCGCATCGCCTTCCGCGCACTGTGGACTCAGCCGGACATCATCGAAGAGGCGCTGGAGGCGCTGCTCGAGCGCCAGCGCGGCCGGGGAGTTGAACACGCGATCGTCAACGGCGGCGAAGACCGCTCATTCCCGCTCTCTTACGCCGTGGTCCACGCCTATCGTGTGCTGGAGCGCGCGGGGGAGAAATCGCTCGCGGACTTCCGTGAAGCCCTGGGAGCGCGCGGGCGCGTGGTGCTGGCTGCCAGCCGCATTGCCGAGCCCATCGCGCTCAATCCGGGCAAGGCGGTCGCCGCGGCTGCCATCGCCGGCGGCGTGGTCACCGCGGGCCTGCTGGCCGGCCGCAAGCTGCGCGAGAAGCGCTTCTCCAACCGCCGGCCTTATAACGTGTATGAATCACGCCGCCCCGCAAGACGCACCGGAACGGACTACAGCGAGCCGGTAGGGATTTAGAAAGTGGGAAGTGAAAAGTGAAAAATGGGAAGTTCAGCCTTGGCTGCATGCTGAGTGCTGATTGCTACCCGCTACTTCCCACCAACTGTCGCAGCACATACTGCAGAATCCCGCCGTGCTTATAGTAGAGCGCCTCTTGCGGGGTGTCGATGCGCACGGTCACGGGGAACTCGATGGCGTTTCCGTCAGCGCGCTTGGCGCGGACGGTCAACTGCCCGCCGCCGGTGAATTTGCCGGTGAGCATCTTCTTCAACCCGGAGACCTCGTAGGTCTCTTCCCCGGAGAGGCCCAGCGAGTCGGCGCTATCGCCCTCCCTGAATTGCAGCGGGACGATGCCCATGCCCACCAGGTTGGAGCGGTGGATGCGCTCGTAGCTTTCGGCGATGACTGCGCGGATACCAAGCAGGCACGGCCCTTTGGCCGCCCAGTCGCGCGACGATCCGGAGCCGTACTCTTTGCCCGCCAGCACCACGAGCGGCACGCCTTCCTTCTTGTACTTCTCCGAGGCCTCGAAGACGCTCATGCCTTCGCCGTCGGGCAGGTGACGCGTCCAGCCGCCTTCGGTGCCGGGCGCGAGCTGGTTGCGCAGCCGGACGTTGGCAAACGTCCCGCGTACCATCACTTCATGGTTGCCGCGGCGCGAGCCGTAGGAGTTAAAGTCCTTCACGTCGACGCCGTGCGCGACCAGGTATTTGCCCGCCGGGCTGTCCGGCTTGATCGAGCCCGCGGGCGAGATGTGGTCGGTGGTGATCGAGTGCCCCAGCTTCAGCAGCACGCGCGCGCCCTTGATGTCCTTCACCTGCGGCGGTTTCACCGGCATGTCCACGAAGTACGGCGGGTGCTTGACGTAGGTGGAATTCGGGTCCCAGGCGAAGGTCTCGCCCGAAGGCACGTTAAGCGAGCGCCAGCGCTCGTCGCCGTGGAAGACGTCGGCGTAGCTCTTCTGGAACATGCTGGACTGGATGGAGCGCTGCACCGTGTCCACCACTTCGCGCTGCGTGGGCCAGATGTCGCGCAGGAAGACCGGCTTGCCGTCGCGACCCGTGCCTATCGCGTCTTTGCTGAGGTCGATATCGATGCGGCCGGCCAGCGCGAAGGCCACCACCAGCGGCGGCGACATCAGATAATTCGCGCGGACCTCGGGATTGATCCGCCCTTCGAAGTTGCGGTTGCCGGAGAGCACCGAGACCGCGACCAGGTCCTTGTCCTGGATCTCGCGTGAGATCTCCGACGGAAGCGGGCCGGAGTTGCCGATGCAGGTGGTGCACCCGTATCCGACGAGGTTGAACTTCAGCTTTTCCAGATACGACATCAGTCCGGCTTCGGTCAGGTACTCGGTGACGACCTTCGATCCCGGCGCGAGCGAGGTTTTCACCCAGGGCTTGGTCGTGAGTCCCTTCTCGACCGCCTTCTTGGCCAGCAAGCCCGCCGCGACCAGCACCGAGGGATTCGAGGTGTTGGTGCAACTGGTGATGGCGGCGATCACCACCGAGCCGTCTTCCAAATGTCCGTTGCCGGGAGCAGCCTGCGCCGCCTTCTTCGCGCCCGGCTTCTGCAACGTCGGCAGCGCCTGCTCGAACGAGGTGCGCGCCGCCGAGAGCGTCACGCGGTCCTGCGGACGCTTGGGACCGGCGATGCTCGGCTCGACGGTCGAGAGGTCGAGTTCCAGATTGTCGGAATAGACCGCCTCGGGCGTGCCCTCGGTGTGGAACAGCCCCTGCTCCTTGCAGTAGGCCTCGACCAGCGCGATCTGCTCCTCGCTGCGCCCGCTGAAGCGCAGGTAGCGCAGCGTTTCGTCGTCCACGGGGAAGATGCCGCAGGTGGCGCCGTACTCGGGCGCCATGTTGGCGATGGTGGCGCGGTCAGCCAGCGGCAGCGTCCGCAGCCCGGGTCCGTAGTACTCTACGAACTTTCCGACCACGCCTTTCTTGCGCAGGATCTCGGTGACGGTCAGCACCAGGTCGGTGGCGGTCGAGCCTTCGCGCAACTGGCCGGTCAGCCGGAAACCCACCACGTTCGGGATCAGCATCGAGACCGGCTGGCCGAGCATGGCGGCCTCGGCCTCGATCCCGCCTACGCCCCAGCCCAGCACGCCCAGGCCGTTGATCATGGTGGTGTGCGAGTCGGTGCCCACCAGCGTGTCGGGATACGCCACCGCTTTCCCGTCCTCTTCATTTACGAAGACCACGCGCGCCAGGTATTCCAGGTTGACCTGGTGGACGATCCCGGTGTCCGGGGGCACGACTTTGAAGTTCTTGAACGCCTCCTGGCCCCAGCGCAGGAAGGCGTAGCGTTCACGGTTGCGCTGGAACTCGATTTCGGCGTTGGCCTGGAAGGCGCCGGGAGTGCCGAATTCGTCTACCTGCACGGAGTGGTCGATCACCAGTTCGGCGGGCTGCAGCGGATTGATCTTCCTGGCGTCGCCGCCCAGCTTCTTCATGGCATGGCGCATCGCCGCCAGGTCCACCACCGCGGGCACGCCGGTGAAGTCCTGCAAGAGCACGCGCGCCGGCATGAAAGCGATTTCCTTGTCCGGCGCCGCCTTAGCGTCCCACCGGGCGAGCGCGCGGATGTCGTCGGCCTTCACCGCTTTACCGTCTTCGAAGCGCAGCAGGTTCTCCAGCAGAATGCGCAAGGAATATGGCAGGCGCGTGGTCGCCAGGCCGTTCTTGTCGAGCGCATCGAGGCGGCAGATCTGGTATTCACGGTTTCCCACACGAAGCGGCGAGCGGCTCTTGAAAGTGTCCTTCATGACTTCTGTCCTTCCATGATAGCGATAGAAAACTTTCCAACTTAACACATTAGATGGCGTGGATGAGCCCAATGCGTCGCAGTTTATGTAATGTGAGATGCCGCCCGCCCCAGGATCGAGGGCCGGCGACCTTGCTCTCAGCGCGCCCGCAGCAGCAGGACGGGAACACTGACGTTGTGTTGCACGCGGCTGGCCGTGGTGCCGAGTGCGATATCGGCCAGCAGTTTGTGGCCGTGGGTCGCCATGGCTACCAGGTCACAGCCTTTTTCCTGGATCCACTTGATAATCTCTTTGGCCGGCTCGCCGTAGCCGAGCTCCGCCATCGCCGGGATGTTGGCAGCTTCGAATTCCGTCTGCACCCGTTCCAGGTAGGCCCGGCTCTCATCGATCTCCTTGCCGGCCGCGTCCGCGCCGCGGAATTGCGCGGAAGCGCCGGTGGCCACGTGAAAGAGGACGACCTGGCTATGCATAATGCCCGCCAGCTTCTTGATGTGTTCGATGATCGCCCGGTCGGTGGGGGAGGCGTCCAGGGGCAAGAGAATCTTGTCGTACATGTCGGTTCTCCGGGGGACATCCTAACGCCTTTTACCTGCCGACGATGACTTGCCACGCCGCTTTCAGCGACTCGGGCAGGCCATAGATGTCCAAGGCGGTAATCAGGATGGCGCTGGTCCATCCGGCGATCAGCAGGAACCAGCCGCTCCGCCACGCTCCCATCCGCCTGCGGGAACTGGTGAAATGCAGCAGCGGGAACATGGCAAAGGGCAATTGCAGGGCCAGCACCACCTGGCTGAGCGTCAGCAGGTCGTTCACGCTGCTGTCGCCGCGCAGGCCGATGATCAGGATCGCCGGCAGGATGGCCAGCCCGCGCGTGATCAGCCGCCGGACCCATGGCGTAAGCCTCCAGCGCATAAATCCTTCCATCACCACCTGGCCCGCCAGCGTGCCGGTGATGGTGCTGCTTTGCCCGCTGGCCAGCAGGGCGACGGCGAACAGAATGCTGGCGGCGGCCGTGCCCAGCAGCGGGGCCAGCGTCAGGTAGGCCACGCGGATCCAATCCGCCCCGCTTCCGAAGTGGATCACCTGGCCGCCGGCGACGGTCACGCTCTCTTGGCCATGGAACACCATGGCCGCCAGCACCATGATGGCGGCGTTGACGAAGAAGGCAATGGCCAGCGCCACCGTTGCGTCGATGGTATTAAAGCGGATGGCGCTGCGGAGGGAGCGCTCGTCTTTCTGGAACCTGCGGCTTTGCACCAGCGCCGAGTGCAAATAGAGGTTGTGCGGCATGACCGTCGCGCCAATGATGCCGATCGCCACGTAGGCCATGCCCACTTGGCGGAGACCGGGCGTGAGGAGCGCATGCCCCATCTCCAAAAAGTTGGGCGCGGTCTGCGGAAGAACGAAGATTTCGATGAAATAGCAGACGCCGATGGTCGCTACCAGCACCAGCACCACCGCCTCGACGGTGCGTATCCCGAAATGCTGCAGGGCCAGCAGCAGCAGCACGTCGGTGGCGGTGATGAGTACCGCCCAGAACAGCGGGATGTGGAACAAAAGATTGAGAGCAACCGCGCTTCCCAGAACCTCGGCCAGGTCACAGGCGCCGATGGCCACCTCCGACAGCAGCCAATTCGGCCAGCGTGTCCACCGCGGATACCAGTCGCGGCAGCATTGCGCCAGATCCTTGCCCGTGACCACGCCCAGGCGCGCGGAAATCACCTGCATGAAGATGGCCATGAGGCTGGCCAAGGCCACCACCCACAGCAAGGCATATCGGAACTCCGCCCCGCCCGCTAAATCGGTCCCCCAGTTGCCGGGGTCCATGTAGCCGACGCTCACCAGCAAGGCCGGCCCAACGTAGGCCCGCCACTGCCGCCAGAATCCCGCCTCGTGATGAGGCACCTCGACGGTGCTGTGGATCCCTTCGAGGGAGGGGTGATCCACCTGCCGGACGCCGCCTTCGGCAGCGGGCGCGCCGTGGTCCGGATTCGCCCTACCCTCTACCGGATCGCCTTGGGAGGTGGTCGGCATTAGCCTTGGTACAGGTAGATCAATAAATGCCGGTTAACGATTTCGCAATTTGTCTGCGGCAGCCGGCGCTACCCAGACCTTTTCCGCCGCGGGGCCGCCCAACGAGACCTTGTGCTTGTCGGTCATCAGGGTCATGGTCTGGTCGTAGTTGCGTTCCAGGACCCGCAGCTTGGCTCCGGGACGGATGCCTCGCTCATCGAGGAAGCGCAACAGCGCGCTGTCCCGCTCATACATGCTGCTTACCTGGTAGCTCTTGCCGGGATTGGCTTCCGACAGCAGGCGCAGCCCCCGCCGACGGCGAACTTCATTCCGCTCGGGCACCACTGGGTTGCCGTGGGGGCAGGTGCCCGCCGGGCCCAACTTTTCCGCCAGTTTTGCTTCGAATTCTGCGGATACGGCATGCTCCAGGCGCTCGGCCTCGTCATGCACCCGGTACCACTCCATGCCGAAGACTTCCGCCAGCATGCGTTCGATCAGGTGGTGCCGGACCATGGTCCTCAGGGCCACCTTCCTGCCGGCCGCAGTCAGTTCGACCCGGCCGTCGGCGCGCACCGCCACCAGGCCGTCGCGCTTCAGCCGCCGGAGCGCCATGGTGACCGCCGGCGCCGAAACCGCCAGCCGGTGCGCCAGCGTCGCCGAGATGACGTGCTCACCCTCGCTCTCGGCCTCCAAGACGGCTTTGAGGTAGTCTTCTTTAGAGATCGTAATCATTTGGGGAAAGCTATCAGGCTGACAACCAAGATTATACACCGTTGGTTAATCACGGTTAATACGGTCGCTTTTGGGACAAGTAAGGTGTCCGCCGGGAACTTCGGCTCTGGGGATGGTGCTTCTGGCCCGGGGTCCCTCGCTATGCTCGGGATTTCGGCAGCGGGCTCCGGCTTCGCTCACGCCCGCTAAGCGCCTCAAGTTTGACACCGCCGCCCGCTCCACCTAACCTTTTCTATTCCGCGGGAGCGCCCATGAAGGTTCTTGTCCTGGGAAGTGGCGGACGCGAGCACGCGCTGGTCTGGAAGTTGCGCCAGTCTCCGCGCGTCACCCAGGTGTATTGCGTTCCGGGCAACGGCGGCATCGCGGGCGACGCCCAGTGCCTGCCCGGCGACCTGAAGAACCCGGACAGCCTGCTCGAGACCGCCGTCCGCATCCAGCCTGACCTGGCCGTGGTCGGCCCCGAGCTGCCGCTCAGCCTGGGCGTGGTCGACCAATTCGCCCTACGCGGGTTCCGCATCTTCGGGCCGACGGCCGCGGCTGCCCGCCTGGAGTCGAGCAAGGCCTTCGCCAAGGAGTTCATGCAGCGTCACAACATCCCTACCGCCGGGTACGCGGTGTGCGCTTCGGAAGCCGATCTGAGGGACGCGCTGGTGCACTTTCATCCTCCCGTCGTGGTGAAGGCCGACGGGCTGGCCGCCGGGAAGGGTGTGGTCATCTGCAACACCAAGGACGAGGCAGCCACGGTCGCCGCCGACATGCTCAGCGGCAAAATCCTCGAGGGCGCAGGAAAGCGTCTGGTGCTGGAGGAGTTTCTCGAAGGCGAGGAGCTTTCTTTCATGGTGCTGAGCGACGGTGAGCGCATCGCCCCGCTGGTGGCGGCGCAGGACTACAAACGCGTGGGCGATGGCGACACCGGACCGAACACCGGCGGCATGGGCTCGTATTCCACCGACGCGCTGCTCGACGGCGAGATGCAGGAGTGGCTGCTCACGCACGTCGCGCGCCCGGTGATCGACGGCATGAAGGCGGAAGGCTCTGCCTACAAGGGCATTCTCTATTGCGGGCTGATGATGACCGCGCGCGGCCCCATGGTGCTGGAGTTCAACTGCCGCTTCGGCGATCCCGAGACGCAGCCCGTGCTGATGCGCATGAAGAGTGACCTGCTGGGCGCCTTCATCGCATCCATTGAAGGGCGGGTCAGCGAGGGTGACCTGAAATGGTCCCATGACCCGGCAGTGTGCGTGGTGCTGGCCTCCGGCGGCTACCCGGGTTCCTACGAAGTCGGGAAAAAGATCACCGGGATCGAGGAGGCGGACCGCCTGGAAGGCGTGAAAGTCTTTCACGCCGGGACCACGGCGCGCGACGGCGCCTTCTACACCGCGGGCGGGCGCGTGCTGGGGGTTACGGCGCGCGGCGCCGACCTGGCGCAGGCGGTCGAGCGCGCCTACGCGGGCGTAGCCCGCATCCACTTCGACGGCATGCACTACCGCAAGGACATCGCGGCCCGCACGCTGAAATCCAGTCCGGCGGAGTGAAATCCGCGGGAAAGGGAGGGCATGAGCAAGCAACCGCTGGTCTCGATTCTCATGGGCTCCGATTCCGACCTCGAGGTGATGCGCGAAGCCGCCAAAGCGCTTGATGACTTCGGCATCGCCTACGAGATGGACATCGCTTCGGCGCATCGCTCGCCCAGGCGCACCAGCGAGTTTGCCCGCCAGGCCGCCGGCCGCGGGATCAAAGTCATCATCGCGGGCGCCGGCGGCGCCGCCCATCTGGCCGGGGTGATCGCCGCTGAGACCACGCTGCCGGTGATCGGCGTGCCCATGCCCTCGTCGTCGTTGCAGGGACTCGACGCTTTGCTGGCCACGGTGCAGATGCCCGCCGGCATCCCGGTCGCCACGCTCGCCATCGGCAAGGCGGGCGCGACCAACGCCGGCATCCTGGCAGCGCAGATTCTGGCGCTCAGCGATCCCGCGCTTGCCAAGAAAATGGCCGCCCACAAAGAAAAACTCGCCCACAGCGTGGAAGAGAAATCCAATAGGTTGAAGTCGCAGGCCCACTGATCAAAGTCGGTGGGCGTTAGTCCTTGGTCGTTTGTCAGCGACCGACAAGCGACCATCGACCACCGACAAAAGGGGTGAACATGATCGGAATCTCGTTTCCCGAACTGCTGCGCTTTGACGAGCAGGAGACCGAGCGCTGGCACGAGTTCCTGACCAAGCAAGGCCCAGCCGTGCTGGAGATCCCGGTCGATCTCGGCCAGGGCAAGACGGTGCGCGACCTGCTGCTGCACATCTTCGGTGTGGAGCTGAAATATGCCGAGCGCCTTTCCGGCGGCCCGCTGACAAAGCCCGCCGACCTCCCCAAGGGCACCATCGACGACATCTTCAGTATCGCCAAGACGGCGCAGGGAAAAATGAAGAATTATCTGAAGACGGCTTCCGAAGCCGACCTCAACGGGAAGATTACCTTCCCTACGCTCTCAGCCGGAGAGCAGACGGCCAGCCGGCGCAAGGTGCTCGGCCACGCGCTCTTCCACAGCCTGCGCCACTGGGCGCAACTCACGACGGAGATGCGTCGCCGTGGCTACAAGGCCGAGTGGCACCATGATTTTTTGTTCACGGATGCGTTGCAGTAGGGCAGTCAGTGGCTGGCACTGAACAGGAGCGGCAACGCTTAGCCAGACTCTACGGTGATATGAGCGAGGCTGAGTTTCGGAAGGTCGCAGTTGAAGCAGCCGAACTCACCGATCTATGGCAGGATTCTCAAGCGGATGAACCCGCTACAGATTCCCCTGGCTAGGCATTCCCATCACTGATAGGCGGCGCCCCCTCGCCCCCGAGCCAACGGTGCTGAGTTGCCAAATGCCGCGTTAGAGCTTTAGCGTTTTCAGCCACTCGCGCAAACTTTCGCCCAGGTCGGGACGCTTGAGCGCGAACTCGACGGTGGCTTTCAGGAATCCCAGCTTGTCGCCGGTATCGTGGCGTTTGCCGTCGAAGACGTATCCGTAGAGCTTCTCCCGCTGCAGCAGCAGGCGCAGGCCGTCGGTGAGCTGCAGTTCGCCGCTGGCGCCCAGCGGCGTGCGTTCCAGCGTCTCGAAGACGGTGGGCGTAAGCACGTAGCGGCCGATGACGGCGAGCTTCGAGGGCGCATCCGCGAATTTCGGTTTCTCCACCAGGTTGGTGATGTCGTAGAGCTTGTCGTGGAAGCGCCCGTCTACCGGCCGGCCGGCGACTACGCCGTAGGCTGAGATCGCCGGCCCCTCGATCACCTGAGTGGCGATCACCGAGCACTGGGTCTCGTCGAAGACGTCAATCATCTGCTTCAGGCAGGGGACGGGCGCGTCAATCACGTCGTCAGCCAGCAGCACGGCGAAGGGCTCGTTGCCCACCAGCTCGCGCGCCATCAGCACCGCGTGTCCCAGGCCCATGGCCTCTTTCTGGCGGACGTAGGCTACGTGGATCATGTCCGAGATCTGCCGCACCACCGCCAGCAGCTCGGTCTTGCCGCGCTCTTCGAGCATCTTCTCCAGCTCGTAGCTGACGTCGAAGTGGTCCTCGATGGCGCGCTTGCCGCGGCCGGTGATGATGATGATCTGGTCGCAGCCCGCGGCCAGCGCCTCCTCCACTCCG